>JAFQQF010000003.1 GCA_017411385.1 Ruminococcus sp.
ATAAAAGGGCTTAAAGAACTTGGCTTCTTTACAGTTGTAGAGGCGGCTTTAGGTGCGGATATGGTGGCTCAGGCAGAGTCTAAGGAGCTTGCAGAAAAAGGCTTCCTTACAAGCTCTTGTTGCCCTGCTTTTGTTCAGTATATAGAAAAATCCTTTCCTCAGCTTAAGGAGTTCGTTTCCCATAATCTTTCACCTATGGCAACATTGGCTAAATATATCAAGTTAACCGACCCTACGGCTAAAGTGGTGTTTATCGGTCCGTGTACTGCCAAAAAGGCAGAGGCACAGCTTGAATCTGTAAAGCCTTATGTTGACACCGTGCTTACCTTTGAGGAGCTTCAGGCACTTTTTGATAGCCGTGATATTGATATTACTGCTCTTGAGGAAGATGTTCTTGATAATGCCTCGTACTACGGCAGAATCTTTGCTCGCAGCGGCGGACTTTCAGACGCAGTGAAGCAGGGACTTGTTGAGCAGAATATTGATTTTGAGCTTAAAGCAATCCCCTGTGACGGTATAGAAGCATGCCGAACTGCTCTTCTCAGAAAGAGTAAAAATGTGCTTGACGCTAACTTTATCGAAGGTATGGCATGTGTCGGCGGTTGTATCGGCGGTGCAGGGTGTCTTACTCATGGCGAAAAGAACAAATCTCAGGTTGATGAGTACGGCAAAGAAGCACTTGAGAAAACTATTGGTGATGCAGTATCTTTGTTAAAATAAAATTCAAAGGTTTGCGTGAATAAAGTTTTTATGTATGTTTAGGCTCATAGCGGTCACCTCCTACCTGAGTTCTTTTGCATTGACCGCTATTTACCAAAAAGCAAGGTTACTTATCAAGTAGCCTTGCTTTTTTATAGATAACTTTGCAAAAAAAGTATGAATTTCAGTGATACGGAAACAAACTGTGTCCTTTAATTATAAAGTTAGTAGTAAATGAACAATAAACGGCAGATGGTATTATTAGAATATCGTCTGCAGTTTTACTTATGTGTATTTATATTTTAGCTATAATGGTGTCGCAAGTAAAATCTATTTATATGTATAAAAACGTCCGAACATCTTATAAACGGTAAAGATGTTCGGACTGTTTTGCGTGGTGCGGGTGACAGTGGTTGTTTGTGGATGAAAACACCTACCTCGTGTGTTGCGGTGTGTTCATAGTCATAAGCATCATCGACGCGGCGGCTTAAAAACAGTCCACAGGACTGTTTTTACCTGCAGTTTTCGCTGACGCTTAAACTTTGGCACAGCCTGTTCAAGTCCTGTCACCCTACACAAAACCATAAGAAAAGGGATACCTGAGAAGGTATCCCTTAATTCTTATGGTGCGGGTGACAGGACTTGAACCTGCACGGTGTTGCCACCAGAACCTAAATCTGGCGCGTCTGCCAATTCCGCCACACCCGCGTATATGAACCATTTTTATTCAATGGCTGTTTGTTTTTGAAGTGAACGATAATAATCGTCAGGCTTTTGTGCTAAAGGTAATTTTTCTTTTACAAATTCAGAAAAATCAGATTCGCAGATAATAACCCAAGCATAGCCGTCGTAACATAGTATCTCAAGTTGAGTGAGCGGAGTTTGAAACTGATAATCAGGAGAATCAAAGTTTTCAATTTCCCAGTGGGGAACATATTTGTTTACTTGTTCAACTTTTGTACCTAAAGGAACAGCAGACAAAACTCCACCTGTTAGAAAATGTATATAATCATTTGATAATCTATCAGTTAGTTCTTGCCCTGAAACTAACAAAGCACTCCGGTTCCAACGGTCTTTAATTTCTTTAGGGGTGTTTTCAAGTTGAGGATAAAAGATATCGGCATTGCTGATAATCCAATCATACTTGTACTGGATATTATCAAGTGCAGAGAAAATCTCTAATAAATCAACTTTTAGATGTTTTCTTTCAATCATCCAAAAATCCATAGAACCATTCCTTGTGATGTCATCACCTAAATCTGGCGCGTCTGCCAATTCCGCCACACCCGCATATTATTTTTAGTTATTGTATTATATATCTATTCGCTAAAAAAATCAAGTGTATATTTGACATAATGTTAGATAAAGTTTGAATGCAGCGTTTAGCTATTTGCTCACTCTTGCAATGTGGGATGCTGTGGGGTATAATATAATGAAAAGGTGAATTGCTTTACTTTTTGTTAAAGTTGTTGTATGTTATTTTACGCGGTTTGGAGCTCATTTATGGGTAGTAAGAATTTTTTTGAAGAAAATGACTCGAATATGAAAAATCCAACGTTTGCGGTTGCTGAAGAACTTTCTGTAGCAGAAAATGCTTCTGCTGATAAGAAAGCTTTTGGAGGTTGCGAAACTTCCAAAAAGAAGTTTTTTACAAAACATGATTTTTGGGTTGTTGCATTTTTGCTGGCTGCGTTGGTGTTCAGCATATTTATGCTTGCTGCTGATAGCACCGAAGACGAGCTTGTTGCTGTTGTAAGAGTCAAGGGTAAGATTTACCGAGAAATTCCGCTTGCTCAGGTAGAGGAGCCCTATGAATTAACTATCAAAGGTGAAGAGGTTGTTGTGCTTAGGATATCTTCTGGGGGAGTTGGTTTTGTAAGCTCCGGTTGTCCGGACAAGCTTTGTGTTAACACAGGTGAGCTTATAAAATCAGGTCAATCAGCGGTTTGCTTGCCAGCCAGAGTTTCGGTTAAGCTTGTTTCTGATACTGATGGTGTTGGCAAAGCACCCGATGCTGTTGCGGGGTGATGCTATGAACAGATATTTTACTGTGAAGAAAAGCGTTTTGCTTTTGTGCAGAACGGGTATACTTGCTTCTCTCGCCTTGGTTCTTTCGTTTTTTGAGAGTATGCTTCCGAGCTTGCCGTTTTTGTTGCCCGGAATGAAGCTGGGACTTTCAAACTTAGCGGTTATGCTCGCACTTGATATGTGTCCGCTGCCGTGTGCTTTGTGTATTGTGGCGGTTAAGTCACTCTTTGCGCTTATGAGCAGGGGAGTAGTAGCTTCGGCGATGAGCCTCTTTGGCGGTTTGCTTGCTACCATAGGAATGTTTTTTATGCTGAAGTGTAAAAAATGCAGTTTTGGTTGCTTCGGCTTGGGAGTCGGTGGTGCGTTTTTGCACAACTGCGGTCAGTTTGTTGCGGCACTTTTTCTTGCGTCTGATGCGGTGTGTGCATATTTTCCCGTGCTTGCGGTAGGTGCTCTTGTTACCGGTTCTGTGACAGGCTTGGTCTATTATTTTGTTTTACCTGTGTTAAAAAAGCTTCCGTTGATGGGTGCTTGATAATATTTTGTATTTTTAGTGTGAGTTAAGATGTTTTCTAAATACATAAATGGAGGGCGATTATGAATAACAAGAAAAACAAAGCTGATTCCAAAATCAGAAAAACAGGCAGAATTCTGCTTCGCGGTATTATACTTGCGTTAATTGCCTGTGTACTGATTTTTGCGGGAATAATTGTATCCGACTACTTTTTTGCAGATAAGTCTGAGGAGGTAACTCCCGAGATTATTGCAGTAACCGTAGCCGGTAAAGAAATTATACTGGGAGATGACAAAAAGGTGACTTTAACCGAGCTTTCTCAGTATTTGGACAATGCAAGCAGTAAGGGAGAGCTTTACACAGTAGCACTTATTAATGATACTGACTATCCTGCAGATGCAGAGCTTTACAATCAAATTGTAGATTTGCTTGCAAAATACGACATTATCTGCGAAAAGATGGTGAAGGCTCCTGCCAGCCTCGATGAATATGCTCCCTCGACACAGGATGAGGCATTTATTGTATCTGTGCCTGCATAACGATAATAGATTTAAAGCACTGCTTCTTTACGGATGCGGTGCTTTTTGTCATTATTCACAAAAAGGACTGCTATTATTTGGCTCCTTATGATGCGATAGAGGCTTGAAAAATTGTCGAATTTAGTCTATAATTATTTATATATTTTTTCTGGAGGCAATGCTATGCAGCTTCTAAAGGACAGAATTCTTAAAAATGGACAGCTGTTTCCGGGAAATATCCTAAAGGTTGACAGTTTTCTTAACCATCAGGTAGATGTGGAGCTCCTTCGTGAAATCGGCAAAGAGTTTAAGCGCATTTATTCCGATTGTGAGATAAATAAAATACTTACTATTGAAGCGTCGGGAATAGGTATTGCCTGTATTGCGGCACAGTTTTTCTCTTGTCCCGTGGTTTTTGCTAAAAAATCTAAGTCTATCAATATCAGCAACGATTTTTATCAGAGCGATGTCAAGAGCTACACTCACGGCAACGTAAATCATGTTATCGTTTCCAAGGATTTTATCGGAGAAGGCGACAAGGTGCTTGTTATTGATGATTTCCTTGCACATGGTTGTGCACTCAGAGGTCTTATAGACATTATCAGAGGTGCAGGTGCTGAGCTTATGGGTTGCGGCATTGTTATCGAAAAAGGTTTCCAGCACGGGGGAGATGAGCTCAGAGAAATGGGTGTGCGCGTTGAGTCACTTGCTATCGTTGAGTCAATGAATCCCGAAACAGGCGAAATTGTTTTTAGATAAGCTTTGATTTTTGAATTATCCGATAATTTTAGGACAAGCCAAAAAGGTAAGCCCTATTGTTATAAATATTTTTTAGGAGGAATTTACAATGAAAAGAATTCTTTGCGCTCTTCTTGCAGTTATGATGCTGTTTGCTTTTGCAGCATGTACTACAGGTGGGGACACAGACACAACAACAGGTGCAGCAGGCACAGACACAACAGAAGTTAAGGTTGGTTTCATCTTCCTTCACGATGAAAACTCTACCTATGACAAGAACTTCATGGACGCAGCAGTTGCAGCTTGTGAGGCAATGGGCGTTGAGTATGCTCAGAAGACTCAGATTCCTGAGTCCACAGACTGCTATGATGCAGCAGTTGAGCTTATTGAGGTTGACGGCTGTAACGTAATCTTCGCTGACAGCTTCGGTCACGAGTCCTTCCTTATGCAGGCAGCAGAGGAGTACCCCGATGTACAGTTCTGCCACGCTACAGGCACACAGGCTCACACAGCAGGTCTTGCAAACTTCCACAATGCATTTGCTTCTATCTACGAGGGCAGATACCTCGCAGGTGTTGCAGCAGGTATGAAGCTTAACGAGATGATCGCTGATGGCAAAATCACAGCAGATAAGGCTAAGATGGGTTATGTTGGCGCATTCACCTTCGCAGAGGTTATGTCCGGTTACACATCCTTCTACCTTGGTGCAAAGAGCGTTTGCCCCACAGTAACAATGGATGTTAAGTTCACAGGTTCTTGGTACGATGAAACTCTTGAGAAGGAAGCAGCTCTTGCTCTTATCAACGGCGGTTGCGTACTTATTTCTCAGCATGCTGACTCCATGGGTGCTCCCACAGCTTGTGAGAATGCAGGCGTTCCCAACGTTTCTTACAACGGCTCCACTGTTGCAGCTTGCCCCAACACTTTCATCGTTTCTTCCAGAATCGACTGGACTCCTTACTTCAAGTATATGATCGAGTGTGTTCAGAACGGTACAGCTATTGACACAGACTGGACCGGTACAATCGAAACTGGTTCTGTTGTTCTTACTGATGTAAACACAGCAGCTGCAGCAGAGGGTACAGTAGAGAAGCTTGAGGAAGTTAAGGCACAGCTTCTTGACGGTACTGTTAAGGTATTTAATACAGCTAACTTCACAGTTGGCGGCGAGGCAGTTACATCTTACATGGCAGATGTTGACACTGATGCAGCATTCACACCTGACACAGAGGCAATCGTTGACGGTGTATTTGCAGAGTCTTCACTGAGAAGTGCTCCTTACTTCGACCTCAGAATCGACGGTATCACACTTCTTGACGAGAACTACGGCTAATATTTTATAAGATAACAGAGGCGGGGCTTCTTTGCCCCGCTTCGTTCTTATTTTCATAATTTTGAACAAAGCCTTATGCTTCATAAGTTTTTCTTCAGAATTATCGTGAGGAGGTAATCAGGTGACTAAACAAGCGGCTATTGAACTTCAGAATATCACCAAAACCTTTGGCAAGGTGGTTGCTAACAAAGATGTAAGTCTTACTGCATACCGCGGGGAGATTCTTTCTATTCTGGGTGAAAACGGCTCAGGAAAAACAACTCTGATGAATATGATTTCGGGTATTTATTTCCCCGACGAAGGACAGATTTTTGTTGATGGAAAGGAAGCTGTTATTGCATCTCCCAAGGATGCTTTTTCTTACAAAATCGGTATGATTCATCAGCACTTCAAGCTGGTTGATGTTTTTACTGCGGCTGAGAATATAGTTCTTGGTATTGATGACGGCAAGTACAATCTGAAAAAGTCTACAGAGAAAATCCGAGAGATTTGTGATAAGTTCGGTTTTGAGCTGGACCCTGAAAAGAAAATTTATACCATGTCTGTTTCAGAAAAGCAGACAGTTGAGATTGTAAAAGTGCTTTATCGTGGTGCAGATATACTTGTTCTTGACGAGCCCACAGCAGTGCTTACTCCTCAGGAAATTCAGAAGCTTTTCGATGTGCTTCGCAGAATGAGAGAAGCGGGTAAAGCGATTATTATCATCACCCATAAGCTCAATGAGGTTATGGCACTTTCAGACAGGGTGGCTGTTCTTCGCAAGGGTGAGTACATCGGCTCTGTGAATACTGCTGAAACCTCAGAACAGGAGCTTACCGAGATGATGGTAGGCAAGAAAATCTCCCTTAACATTGAGAGAACAGAGCCTAAAGACCCTGTGGACAGGCTGATGGTAAAGGGGCTTGAATGCACAGACAGAACAGGCATCAAGCTTCTCAGCAACGTGTCGTTTACGCTCAGAGGCGGTGAAATCCTCGGTGTTGCAGGTATCGCAGGAAGCGGCCAGCGAGAGCTTCTGGAATCCATCGCAGGCTTGCAGAAGGTTTCCTCAGGTGAGATTACCTACATTAATCCAAAAACAGGCAAGACAGAAAACCTAAGAGATAAAACTCCAAGACAGATTCGTGATTTGGGTGTTCGTCTTTCCTTTGTTCCTGAAGACAGACTCGGTATGGGTCTGGTTGCCAATATGGACATTACCGACAATATGATGCTGAGAAGTTATCGCAAGGGTAAAAGTTTCTTCCTTGAGCGTAAGGCTCCCAAGACTCTTGCAGAAAAGATTGTTGAGGATTTGGAGGTTGTTACTCCCAGCGTGTCAACTCCTGTCAGACAGCTCTCAGGCGGTAACATCCAGAAGGTTCTTGTAGGCCGTGAGATTGCGGCGTCTCCCAAGGTGCTTATGGTTGCGTACCCTGTACGAGGTCTTGACATCAACTCCTCCTATACCATCTACAATCTGCTCAATGAGCAGAAGGCAAAGGGTGTTGCAATTATTTTTGTGGGAGAAGACCTTGATGTTCTCACAGAGCTTTGCGACAGAATTATGGTTATCGGCTCAGGTAAGATAACAGGAATTGTTGACGGCAGAACTGCTACCAAGGAAGAACTTGGTATTCTTATGACAAAGACTATGGATGAAAGCGAGGGAAGCGGTAATGAGTGATATAAAGAAAACAAAACACAGTCACGAGCCTCTGCTTCACCTTGTTAAGCGTGACGATATGAAATGGTGGCAGGCGTGGCTTATCCGTGTTGCTGCCATTGTGGTTGCACTTTTACTTGTAGGAGTTATCTCAATGCTCCTCACAAAAGAAAACTTCTTCACAATTTACCAGACTATGTTCAAAGGCACCTTCGGTAACCTTGGTTCAGGCTCTACCGTTATGCTGTGGAAATTTTTGCAGAAAACCGCTATTCTTTTGGGACTTTCCCTTGCGGTAACTCCCGCCTTCAAAATGAAGTTTTGGAACTGCGGTGCTGAGGGACAGGCTCTTATGGGCGGACTTGCCTCAATGATTTGTATGATTGAGCTTGGCGACAAGCTTCCTTATCCTGTGCTTATACTTGTTATCGTTATAACAAGTATTCTGGCAGGTGCTGTATGGGGTGTTATCCCTGCTGTTTTCAAGGCTCAGTACAACACAAACGAAACTCTGTTCACTCTTATGATGAACTACGTTGCCACTCAGATTATCAAGTATTACCTCTATATTGAGGGCGGTGGCTCCAACAAGATTAACCCCGTTGCTTATGGTAACCTGCCCACGCTGGGCGATAACAAGTATGCACTCAACGTTATCATCGTTCTTGTGCTTACCATACTTCTCTACATCTATATGAACTACTCAAAGCATGGCTATGAAATCTCTGTTGTAGGTGAAAGTCAGAACACAGCCCGCTACATCGGAATCAACGTTAAGAAGGTCGTTATCCGTACAATGCTTGTATCAGGTGCTTTGTGCGGTATTGTGGGTATGCTTCTTGTATCAGGTACAAACCACTCTATCGACCCAAACACAGTAGGCGGTCAGGGCTTCACAGCAATTATGGTTTCTTGGCTTGGACAGTTCAATCCTTTTATTATGATAATTATGTCTGCTCTTATAATCTTCCTTAATTTAGGTTCAGCTAAGGTTGCAGACACCTGCGGACTCAACTCCTCCTTTGCAGATATTACTGTTGGTATTGTTATCCTCTTTGTTGTAGGCTGTGAGTTCTTTATCCGCTACAAGGTAAAATTCCGTCATTCAAAAAAGGAGGTTAAGGCATGATAGCTTATATTGTCAGAGCAATACTCATCGGCGTACCAATGCTCTTTGGCGCCACAGGTGAGATTATCACAGAAAAATCAGGTCACCTTAACCTTGGTATTCCCGGAATTATGTATGTTGGTGCTATAAGCGGTGTAACAGGTTCTTTCCTCTATGAAAACGCCTGTGGAAACGACATAGCCAATATGAACCCGTTCCTGTCTGTGTGTATTCCTCTTGTGTGTTGCATCTTAGGCTCTATGCTTATGGGACTTATTTATAGCTTCTTCACAGTAACACTCAGAGCCAATCAGAACGTTACAGGTCTTGCAATCACCACCTTCGGTATAGGTCTGGGTAACTTCTTTGGTGCATCTCTTATCAAGCTTGTAGACAGCGATATGCCCTCCGTAGCACTTACAAAAACAAGCCGTTTCTTCTGCACAAAGCTTCCCTTTGCAGATGATTTGGGATGGTTCGGTGAGCTTTTCCTGTCCTTTGATTTTCTTACCTACACAGCAATCATCATTGCAATTATTGCGTCTATTGTGCTTACAAAGACAAGAGTAGGTCTTAATTTGCGAGCAGTAGGCGAGAGCCCTGCTACCGCTGATGCGGCAGGTATCAACGTTACCAAGTATAAGTACGTTGCAACCTGTATCGGCTCCGCTATTGCGGGCCTCGGCGGTATCCAGTACGTTATGGCTTATGCTAACGGAAGCTGGTCAAACGATGCTTTCGGTGACAGAGGCTGGATGGCAATTGCCCTTGTAATCTTTGCACTCTGGAAGCCCTATATGGCAATTATCGGTGCCTTTGTATTTGGTGCACTTTTCAACGCAAACACCTATGCAGTAGGACTTGGCGTTGAAACTCAGGAGCTTTTCAAGATGCTTCCCTACGTAGTTACAATCATCGTTCTTGTGTTTACAAGTATGCGTAAAAAGCGTGAGCATCAGCCTCCTGCACACTTGGGACTTCCTTATTTCAGAGAGGAAAGATAAAACACTTGACATTTTGTGTTTGGATGTTATAATATCAAATGTAAATTTAATAACCGCTTATCAAGAGTGACTGAGGGAACAGGCCCTGTGAAGTCCGGCAACCTGCTTTTGTAAGGTGCCAAATCCTGCGGAATTCCGAAAGATGAGTTTTCATACCGCTGTCGGTTTCCGACGGCGGTTTTTTATTGTCGTTTTTTGTCGGCAATATCAAAGGAAATGGAAGGAGTATTTATTATGGCAAGATATCTTTTTACATCAGAGTCCGTAACAGAGGGACATCCCGACAAGGTCTGCGACCAGATTTCCGATGCAGTTCTTGACGCTATTTTTGAGCAGGATAAGAATGCTCACGTTGCTTGTGAAACCTCAACCACCACAGGCTACATCGGCATTATGGGTGAGATTACAGCAAACGCAGATGTTGACATTGAGGCTATTGCAAGACAGGTAGCTTGTGAAATCGGCTATGACAACGAGGCTTGCGGTTTTGACGGCAAAACCTGCACCGTTAACGTTATGATGGACAAGCAGTCTGCTGATATTGCAATGGGTGTTGATAATTCCCTTGAACTTAAAGACGGCGAGGCTGACACAATGAATCAGCTTGGTGCAGGCGATCAGGGTATGATGTTCGGTTTTGCTTGTGACGAAACAGAGGAGCTGATGCCTCTGCCTATTTCTCTTGCTCAAAAGCTTGCAAAGCGTCTTGCAGAGGTTCGCAAAAACGGCACAGTGCCTTACCTTTATCCCGATGGCAAAACTCAGGTTACTGTTGAGTACGACGGAGCAACTCCTGTTCGAATCGACACAGTGGTTATCTCCACTCAGCATGCAGAGGAAGCTACTCTCGAGATTATTCGTGCAGACCTTTTAGAGCACGTTGTAAAGCCCATTGTACCTTCTGAACTTCTTGACGAAAATACAAAATACTTTATTAATCCCACAGGCAGATTTGTTATCGGCGGTCCTTGCGGTGATGCAGGTCTTACAGGCAGAAAGATTATCGTCGATACCTACGGCGGATACTCCCGCCACGGCGGCGGTGCATTCTCAGGCAAGGATCCCACAAAGGTTGACCGCAGTGCCGCTTACTATTGCCGTTATATCGCAAAGAATATTGTAAAAGCAGGACTTGCCCACAAGTGCGAGGTGCAGCTTGCCTATGCAATCGGCGTAGCAAAGCCTGTGTCTGTGTTTGTTGATACCTTCGGTACTTCTCAGTACTCAGACGAGGTTATCTCAAAGGCAGTGGATAAGGTGTTTGACGCTCGCCCCTCAAGCATTATCCGCGACCTTGACCTGCTTAACACTAAGTACAGACCCCTTGCCGCATACGGCCATATGGGTAGAGAAGATTTACCTGTAAAGTGGGAGATTACAGACAGGGTAGATGCTCTCAAAGAGGCAGTAGCAGAGCTTGCATAATTGAATATTAAACATAAAACAACGGCTGAGGTTTAGTCCTCAGCCGTTTCTTCGTATTCGGATATATTGTAGCCCTTTCAGTATGCCCCCAAGCCGAAAGAAATAGAAATTGCTTGGTCGATACGGCTCATAGCATTCTGGTCAATACTTCCCATTTTTTCTTTTAAACGCTTTTTGTCAATAGTTCGCACTTGCTCCAAAAGCACAACGCTGTTTTTTGCAAGTCCGCTTGACTCACAGCCTATGTGAATGTGGGTGGGGATGTTTGCTTTGGTTTGCTGGCTTGTAATAGCGGCGGCAATTACCGTGGGGCTGTACTTGTTACCCACATCGTTCTGCACAATCAGCACAGGTCGCACACCGCCTTGCTCAGAGCCCACCACAGGGCTTAAATCTGCATAATATATATCTCCGCGTTTTATGTTCATACTTCACACTCCGAAGTTCATTTGCTAATATTTTTGCCACAGTAAAAAGCCTTTATACCGCAACACTATATTTTATTTCACAAATTACAATTGTGTGAAAGGGAAGAACAAAGAAAAACTGCAGTAAGAAAAACTGCAGTTTTATTTATATACTATATTCAGATTTTGATATTTTTCTGTAAGCTTAAGCTTGCCTTTAAGTCCCTCTGATGCATAAATGTTGTTATCTGTTGAAAGAATGATGTATTCAAAGTCAGATGTGTTTTTATAAAGCTTTTTAGCGTATTCAGTGCCACCAATGAAAACCGCTGTTGAAAGTGCATCGCAAAGAGCACCGTCATTGCCGATTATGGTCACAGACACCGCATCAGAGTCAGAGGGTTTGCCTGTTTTAGGATTTAATATGTGGTGGTAGGTGATGCCGTTCTGCGTGAAATTCCGCTGATACGCACCCGATGTAATCACCGAACACTCCTTAGACAAAACAGTAATAAAGGGCTCGTTTATGTCAGGATGGCGAATGCCTATAAGCCAGTCTTCTCCTGAAGGCTTTTCACCAATGGTGCGTATGTTTCCGCCTAAGGAGATGAGTCCGTACTCAGCACCTGCATCACGCATAGCCTGTGCGGCCTTATCTGCAATGTAGCCCTTGGCAATTCCGCCCAAGTCAAGTGCACAGCCCTTTGCTACACAAACGAAATTACCATCCTTTAAGGTGATTTTGTCTATACCTGTTTTTGCAAGAGCTTCGGTCAAGTCCTCGTCAGAGGGTACGTTATATTCTTTTGTAGTAAAGCCCCAGAGTGTCAGCACATTGTAAAGGCTGATGTCAAAATTCCCCTCGGTCAGGGTGTGGAGAGAAAGTGCTTTTTCAGCAACTGAATACACATCCTCGCTTACCTTCACAAATTCGTCTGGTGAAGCGTTTATTCTGTGTATGTCACTATCAGCGTCAGTAACGGAGAAGAGCTCCTCCAAAGCATAAATTTCAGCCTTTGCGTTGCTTACTGCTTCCTCGGCACACTCTCCGTAAGCCGTCAGCTCAATCACCGTATCAAGAGCAAAGATTTGTGCCGTTGTGCTCACATCCTTTGGTACACAACCAACAAGTGAAGTCAAAACAGTAAGCAATAACAGGGGAATAATTAACTTGTATTTCAATGTTTTCATAGTATCACTTCAGCAACAGAATTATATGCTTTAGTATATTGTATTTGTTTACCTGTGTCAATTATACAAATTAATCATATTTAGCAAACAATCAGGAGTTATCAGCGTATTTAAATAAATATAAAATACCACATTTTTTTAGGGAATAGGTAAAAACTATTAGTGAGGTGTTTTATGAGGTTCGTTTTGAAATCTGTAGGGCTTTTAGTGGTTGCTTTGTTTGTGGCGGTTATCGGCTACCCTATTCTGCATGAGTTTGGACATTCAATTGCAGCAGTTTTAGTAGGGGCAAAGTTGATAGAATTTAATTTGTTGCCATTGCCTTACGTTGTTTTGGATGTTAGAGAAGTAAATGTAAATAAACAGGCAATAATAGGTTTAAGTGGGGTTATGTTTCCTTTGGGGTTGGTAACTTTTGTTAAGACGAGAAAGTTTTGGATTTGGTACACAACATTTTTGGTTAAAGGAATTAGCCTGTACGCCATTATGGTTTCTTTAATATGTGCGATTTTGTATGTTAATGGAATCGGTATAGAAATGGAAGATTTTGTTCAAGTATTAAAGTTTTATCCGAACAATGAGTGCTTATGTATTGTTCTTTTATCGTCGGTGTTGGTGTATGTTATGTTTGTTATAAAAAAAGAAAAGCCGCTTTCTCGTTGCTTGAACTATTTTGAAGTTAACAATAACGCATCGGGAAGATTGTTTGATAAAGGGCGAGATGGACTATGAAAACTTTTATCGCATATTAAAATAAATGTTGTCTATATAAAGATATTGAAAAATCTTACGTAGAACTGACAGTTCAAAACATTACAATAACCCTATTTTTACCACTAAAGTGTATCATAAAAGCATAATTATGTCAATTTTATTACTAAATAAAATACATATTAAAATTAAACATTTCATAAAATGTAAAAACTTGACGCTGAAATGTCAAATTTAATTTTCAAACTGGTCAATTGTGTGGTCATCAATCGATTATAAGATTAGAATTAGTATATGGCACAAAGCCAAGAAAGGAGAATATATTATGAGCAGACATGGAGAAAAAATTCACAAGAGAAAAGATGGTCGATGGGAAGGCAGATACAAGGTCGGGAACGATGAGTATGGTAGAACAATCTACGCTTCTGTCTATGATAAAAGCTATGCAAAAGTAAAAGAAAAACTAAGAGCAGCAGAAAATAGTTCATCTACAAAAAGCTTTGCAAATTCAAATTCATTTTCTTATGCTGTTGAAGTTTGGTTTTCTTTCAAAAAGCTCAAACTAAAGAAAGCTACTATACATAAGTATGAGTATTTGTTAGAAAAACATATACTTCCATCTTTAGGAGGGATTGAAATTTCTAAACTTGATGCTAATACTATAAATGATTTTGCTGAAAAAAAACTAAAATGTGGCAGCCTTGATGGCAAAAAGGGACTCTCAAAATCGTATGTTAGAACAATGATGATAATTGTGACTTCTGTTATTGACTACGCTTCACACGAAGGATGGTGCTTACCTTTAGTTTCAAAGATTTATAAGCCTGCCCCCGAAAAAACCGGACTTCAGATTTTAGATATTAATGAGCAACAAATTCTCGAAAAAAATCTGATAGAAAACATGTCTTTGACTGCTATAGGAATTCTGCTTACTCTTCAAACAGGTCTTAGAATCGGTGAAATCTGTGCTCTGTCTTGGGACGATTTAGATTTTGTAAATAATATACTCTACGTTCGATCTACTGTTTCAAGAATTAAGAGTTTATATGGAAAGGGTACAACTTTAGTTATCGACACCCCAAAAACAGAAGCATCTTTTCGCGCTATCCCTCTCAATAATAAACTAAAAAACATACTAATTGTGATAAAAGAACAATCAACTTCAAAATATGTTATTTCGGATACTCATAGTTTTGTCAGCCCAAGAACTTTTGAATATCGTTATCACAAAATTATGAAGAAACTGGACCTCCCCAATCTTAATTATCATGCATTAAGGCACACTTTTGCTACAAGGTGTATCGAGTATGGTGTTGATGTTAAATCGCTTAGTGAAATTCTAGGACATGCAAATGTTTCGATAACTCTTAACACATATGTGCACTCCTCAATGCAATTAAAACGTATTCAATTAGATAAACTACCTACTTTATAGGTATAACAAAAATGGTCAAATATGTGGTCAGCCAAACACCCTGAAGACGCTTTCTCAGATTGTATTTGTGCGTATTTGTATAGAACTGTCAGTTCTACGTAAAAGAAACCTCTCATTTGGTTTTACAATGTTCACTTGAGTTTGAAACCTATAAAGACTCATTGTTTCCAAGGAATCATAAGTATGCTTCCAGTTACAACACGATTTGAAATTATCTATTCTTCCATGAGAAGTAAAAGACGAAAAGGAAGGGAGTAAATAATGAATTATATTGTTTCAGCCAACACAGACATTGGTATAGTCAAAAACACAAATCAAGACAGCCTATCGGTCAAGGTGATTAATACCTCGATTGGCAGGATGTCTTTTGCCATTTTATGTGATGGTATGGGTGGCCTTGCAAAAGGTGAGGTCGCGAGTGCTTCGGTTATCAGGGCGTTTGATGTGTGGGTTAATAACGACCTACCATATCTCTGCGATGCCCCTCTTGATGAAAACGTTATCAGGGCACAGTGGGAGAAAATACTTCTTGATCAGAACACTATGATTAAGACATATGGTGCAAGACAGGGCGTAAAACTTGGAACAACTGCTGTGGTTATGCTTTTGACTGATACTCAGTATTTTATTATGAATGTTGGTGACTCCAGAGCATATGAAATTACAGATACTTTCAGTCAGTTGACCAATGATCAGACGTTTGTGGCTCGCGAGGTTGCTCTTGGTAATATGACACCCGAGCAGGCAGAAGTCGATGAAAGAAGAAGTGTTCTTCTGCAGTGTATTGGTGCATCCGAAGAAGTTTACCCGGACTTCTTTGTTGGTGAAACTAAACAGAACGCTACATATATGCTCTGTTCAGATGGATTCCGTCATGAAATTGCTCCTGATGAAATTTTTGCAAAATTCCATCCTAGTATGCTGATGGATGATTATAGTATGAATCAAAATACACTTGATTTAATTGAACTTAACAAACAACGTAATGAACGTGATAACATATCTGTTGTCCTGGTAAGGACTTTTTAAGGGGGATAAGATATGCTTGAAATTGGCTCACTTGTCGATGGTAAGTATAAAATACTGAATAAAGTCGGGCAAGGTGGTATGAGTGTTGTTTATCTTGCTATGAACGAAAAAGCAAATAAGCAATGGGCAGTAAAAGAGGTTCGTAAAGATGGTGTTTTGGATTTCGAATCAGTCAAACAGGGCTTGGTTGCGGAAACCGACATATTAAAAAAATTAAGCCACCCGAACCTTCCCAGTATCATTGATGTTATTGATACAGAGGACTCGTTTATTATTATTATGGACTATATTCAGGGTAACTCCTTGAACAGAGCTTTAGAAGAATTCGGAGCTCAGCCGCAAGAGATGGTAATTGCATGGGCAAAACAACTTTGTGATGTTCTTGGATATTTACACAGTAGGACACCGGCGATTATTTATCGTGATATGAAGCCCTCAAATGTTATGCTGAAACCAGACGGGAATATCACGCTGATTGATTTTGGTACAGCTCGTGAATATAAAGAAAAAAACTTAGCTGACACAACCTGTCTCGGTACGGTTGGTTATGCAGCTCCAGAGCAGTTTGGAGGTATGGGACAGACGGATGCACGAACCGATATCTATTGTTTAGGTGCAACGCTTTACCATCTTGTTACAGGAATGAACCCCTGTGAACCGCCTTATGAAATAAAACCAATTCGTGAGATCAACCCGACTCTATCCAGTGGGTTAGAAAGAATCATTCTAAAGTGTACGCAACGCAATCCCGAGGATAGATATCAATCTTGTGCAGAGCTTATGTATGCACTTGAACATTACGAAGAGATTGATGATGTTCACCGAAAAAAGCAAAAAAAACAATTAGGCACGTTTATTCTTACTGTTGCAATGACTGTTGTCTTTGCATTTGTGTCTCTTTGGGGATACATAGCCGCCGAAAATAAAAAGAGCGAAAACTATGAAGTTATCTTGAAATCAGCGGAATCTGTGGATGATTACTACGAAGCAATTCTGACAGATCCTACAAAAGTTGCCGCGTATTTGCAGTTTAATAAATTCTTGACTGATGATTTTGCTTTGTCCAAAGAAGAAGGGCAACAGCTTTTGAAACTTCAAATTGGTCTTGATAAGAAAAATGCAAGTGGTTTTTCTGAGAATGTAGAAGTTCTTGAGCAACTCAAGAAGGAAGATCCTGAGGGGTATCAAAATGTTTGCTATGAAATTGGTCAGTCTTTTCTGTTCTACTATGATGTGAAGGTTGACAGAGATCGGTACTCAAATGCTTCAAAGTGGTTTGAGGATGCTAAGGAAAGTTATCCTATTGCAGGAATCTATTGTGATATTTCAAATTGCCTCGAACTTATCAATCAGTACAATGGTTCTAAGATTAAGCAGACAGAAAAAATGTATGAAGAGTATGGCAAACTCTGGACAATGATTTCAGAACTAAAAATAAAAGCTGATGAGTTTGACAGTGTTGACTCTAAACTTCAAGTTTGGAATGAGATTGAAAGTATGATCAATACTAATATTGCTCCTTTCCTTGAAGTTACAACTCAAGAAGAGATGATTGAATTACTTAATACGATTTCTTCGGATGCAGACAAGGTTAACAAATCTGTGCTTGAGGAAGATGTCAAAGCATTACAGTCGTCGATTACAGATACGATCAAAAAGATTGAATCTGCTAAAGTGTAGGGGGAGGCAACAATAAATGACTTATGATATTTACAGATACATATTTATTGGAGCTGCCATCCTTTGCGGCGTAATGTTTATAGTATCGGTATTAGTATTTATATTCCTTAATATACCTAAGGTGGTTAGTGACCTTTCAGGTGCAACTGCTCGCAAAGCAATTAAAAATATCCGTGAGCAGAACGAAGCTTCGGGAGATAAATCCTACAAAGTCAGTGCCTTTAACGAGGCACGTGGTAAGCTTACAGACAAAATTTCACCTTCTGGTAATGTTATTCATCAATATCAAGCTCAGATGCGTGGTATTGATACAACAAAAATTGATACACAAGAATTACATATTGATGAACCTGCAAGTCAGACAACTGTTCTGGATAATGCGGGTGTTGGCGAAACAGTAGTTCTTACAGAAACAATGCCTACCGGTGAAACAACAGTATTGAGTGACGTTTCAAGCGGTTCAGCATTTACTATTGAATATGAAATTACCTTCATTCACACCAATGAGATAATAACTGTGGAGGCGATCGGATGAACAGAAAGCAAGTAGACAGTATATGGATGGGAGTTTCAGTTTTCTTTTTCCTACTTTTATCTGTCAGTTTTCTGCTAATGCCAATAGGAAACGAAACTTCTGCTGAGGGTATTTCGATTTATTCTTTCATTGCAGGTCTTGTGTTTTGGATTTCCCTTATTATGGGAATTGTTACTCAATGCATCTTGGCTTACCGCAGAAAAACTTGGTATGTAATGAACCGTGCCAGAAAAGTTAGATCTACACAAAGAATAGGATTGTTTTCCTTTTTTGAAAATACTTATGCAGCTGTTGCAGATGTAGTTGCTATCATTAGCTTGATAGGATTGATAATTGCATTGTTTGCAACACAGGGAATAGGATATATTTGTTATGTTCTGTTTTCTTTGTTTGTTTTCTCTTTCAGTATGCATTGTATATTGAACGGAAAAATTTATTATCATGTTGTTTATCAGAATAAGTTGCTCCAAACTATTGAAAAAGAACGAGCAAACTCATCCAAGGAAGAAAGGAAAGAGAGAAATGGTTAAGATGAAGAGATTATTATCATCTAAACTTTTGTCAGTGCTTTTAGCGTTTTTAATACTCATAGGTGTGGTTCCTCCTGCCTTTGTTAATGCTTTAGCTGCTGTTGACTCCTTCGGTACAATTGAAGCATTAGTTTGCGGTGGAACGTTAGATAGTAGCGCAGATGTTGTTACTTTTAGTACAGGCTGCGAGCTTGAATGGTCTCCTGCTAATGCCGAAGTTGGCAGATGGACCGATGGATGGTGGGTAGGTATAAAAGTAACGGCGCCTGAAGAGGCTGATATTGAAAATGCTTCCTATCAGAATAAAACATCTACCGGTTGGGGAGAGAAGAAAGCTTTTAAGAAGTACAGAGACTCTAATGATGAATCTGCTACACAATATATTACTTTGTGGGGGATTGTAAACGAGGGCTATATCA
Source organism: Ruminococcus sp. (assembly GCA_017411385.1). Classification (GTDB taxonomy): domain Bacteria; phylum Bacillota; class Clostridia; order Oscillospirales; family Acutalibacteraceae; genus Ruminococcoides. The sequence goes on from JAFQQF010000003.1 coordinate 18,950, forward strand.
ATGACGCTATTGTTAATGGCAAAGAGTATCTCGAGTATGGCTATCAGTTCGACTGGAATGGTGATGGTATTTACGAGCAGCCTGTTTCTATGAGAGTTGATCCGCACAACATTACCTTGAGCAAGGATGGTGTGCAGGTTTATCCTGCAACAAACGATCTTGCAACAGTTGAGGGTATTACTGAGGGTATAACAGTTAATGCTGATGATAAAAACGTCGTAGTTGTAGAAAACACATCTATGGTTGAATTGGTGTGGGTTGAGGCAGACGAGAATATAGGCAGAACCTCTGATGGTTGGTGGATAGGTTACAACGTTATTGCTCCTGATGGTTGGAACAGGGAAAAAGCAAGTTACCAGTATAAAACTTCAACTGGCTGGGATACTACCAACACACAGTCTTTTAACGCAAATAAAGATACAGATAATAGCATTCAGGTATGGCGTCTTATTAATGAAACTTACCTGAATAGTGCTGTTGCTAATAACAAAAACGTAAATTACATTACTCGTTATGACTGGGACGGCGACGGTGTTTATGAGCAGATTGTTCATCTCAAAATAGTTCCCTCCAAGGTTGTTCTCAAAGCAGAGAATGGCGAACAGGTTTATCCTTATCTTGGAACAGTCACTCCCTTGACCGGTGGTACTATTGTCGGAAATACTTCAAATCTTGAACTTCGCATTGAAGAAACAACATTAAATTGGTCTCCTGCAAACTCCGATATTGGACGTGATACTGATGGTTGGTGGGTAGGTATGTATGTTACTGCGCCCGAAGGTTATACAGCAGATCAGTTGAATGCGGCTTCTTATAATAGAAGAGTTACCAGTTCTGTAACAGAGAGTGGCTGGGGCGAGTATCAGAAGGTTTTATTCAAAGATTCCAAAGATACCGATCGCGGAATCCAGATGTGGATGGTAATCACTCCTGCACTTGTTGAAAAATATGAAGGTCTTAATAAGAATATTGCGACTGAGTATGTCTTTGACTGGGATGGAAACGGAACTAACGATCAGACAATTACAATGTCTGTTGTTCCCAGCGATAAGATTGTACTTAACAAGGTTGAGCAAACAGGATTCGCTTTTGTTGAACCGAATCCTGTTGATAAATGGGTAGGTGCGACCTACACCAATACAGCATCCGGCGGACAGGGAACAGGCTCTGTTGTATATGAGATTACTTCTGGTTCTGATGTTGCTGATGTTGATGCTGAAACCGGTAAACTTACCTTTAAGAAGGTTGGCACCGTTCAGGTTACTGCAACTAAGCTTGCAGATGATACCTATGCTGAGACTACAGCTACATATACTGTAAAGGCTATCAAATATCCTCAGGATACATTTAAATTTGAAAACTCCAACTCAAATATTACTGTTGAATTTAGCGATGGCTCTTACACTAATACAGCGTTCGGCGGAAGTGGTGAAGGTGAGATAACATACTCCATTGTTTCCGGTAGCGACGTATCAACAATCGATAAGAATACCGGTAAGGTTACGTTCATTAAAGCAGGCGAAGCTACAATCGTAGCTAAAAAGGCTGAAGACAAGCACTATACTGAAACAACCGCAACCTATACTCTAAAAATTGAGAAGTCCGATCAGGAGCCTCTAAGTTTTGAGTATGTTGGTTCTTCTACCATTACCTATAGCCCCAATCCACAGAAAGTTGTAACTGTAAGCGGCGGAAATGGCAATGGTGAAGTAGCATATTCTATCATTAGCGGTAGTGAATATGCTGAAATTAACAAGAATACCGGTGAAGTAACTACCATAAAAGCAGGTGGAGTATTTACAATTCAGATTGATAGAGACGGTGATGATGGCTATAACGCCGCAACACCCGTTACTTTTGTCATCTCCGTTGACTATGCTGAGCAAAACGGATTTGCGTTTGCAGTTGCAGAACCTGAGAGTTTTACATTCAACGATTATAAGATGTTTGAAAATCGTGCAAGTGGTGGTGAGAGTACTGGAGAAATAACTTATGCTTTCGCAGACGCAGAATCTGCTGATATTGCTGAAATCAACGCAGCAACTGGCGAAGTTTCTATTAAAGCTGCCGGCACAATTAACGTGATTGCTACAAAAGCAGGCGATGAATGCTATAAAGCTGCTACGGCTGAATATTCTTTAACTATCGAGAAAGATACCCCTGAGTTTACTGTTAGTGATGTAAACCTTATCTATGGCGTTAAAGAATATCAAATTGATATTAAAACAACACTTGGCGGTTCCGGTGCCTATACATATGCAATTGAAGGAACAAATGAAATCGGAGCCTCTGTTGATGTAAACGGAAAAGTAACCTTTGCTGATTCTGAAGAAAAAGTTGGTTCAATCACAATCAGTGTCAAAAAGGAAGCTGATAATCAGTATTGCGAGTGTGAAAAGAGCTTTACATTGAGAGTTTCTTATCATGAGGCAACAGCTCAACCTGTTTTAGATGGCTCTACTAAAAATCAATCAGGTTGGTATACAGATGTCGTTACAATCAAAGCTCCTGATGGATATAAGATCAGTTGTTCAAATGAGCTATCCAATACTGTTTGGACTGATACTGTTATTGTAAATACTGAAGGTGATAGTTCTAAGACAGTTTATCTGAAGAAGGGCAACGAGATTACCGATGCTATTCCTTTTGAAAGCATCAAAATCGATACTGAAACCCCAACAGATGTTAATATCAGATATGATACTCCGTTCCTTGATAAGCTGTTGAATACAGTTACATTTGGTATTTACAAGTTGGAAACTGTGAGCGTAACACTCACAGCTAAAGATACAACTTCAGGTGTTGACTACTTTACTTATGATATTGGAAACGGCGATATTGTTGTCAATAAAGCAGATTTTACAAAGAAAGAGAATGGTGTTGCCGAATATACCTTTGCGATTTCTGCACAGTACAGAAACAAGGTGACTATGACTGCAACTGATGTTGCAGGTTGGACTTCAGAACTTACTGAAACCAAGCATATTTTAGTTGTCGATACTGTATCACCAGAGCTTGAAGTAAAGTATGATTTTGATAAGGAAAAAACTTTAGGCGACATTATTTACTCCAATGGGGATGTGACAGTAAAATTTGAAATCAGCGAAGATAACTTTGATCTTCGTGCAAGTAACCCTGTCTTTAAGGTTGGAGCTATGACTGTTTCTCTGACATGGATCTACGATGAGGACACGAAAGTCTGGAAGGCAGAGCAGCTTCTTTCAGGTGACAACACATATGACTTGTCACTCCACTTTACTGATATCTCCGGCAATGAGATGGTACAGAATAATGGAACGATGCAGTATGAGCAGAAGATTATTATTGATGGTGTCAATCCCGTAATCACAAGCAAATATCAGCCGGCAGATCCGTTAAAGGATAATATATTTAATGCTGACCGTGAGGTAACATTTACAATCACTGAGAGCAACTTTAATGCCAATGATGTGGTTCTTACAGTGACAGCAAAGGATATAACTGATGCAGATGTGGATGTTATATCCAAGGCATACTCGGAATATGCTCAGAATCCTGATAATTGGACAAAGATTGAAAACAATATTCACACTATTAATCTTCCCGTATTTGATATTGATGCGATTTACGCAGTAGATATTGCGTATACCGATCTGGCTTGTAACGAGGCAAAAGACTACAAGACGGATAGTTTTGTTATCGATAAGACTGGTGCTACCGACCTCAAGATTGAATACAGCACATCAGTTATTGATAAGATAATTGAGGCAGTAACATTCGGATTCTACAAAGCAGAGGTTAACGTAACAGTAACAGCAGAGGATATTACCTCCGGTGTGGATTACTTTGTAATCAACTACAATCAGAACGACGGAGCGAATAATTCCAATAAAGCTGATTATGTAACAGAGAAACTGACAGCAACACAGGATGCAAACAGCAAAAATGTGTTCACAGCAACTCACACAATAACTTCTGAAGCACGCGGAAGTGTATCAGTTCAGGTTGTTGATGAAGCAACCAACAGATCGGAAAAAGAAGATAAGTACGTATTTGTAGCTGATACAATTGCTCCCGGACTTACTTACAAGTATACCTTTACTGATAATCAGGTAAGAGAATACAATGACATATACTACACTCAGGGTGACACTAAGGTAGAGTTTACTATCGAAGAAGCAAACTTCGATCTCAGTCTTAAGACCGCTGAAGATGAAACAGTAGCTCCTGCTCCTATTCTTACAGTAAACGGAGTTGCTCAGGATGTTACCTGGACACAGACCGAAGGAACAGATAAGTGGACAACAGACGTTACATTGAGCGGCAACGGAGACTATGTAATTGCACTTGCCTATACAGATCGTTCCAGCAATGCTATGGAAACCTACACTAAGGAAGTACATATCGATAATGTAGCTCCTGTATTCGATGTTACTTATGATAACAACGATGCAAGAAATGAAAACAATTATAAGGCTGACAGAGAGGCAACCGTTAAGGTTACAGAGCATAACTTCAAAGCAGAAGAAGTAGTTCTCACTGTTACTGCAGAGGATATCACCGGAACAGGAGTGGATGTTTCTTCTAAGGGTTATGCAGATTATGCAAAGAATGCGGCAAACTGGACACAGAATGGCGATGTATGGACTCTGATTTTACCTGAGTTTGATATCGATGCAGGCTATTCAGTAGAGCTTGGGTACACAGACCTTGCAGAAAACACAGCAGATTCTTATACAGCGTACTTTGTAATTGATAAGACGGTTCCTTCTGATATTCAGATCGAATATAGTTCTCAAATTAACTTCTGGGAAAAGGCACTTAATGCTATAACCTTTGGATATTATTCATATAAGGATAATGTAACAGTTACACTTACTGCTGATGATGTTATCTCCGGAGTGGATTTCTTCACATGGAGTTATACACAGGAAACAAATACAAGCAGTAAAAACAAGACAGATGATACAAAGGTAATCAGCAAAGAGGATATAACTTATTCTGAGAATGGAAAAACAGCAACAGCATCATTTGTAATTGATGCACAGGCAAGAGGATACATTTCAGTAGATGTAACTGATAAAGCCGGCAATACAAGTGGTAAGACAGATGCAGACAGAATAAATGTTGTTGATAATGTTGCCCCTACGAGAAAGGTAAGTTATGATCCGGAGAGAATTCTTGATGCTGCCACCTTGACAGATGTAGCAGATTTTGCAGAAGGCGATAACGTAATTCTGTACTATAAAAATTCTGCAGTTGTAACATTCACAATTGATGAAGCAAACTTCTACTCAGAAGATGTAGAAATTAAGGTGAATGGAGAGAAGAAGGTTCCTGCTGACTGGAAGCAGAACGGAGATGTATGGATCGGAACCGTAACAATCAGTGGCGATGGAGATTATGAAGTCACAATGACTTATACAGATCGTTCGACTAACGAAATGATTGCATACAAATCACAGAAGATTGTTATCGATGCAACAGTTCCTACAATCGAAGTACAGTATGATAATAATAGTGCACTTAACACCAACAATTATAAGGAAGACAGAACAGCAACAATAACAATTGTTGACCATAATTTCAGAGCTGATGATGTTAAGGCAACAGTAACAGCTGTTGATATACAGGGAAACCTTGTTACAGTGATGGATTATGCTGAGTATCTGAGCGATCGTGCTAACTGGATATCTACAGGAGATACTCATATCGCAGAAATTACATATTCAACCGATGCTGTATATACCTTTGATATTGAATACAGCGACCTCATCGGTAATGCAGCTGCAGACTATGCTAAGGAAGAATTTGTAATTGACCATGATGCACCTACCGACCTCAAGATTGAATACAGTACATCAGTTATTGATAAGATAATTGAGGCAGTAACATTCGGATTCTACAAAGCAGAGGTTAACGTAACAGTAACAGCAGAGGATATTACCTCCGGTGTGGATTACTTTGACTGGGCCTATACCAAGGAAGCTGATACCAGTGATAAGAATACAGATGATCATGGTGAAAGAATCAGTACAGAAGATATCGCTTACGATAACAACGGAATGACTGCAACAGCTATGTTTAAGATTCCTGCAAATGCAAGAGGATATATTTCTGCAACTGTGACCGATAAAGCAGGAAACTTGGATTCTAAGGTTGATAACAAGGAAATCATCGTTATTGATAATATTGCTCCTACAGTTACTGTTAAGTATGAGGCGGACGATGCGAATACTAAGGTTCAGTTTACTGATGAGAATCAGGTAACAGTAGATACCTTTGATAAGGCAACAACCGCTTACTATAACGGAAATGTTACTGCAGAGATTGTTATCAATGAGGCGAATTTCTTTGAAGGTGTTGAGGCTGAAGACGGTGTGATTCACAATGTTGGCATCAGGCTTACGAAAACTGACGACAACGGAAAGAAGACCTTTATCGAATATCTGCCTGCTGGTGCTGTTCAGATGTATGATGACGCAACTGCACAGTATATTAAGTGGACTACATCCGGTGACGAACACACCTTCAGTATTAACTATGCAGACAGCGCTGATTATGTTTTAGAAATCGAGTATACTGATCTATCTGCAAATAATGCAGATATTTCTGCAAATGACGGCAACGCTGCTGTTAAGTCTTATAAATCTAAGACCATAACTGTGGATAAGGTTGCTCCTGTTATATCTGTAGTATACGGCAACAATGCGGTTGTTCACACTATAGAGCATAGAGATTATTTTGATGCAGAGCAGACAGCAACAATCACCGTTGAGGAACATAACTTCCGTGCAGATGATTTTGTTGCAACTGTTATTGCTAAGGATATTCTTGATAACGACGTAAGTGTTGAAGACTTTATGTTAACCTTGTCCGATGATTCCAAGTGGATTAAGCGAGGCAATACCAACACAATCACAATTAAGTATTCTGTTGATGCAAATTACAGCTTTGACTGTGAGTACGAAGATCTTGCCCAGAATACAGCCGCTGATTATGACACAGACCTCTTTACAGTTGATACAACTGCACCTGAGAATCTGACTGTTACATATAGCACCAGTATTCTTGATAAGATTCTTGAATCAATTACTTTCGGTTATTACAATGCAGAAATGACTGTAACCATTACTGCCGAGGATGATATAGCTGGTGTGTATTACTTCGCATATAGCTATATCAAGAGCGAAGGAGTAAGCGATGTTAATACAGAGCTTATCAACGATAAGATAGAGGATGCTAACAACAGAATTGTTCACGATGGTAAGAAGTCTACCACAAGCTTTGTTATTCCTAAGTTACTGAATACAAATGATAATCAGTTTAATGGTACTGTTAAGTTTACAGCATTTGACCGTTCTGAAAATAACACAGAAAAGGTAGACAACAGAAGAGTTGTTGTTGATAACATTGCTCCTACTGCAACGATTACCTATAATCAGCCAGTACAGAATGCAAACAGTATTTCATATTATGATGGAAATATTGCTGCTAAGATTGTTATCAATGAAGCAAACTTCTATAAAGAGGATGTTGTTGTTAGGGTTACACGCGATGGTGCAAATTATCCTATAACTGTTAACTGGATTGATGCTAGTGTGGATATCCACACAGGAACCTTTACTCTTACTGAGGATGGTGATTATGTCGTTACAGTAGGATATAAAGATCGTTCTGACAATGAAATGACAGCATACACATCTAACCGTCTGACACTCGATACTAAGGCACCTACGGTATGTGTGTCTAACATTAAGTTTAACACTGCAAGCAAAGATGAAAAGTATGGATTTACTATTACAGCGAGCGATACTAACTTTGATGCAACATCCTTTAATCCCGTTCTTACTGCTACAATCAGAAATGAGGATGGCGGTTATAGAACAAAGACAGTATATCTCGGAGAAATGAATACTGTTGAGGCAGGAAAGACTTACGCTTTTACAGTCGATAATTTGGAAGAGGATGCTTTTTATTCTCTCTCTTGCACACTAAAAGATATGTCTGGAAATCAGTGTTCTAAGCTCGTTCTTAGTGATGGTAATGAGTATGATAACGTTAGTTTCTCTATCAACAGAAATGGTTCTACCTTTGCTGTTGATAAGAATACAGATATGCTTGTTAATCAGTATTATGTTTATAGTGTGGACGCAGATGTAGTTATCGAAGAAGTCAATGTGGATCCTATTGAAACTTATGTGGTTAAGCTTAATGGTGAAGTGTTGACTGAGGGTACTGATTACACCTCTGTTTTGTCTGATAGGACAGGAGAATGGAGTAAGCGTACCTATGTTATCTCCAAGGAACTCTTTAACTCTGAAGGTGAATACAGCATTGTTGTTGAGTCTACAGATAAAGCAGAAACAACCGCTTACAGTGATGTTAAAAACCTAAATGTTTCTTTCGTTGTGGATCAGACTGCACCAGTACTAACTATCAGCGGACTTGAAAATGGTGGTCGTTATCAGGTTGAACAGCAGACTGTAACTGTAATTCCTACTGATGATGGTGGTAGACTTTACAGTATTAAGGTTGTTGCAATGAATTCTAACGGAGAACCTCTTAAGGATGCAAGTGGTAAGGATATAAGCGTTAGATTTGAAATGTCCGGTGAGGAGTTCCTTACCTACTTAACAGAGAATAATGGAAAGATTACATTTACAGTTCCTGAGGGACTTGAAAATCAAGTTCAAATCATTTGCAACGACTGTGCAGTTAATGTGGATGGTCAGACCAATGAATATAACGAGACCTATACAAAGGTAACTGTATCACAGAGCGGATTGATTATCTTCTATGCAAATAAACCGTTGTTCTATGGTTCAATTGCGGGAGTTTTCCTCCTTGTTGGCAGTGTTATCGTCCTGTTCCTCGTTAAGAAGCGCAAGAAAGAGGACAAGAAATAAAATTGATACATCCCCAACCGTCACATAGTTGACGGTTGGGGATATCAAAATAACATATAGTTTAATAACTTATTAAATAAGCACAAATTGTTTGGCTAAACACCTTCAAAGAAAAGGTTAGAATTATGGTTGAAATTATTGTATGTGATGATGACATAAACATAACTGAATTTCTGAAATTCTTCATAATGAAGCACTTTGGAGATGAGTATATAGTTATTGCGATGAATCGTTGCCAGGAACTTATTGGTATGGTTGAATTGAACGGTCGTGTTCCTGACATTCTTATTATGGATATCAACCTCAAAGATGGAAATGGAATTGAAACCGTTAAGTATTTGCAGGCTCTCCACCCTAAACTTAAAGTTATATATTTAACAGGCATAATTAATTATGCAACAGCTATTTTTGAAACGAACCCGGCTTACTTTTTAGTAAAACCGATTAATGAAAATAAACTCATTGATGCAATTACAAAAGTAAGCAAAGAAATTGAATTAGACAAATATGATTCTTTTGTTATCAAGACAAACAGATCTGAAATTATATTATATCGCAGAGATATTATGTATGTTGAAAGCCAAGGACGAAAGTTAGTTATTCATACGTCCGATGGTAAGAAAAATGAAATCTATGAAAAAATGGATGTTATTCAAGAGCAATTAGGTCCGACGTTTATACGAAGCCACAAGAGTTTTTTGATTAACATGAAATATATTACGGAAAGAACAAATAAAGAGTTTTATTTATCAGACGGCAAAGTATTACCTATAAGTAAACCAAATCTGAAAGAAGCAAAGATAAAATTCATATCATATCTTGGTGAGGAATAATGAACCCGTTTTTGTATGAAATTATTGTCTATTTGGTAGAGGCTTTAATCTCAGTGTTTTTTCTTATAAATATGCTTGAGGAAAAGCATCACAAGGTGTTGCATATGATGCTTTGGTGTGAACTCGTTGTTGTCACTATGTTATGCACACCGTCATTTTCCATAATAAGAATATGCGTAGTGACGATTATCGAGTTTATATATACTTATATTATGTTTGATGACAAGCCAAAGAGAATAATTGGAGTGTTCCTTTTTAAGGAGGCTCTTTTGATGACGGCTTCTATGGTGTCATATGCGCTATATTCTTTGCTTAATGATGCTCGCATTGCTTTTTTTGCAAGTTGCAGAAGTGATAATTGTACATATTGTTTGCTTTATTTGCTGTTGTTCTCAGTGCTTACATCTATTGTGTTACAGTTTACAAAGGAGCACAAAGGCGTTGAGTTTCCTTGGGTTATCGGTACTCAGATTGTTATCGGTTTTGGTGAGGTAACCGCTGTGTTGGCTGTGGCAGTTGCTTCAGGTAACGAGATAAACTCAAAAGAATCCTGGTTTATTATCATTGCAATGGTTTGTATGGTTGCTGCTAACATCTCAATCGGAATGCTAGCTCCTTATCTTTTGAAGCAGGTTACTATGTCTACTAATATGGATTATGGTAAAGAACTCAGCAATATGGAGTACAAGTATTATGAGATGTCAGTAGAGAATGACAGAAAAATTCACGCTATCAGGCATGATATCTCAAATCACATTCAGACGATTTATTCTTTATTTAGTAATGGAGAAAATCGACTCGGACTGGAGCTTATCAACGAACTTAAGACTCGCTATGCTCTTGTTGAACAGATGGTATATTGCAATAATCCTGTTGTTAATATCATTCTTTCTAATAAAAAAAGTGAGGCGGAGGAAAAAAATATTGAATTCCAAATCAGGGTAAGGGAAGACCTTGATAATATGTGCATAACTGACTTTGATTTATCTACAGTTATATGTAATTTGCTCGATAATGCAATATGCGGCTGTGTGAGCAGCGAACATTCACATCCGCGTCTTGTTATTGAAATTCTTCAGAAGAATCAGTATTTAGTTGTGCGTGTTCTCAATTCGTGCAAGGTTGGAATGAATATAGAGAGTACCGATAGAATTGAAACCACAAAATCTAATAGTCAAACACATGGTTTAGGGATGCCTATAATCGCAGGGATTGCAAAGAAGTACAGAGGAGACTTTATTGTGTCCGCTCAGAATGGTATCTTTACTGCAACTGTTGTTATGTCGGTAAAGCCAACCCCCAAATGACACTAGAGGGTTAGACTTTTTACATTTGGAAAATTCACCGAGTTAAATACTATAAAAGTTAATTTGTGTAAGGTTTTTGCATTTAGTTGTAGGGGATACCAAAAGTATATCTGTTGAACAGGTGTATATAGCGATAATAATTAAGTCAGTTGGATGAGGTGCTTTAATGACAAATAGTGGAATCAATTTATTTAAGGTGATTTTAATAGTATTTATAGGTATATTTGTAATTCTATCTTTCTTGAATTGTGTAGTGTGCATTGAACAAAGTTCCATTGAATTGGATTTGGGAGATGGTCCCTTTACAACGACACATATAACGGATCGTTTTTATGATAATGCTTGTTGGTTAATATTAGTATTATCAATTTCATTGGTTTTTCTTTTGAAATTTAATAAGAAGTTGATACGAGATATTCGAGAAGTTGTTTCGTTATTGATGGCTTTAGTTACAACGGCATATCCCATATATTTATTTATTTTATATCCAGGTTTTTTTGGTAATTCATATGGATATGTATGGACACCGATTGGATATGTTGAGTTAGCATTATCTTGGTTTATTTTCCTATACAATATTGTTTTATTAAGAATAATCGACAAGAAAATGTTGCATTAAGTTAAAGGTTTGAGGTGAAACAAATGAATATTAATCAAGTGTGGCCTGAATGGAATGAGGACTGTGTCTTAGGTGAAGGCTCTTTTGGTAAGGTTTATCGTGCAAAGAGAGTTGAATACGGAAGAACATTCTATTCCGCAATAAAAGTTCTTACTGTTCCTAAAAACCAACAAGAAATTAAATTTGCAAGGTCTCAGGGAATGAATGACGAGGAGATTTATAACTATTTCCACGGGCTTGTAGATAATTTGCTCAATGAGATTACCCTTATGGACAATCTAAAGGGAGCAAAAAATATAGTTGGAATAGAGGATTACAAAATTATAGAGCGTGAAGGAGAAATCGGATGGGATATTTTTATTCGAATGGAACTTCTGACTCCTTTTGATAGTTTTGTTTCGAATCCTGATTTTTCCCAAAAAGATGTTATCAGACTGGGAGTTGATATTTGTACAGCTCTTGAGGTTTGTGAGCAAAATTATATCGTACATAGAGATATTAAGCCCGATAATATATTCATTTCACGTTTTGGTGAGTATAAGCTAGGCGATTTCGGAATTGCGAGAAAATTGGAAGTAACTCAGGCAAACCTTTCACGTAAGGGCACGCTCAATTATATGGCTCCGGAAGTGTATAAGAGTGAGGAGTACGGTTCGAATGTTGATGTTTATTCCTTAGGCCTTGTTTTATATACACTCCTGAATAACAACAGAATTGCTTTTATGCCTCCTTATCCACAGCCGATTTCCTATAAAGATAATGAGGAAGCTCTTTCAAAGAGACTTTCCGGCACTCCGTTGATACCGCCATGTAATGCAAGTGCATCATTGGGAGCGACAATTGTTAAAGCATGTGCATATAGACCTCAGGATCGTTATCAGACGGCAACTGAGTTTAAGAATGCTTTGATAGCTGAGTGGAACATTCTTGTTCAGTCTGGTGACAACAGAGAAATCAATTCCGATGCAATGCGTTTTGGTAGCAACATCGACCAACAGATGCAGAATACAACAAACGATATGACTGCAAACGGTCGACTTGTTGTTGATGAATATGCACAGGGGACAACGGTGCTTGATCAATCGGGACCAAACACAGCATTTTCATATGATGGTTCCACTCCTTCTTTTGATTTACAGGGAAATGGTAGTGTTCACTCGGGTGAGGTTAATGTTACTGTGCCTGCATCATATTCAACAGTAAAGTCCAGTAAGCTATGTAGAATTTTTGCCTGGCCTTTGTTAGTGGCTGTATGTGTATTTGCGTTCATTCTTCTGTTTAAGAATGAAATCTCTGCAGTTGAAAAAATGGTTGGTTTCTCTTTGCTTGGTGTCGGATTGACGGCATTGATTAGCGATAGGAACAAGAGAGCGGTTGGAATCTCAGTTATGTCGTTATCCCTTTCCTATGTTGTTGAGGGGTTGGGAGAATTAATTGGAGGCGGGTTGCAGGATGGTATACCTGTACCTGCTGTGATCTCACTCTTGTCGGGCTTGCTGTTGCTTTTTGGTGGTGTGGTGATTCTCACTCAAAAGGAAGTGAGATTAGGTGGCTCTCTTTGTGTGTACGCGGTTGCTATCGAGTGGTTGTTTAATATCTATCAGATAATAAATAATAGTTTTTCGATTGAACTTTGGCATATTTTTTATGGAATTGCTGCTGTTTCTGTATTTGTTTGGGCATATGGCTATAAGAGTGATGAAAAAGCTACAGGTGTTAAGAAAATCTTGCATATTGTGACATATGTCTTGGCTGCAGCTGTAGCGGTTCAAGCTATTGTGTTTGCTGTGATTTCTTTTTCTGCATTATTAAATTAAGGTGAATTGAATATGGTGTTTACTTTATATGCTTCCTGCGGTTCATTTATTGGAAACGCACATAATAATAACGAAGATAATTTTTATTTCAATAAGAAGCATCTTCCCATTCCTAATAGAGGTTTAAAAAATCCCCTTAAATTCAAAGGCGTGACGGAAGATCCTATTGTTTTTGCTCTTTTCGATGGTATGGGCGGGGAGTGCAAAGGCGAAGAAGCTTCTTGCCTTGCCAGTGAAGTGTTTTCTAAAGAATTTAAGAAACTTGATGAACTTGCTTTATCCGGTAAGGAATTTATGTATGAAACTTGCGAAAAGGCTAATGCTGCAGTAAATGAATTGAGGATAAAAAAACAATTGAATTCTGTTGGAACAACAGTTGCAGCGGTCTATTTTTTACATGACGAAGTTGTTGCATGTAATATGGGTGATAGTAAGATATTCAGAGTCAGAGATAAGAAAATGCTTCAAATATCTGAAGATCATACAGATGAGAAGATAATGTCCGCTATGGGAATTAAGAAAAAGCCTGTGTTGTTGCAATATATAGGGGTTCCTGACACGGAAATGTATATTGAACCTTATATTTCAAAGGGAGATATTCAATCAAAGGATATATATGTGCTTTGTTCAGATGGTATAACCGATGTACTGGATATCAATGAAATGTATGAAATCATTTGTAATAACAGTGTTGAAGAGGCAGTCCGTCAACTTCTTGCAGAAGTTAATAAAAAGGATGGCGCGGATAACGCAACTGTTATTGTGATAAAAATAGCTTAACAAGAGGTGAGAAAACTTATGGCTATGGAAGTAGATCAAGATTTAGTTCTAAGACTAAAAAAGATTGTTACTGACGAGTTGCCCTTGAGTCAGTTAAGTGATGAGCAATTAACTGCGGAAATTGAAAATATTGTAGAAGAACAGACCAGAGGACAGTATTTTTCAATTCAAGCACGAGTTGATCTTGTTCAACAGGTTTACAGTTCAATACGTGGTTTTGGGTTGCTTGACTCAATTATTAGTGATGACACCATAACTGAAGTGATGATCAACGGACCTAAAAATATTTTTATAGAGAAATCCGGCAAGCTGAAGAAATTGGATGCTTCGTTTGAAAGCCAGAGAAGGCTTGAGGATATTATTCAACGTATTGTTGGCATGGCAGGTCGTGAAGTAAACCAGGCAAACCCTATTTGTGATACACGACTTCCTGATGGTTCACGTGTTAACGTTGTTTTGCCGCCGATTTCATTATGTGGTCCTATTCTTACAATCCGTAAATTCTCTAAGAATCCCATGACAATCGATAAGTTAATTGAATATGGTTCTATTACAAGAGAGATTGCTGATAAACTGGAATTGCTTGTTAAAGCTAAATACAACATATTTATTAGTGGAGGAACTGGTTCGGGTAAGACAACATTTCTTAATGCGTTGTCAAACTATATACCTAAGGATGAGCGTGTTATTACGATAGAGGATTCAGCTGAACTACAGATTGTAGGTGTTGATAACCTCGTAAGTCTTGAAACACGAAATGCCAATGCATCCGGTGCAGGTCAGATATCGATCAGAGACTTGATAAAGTCTTCGCTTCGAATGAGACCTGAAAGAATAGTTGTTGGTGAGGTTCGCGGAGGCGAAGCTCTTGATATGCTTCAGGCGATGAACACTGGTCACGATGGTTCCCTTTCCACAGGTCACGCTAATTCAACTGAAGATATGCTCAGTCGTTTGGAAACCATGGTTCTTCAGGGAGCTTCCGGATTACCTTTGGAGGCAATCCGACATCAGATTGGTTCTGCTATTGATATTATTATTCATTTGTCAAGACTTAGAGATAAATCCAGAAAGACAATGGAAATAACCGAGGTTGTTGGTTATAAGAATGGTGAAATTATTCTTAATCCGCTTTATGTGTTTGAAGAGGATGACAAATCAACTCTTGAAAGAGTTTCTGGTAGTCTTGTGAGAACAGATAACCCATTGCAGAATGATTTTAAACTAAAACTTTCTGGTATTAAGACAAAAATTTAGGTTGTTTTTTACAAAAAAAGGTCGATTTTTAACGAACTGTTATATTAAATATAGGTATATATTATATTTTGTTATATACCTACATCTATAAGCAGACCTAAATATGTAGGTAAGAGGGAGGATAAACATGAAAATTAAGCTTGCAATGCTTGAAAGCGATTCTTCATACCTTCGCCGTGTTGTTCCTATGTTTAACAGTAAATATGCGGATGAACTTGAAATTTACTCTTTTACGGATGTAGATGCAGCAATGGCATGCCTTGAAGAGAAGAAGATTGATGTTTTTCTGGCAAGCCATAATTTTAAGATTGATTTCAATCAAATTCCCAAGAGATGCGGATTTGCTTATCTTGTAGAAAGCCTGGATATCAATATGATTGATACACATAAGGCTATATGCAAATTCCAAAAGGGTGAACTGATTTATAAACAGGTTCTCAGTATTTACTCGGAACATATGCCTAATATCACGGGTATCTCACAAAACGAGAATGGCGCTATGAAGACGATTGCGTTTTGCTCTCCTTGTGGCGGTGTAGGCACGTCAACGGTTGCTGCTGCTTGTGCAATAGCTTTAGCAAATGCTGGTCAGAGGGTGCTTTATCTTAATGCTGAGATATATGGAGATGCGGACACTTTTTTTGCTTGTGATGGTCAGTTTGACTTCAGTGACGTCGTTTATGCCGTTAAGAGTAACAAAACTAACAGGTCAATAAAACTTCAGAGCACTGTTAAGCGAGATCAAAGTGGTGTGTTTTATTATTCTTCAGTAAGAATACCCCTTGATATGATGGAGATGAGGGCGGATGATTATCAGATTTTGCAGCATGAGCTAAAAGCTCTTGGTTGCTATGATTATGTCATTATGGATATGGACTTCCCTAAAACCCAGAGTGACTTTAAATTATTCGAAGCTTGCAATTCAATAGTGATTGTAGGTGATGCTTCCGAAATGTCAGAGTTGAAGATAAATAAGGCACTCAGAGGAATACGGATTTTAGATGAACATTCTGATTTTGCAATTTATCCTAGGATGTGGCTTCTGTATAACAAAGCTGGCTTGAATGGTATTCAACAGAATGAAATTCGCTCTCTGGGAACTTTTCCTATGTATCAGACAGTTTCGCCCGCTCAGATGGCAAAGCAGCTATCTTTGTCTAATATCTTTGTTCAGTTGATGTAAAGAGGAGGGTTGTCTGATGAGTAAAAAAAATAAATCTCTGAACGAGCCTTTGTATGAGGTATCGGGAACCAACAGACAAATGATAAATTATAAAGTATATAAAATGACAGGAAACGAAAAAGCTCTGTATTTTATCCTTGCTTTTATCATTGGTGCTGCGGTTGCTTATTTGTTTTATGGTGGAATAGGTAAGGATGAGTATGGTAATCCCACAATTATTACATATATTTGCGATGTGTTGATTATGGCACTTGTGGGGTTTGCCGCAGGTCGTATTTTTGTTCCAATCCGTAAAGAGCAAATTATTTTGAATCGTAAGAAAAAGCTTAGAACACAGTTCATTGATTTGCTGGATTCTTTAGCTACTTCTATTTCTTCAGGTAAGAATGTTCCGAATGCATTTATTGCTGCAAGAGAGGACCTTCTTGTTCAGTATCAGCCGGATGCATACATAGTTCAAGAAGTTGATAATATAATCAGCGGCATTCAGAATAACATTGATGTTAGCAGTATGCTGATAAATTTTGGTGAGCGTAGTGGCATACAGGATATAAGAACATTTGGCCGTGTGTTTGAAACAGCATATTCAAAGGGTGCAAACCTGAAAGATGTTGTACGCAATTCTCATATGATTCTTAGTAATAAATGTGAGATTGAAGTTGAAATTGAAACTAAAGTTGCTTCTAATAAGAATGAACAGAACATTATGATTATTATGCCTGTTATTCTGATTCTTATGATAAAAATGGCTGGTGCTGATTTTGCCGCGAACTTTACAACACCGACCGGTATTTTGTGCACTACAATTGCTGTAATAACATTTGTAGTTGCATATTTTATCGGACGAAAGATACTGAAGATTGAGGTGTAAGGCATGGAGTTGATTCTTAATATCGTATTTTTAACTCTGTCACTTTTTACTGGCCTTTCATTTGTGTTTTTACTACTAACATCAGGTGAGTTTGAGGAGTATATAAAGCCTTTGGACAAAAAAGAGTTTATGTTGCCTGAAATCTATGGTGTCGGCTTTAAATTTATGAAGATGTTTAAGTTTGAGTTTAAAAGCCGAGAAGCGAATCAGCTTAGAGAGTCTGTAACTATTCTTTATGGAGAAAGATACGCGGATTATTATATGCGTGTTATGTATGCTCAAAGAATAAGTTTGGTTTATCTTAGCTTTGCAGCAGGTTGTTCATTGTGTTCTTTAGCAGAGGGCACAGATAAATTGATTCTTTTGGCGTTGGTTTTGGTTGTGTGTGTGGCTTTGTATTTCTATTTTGCTAAGTTACCCGCTTCGAGAGTTAAGCAGAGAAGTGTTCGTTTTATGGACGAGTTCCCTAATGCAGTTTCTACCATAGCTTTGCTTGTTAATTCAGGTATGATTCTTCGCGAAGCATGGAGAGAGGTTTCGTTATCTTCAGATACAGAATTATATATGGAAATGAGAAGAGTTAACGAAGATATCGATAATGGTGTAGCTGAGGTTGATGCTCTTTACAATTTCGGAAATCGTTGTGTAACGCCTGAAATCAAGAAGTTTACTTCTTTTATTGTTCAGGGTCTTGAAAAAGGAAGTCGTGATTTGGCTATAGCTCTCAAAAATCAGACAGATGAACTTTGGGAATTGAAAAAACAAAATATTCTGAAGCGAGGAGAACTTGCTTCAAGCAAATTGATGATACCCCTTATGATTATGTTTGTTGGCATTCTCGTAATGGTAATGGGTCCCATCATGACAAATTTAGGTCTTTAAGAGCTTGCTCTTTAAGAATAATATTTTTTGGAGGTAAATTGTTATGTCTAAATTTGCAAAAAGACTCTATTTCAAAGGACTTATGGCTAAAGAAAAGATGAGCAAGCTTTTGAAAAATGAGAGTGGTGAAGCAAATATTATTGCTATCATTCTTATTCTTGCAATTGTAATTGCACTTGCTATTATTTTCAGAAACCAGCTTACTGCTCTGTTCAATAAGATTTGGAGCTCACTGTTTTCTAATGTAGACGCTGTTCTTTAAGCTGTAAAAAAGTGGCCTGCTGCCATAATTAATATATGGCAGCAGGTCAAAAAATCAAATCTAGGAGTTACACCTAATGATTTATTTGTTATTTAGTTTGATTGCTGCTTTGTCAACTATAGCGATGATTTTTATTGGTTCATTCAAAGGTGTTATTGACACCGGGAAATTTAATATTTATAAACCTTGTGAAGATGAAATTATACCTTATAAAGGTAAATCATTAATTTTGCTAACAATAATCTGTTTTGTAATTTCGTTTGCAATCCAGATTTCTCTATATATGAACACATCGGTAGTTAGTTTTATCAAGTTATATGGCTTGTTTGTGATTGTTTTTTGTGCTGGTGTGATTGACTCAAAAAGAAAAATTATACCTAATTTGCTTATTGTAGTAGGTTTGATTTTCAGAACGCTGATATACATCTATGAAGTGTTTTTTGTAAGAGAAACTTTGAAAAGTGTCTTTTTTAATGACATGATAGGTTTTGCTATCGGATTCTTGCTTTTGGCATTGGTTTCTTTCCTGTCTAAGGGAGCACTTGGCTTTGGTGATGCCAAATTGTTTGGAATTATCGGAATTACAAGTGGTTCTTTTTGCACATATAGTACTTTGCTTGCCAGCTTGATTATTTCGGTGATTGTTTCAATTATAAACATTGTTCGTAAAAAAATGGGACGTAAAGACTCTTTTCCGTTCGGACCGTGTATTGCCGCAGGATATGTAATTGTTATTCTGTTAACCAGTTATTAGAAATGGAGTGCATATTTTATGAAAAATAATAAAGTCTTGATTATTATAGGTGTAATCCTGCTTAATATTTTAGTTGCATTTATGATAGGACAAAGTTTTCTTGGAAAAACTAGTCAGTATGAAAAAACTCTTGTTGAAGCAAGAACTTTTGCTCAAAATGAGCTTTGTTCAAGATCAATAGATAAATATAATGAAGTTTTAGTTATTAAAGACACTCTTGATGTCCAGCTTGAAATGCTGGAAGTGTATGAAAAGGGTATTGATATTGGTGAGTTTACTGATACTTACGATATTTTTGCCTCTGTGACAACAATGGTTGATAACTACAGAGAAGACCCGATTGCCTATGAATCTGCATGTGATTTGTTTTTTAAATACGGAAAGTATGAAGAGTGTGCTAACATACTCATGAAGGCAAGGGATTTGCATGTGACCTCTGAAAAAATAGAGGAATATAGAGAGCAAGTAAGATACCAGTATACTAAGTATTTTTCTATGTATACAGAAATACTTCCTATGTTTGACGGTATATACACCGTCAAAGCTGAGGATACATACACATTCCTAAACAAAGAGGGTTCGCCGGATTTTGAAGGTGGATACTTATACTCTTCGTCTTTTTCTGAGGGGTATGCCTTTGTAAAGGGGACCCATCCGGATGGGGAAGCAAGAAACTTTTTAATTAACAAGGAAGGCAAACGTCAAGTTTACTTTAATGGAGTTGATACTTCATCAGGTGTGGGAAAGGCAAAGGATGCAGACGGGAATTCTGTGTATTTGCTGTCCTGTAAAGTCGGAGATGTTTACAAGTATTACGATATTAACGGCAAAGAAGCATTTGGTGAATACTCGTTTGCAGGAAGATTCAGAAATAATGTTGCAGCGGTAAAGGAAAAAGACGGAAACTGGAAGCTTATTAATGGTACCGGGGAAGCAATAACAGATATTAAATTTACGGATGTTGTTTTGAACGAGTTCGATGAATGTGCTCCCAAAGGTATAATTATTGCAAATAGTGGCGATGGTTACAAGCTTTATGACCTTAGTGTGAATCAGATTAGTGATTTTGTTTGCGATGGAGCTAAAGCCTTTGTGGATGATTATGCAGCATTTAAAAAAGAAGATTTGTGGGGCTTTGTAGGTACAGACGGAACAGTTCTTATCGAACCCCAGTACGATGATGCAAAATCATTCTCTAATTTAATGGGTGCCGTAAAAAACGGTGAAATGTGGAGTTTTATTAATCCAGATAACGAGATTGTTATTCCAGAAGAATTTGAAGATGTCGATTATCTTAATGATAAAGGCATTTGCTTTGTAAAGTTTGATGGTTATTGGTCATACCTGAAAATGTATTATTACGGAAAATAATCAGAGGTGATGTAGTTTGAAAAACAAGAGAGAGAATGGTGAGGTTGTAGTTGAGGCTACTATTGTTGTAACCATTGTTATGATTTTTATGACTATAATGCTATATCTGGGTATGGTTATGTATCAGAAAACTCTTGTTACGATTATAGCAAACCAAACTGCATCTAATCTGGCTCAGCTTTACAGCAATAATTCTAAAGATACATTCACAGGATATATCGATGCCGACAAAGTGTATCAGCCGATTAATTATGAAGACCTTAAAACTGATGCTTATCTTGATGTTATTAAGCAGAAGGCAGAGGTTTTTTCTCAGTATCGATTGAAATCAGCAAAAATTCTTGCGTCTGAGGCAACTTCAGTTGATGTTCAGATTGTAAGCAAACATAATGATATTATGAAGTGTCAGATTGTTGTGAATATCAGAGATAAGTATGATGTTCCCTTAGTAGGTTTTTTTGCAAAAGGTGCAGGTTCGGTTTTTGAGTTTGCTGCATCAGGCAGAGCGGATTGCGTAGATATACTTGAATACCTTAATGGTGTGCAGGCGATAAGCAATCCTGATAATTCAACAATTGGTGATAATATTAAGCCGGAAGAAACCTGTCTTGTCAATTTTGTTGTAAATAAATATACAGGCGGTTTCCATGCTGTTGTTCCTGTAACTCGCGGAGAATCTATTATTTCATCAAATCGATATACCCATTCCAAAATGCCTCTGAATCCCCAGTACAACGGACTGAAATTCAAAGGCTGGGTGTATGATAATGGCTCTGCTTTTTCATCCGGACACACAATTAGCAGCGACACTACCGTGTATGGCTCGTGGGAATGCACTGTTACCTTCGACCCGACAGGAGGTAAGGTGAGTCCCAAAACAATGGCAGTCGCTCTAATGAAAACAGCAAAATTCCCAACACCAGAGAGAGATGGTTATGCGTTTGAGGGCTGGTATACCGGCAAAAACGGCACAGGCGATAAATACGAATCCAATAGCACCGAGATAGAAGGCAATATTACCCTCTATGCAAAGTGGAGATGTTTGCACAAGAGTTATACGCACACCATGCTGGATGCTGGCAATTGTAAAACAAAGAGCACTTGGTTGCATAAGTGCAAGACTTGTGATTATTCATATACAGACCGCGGAAAAATAGGCGATCATGTTCCCGGAGATAAAACTAATGTTTCGGCAAGTTGTACAACAGGTGGATATTATGTAGTTAAATGTACTGTTTGTAACGCTTCTGTAAGTGAAGGAAAATTAGCGGCATTAGGTCATAGGTATGCTCCCAATGGTAAGGATTATGATGAGAAGTATTTCCGAGCAGCAACTTGTAATAGAGAAGGTATTGATGGTTCGAGATGTTCTAGATGTGGTGTTGAAAAAGGAACAGTATTGCAGAAAACAAAACACGAATGGGGGCATTGTGGAGTGCTTCATACCAGTAAAAGTTACACATTTACATTTGAACCTGAAACAGGTCATAAGGTTGGAACTCATAGAACTCGAGATTACTATTGTAGAGTTTGTATTTATTGTCATAGTTTAGATGGAATTGATCCATATAATAATACTTCACCGATTGATGGAATATATCCTGTTTCAGATATAAAATGGTGCGGATATTGTAATATTCCGGGTTCTTACCAAGAAGTTCCTTTCCATGATTAGTGAAGTGCTTTGTTAAGGAGTGTGTTTTACAAACACCCCAAAATTAATTAACAGGTGAAGAATTTAATGAAAAAGAAGATTTTGATTATATCAAGTGTTGCTTTGTTAATTCTGATATGTGTATTGCTTTTCTTTTTGATAAAAGGTAATCCGTTTATCAAGGTTTATGAAGAGCCAGAAGAGTATGATGTAAGTCATATTGTAGAAGATATCGAGTTTATGAAGATTAGCACCTATGATGATCTTAAGTCATATGCAGACGAATATCCCATATACATACAAACGTCAGATGATGATACTATCTTTGGTGTTGGTGAATTGTATATAGAGGAAGTGCCCGTAAGATTAATTTATAGCCTTAATGAGGATGGTTCTATCAATAGGTTTGATGGAGAATATTCAGTAAAGCTTGAAAAATCATCGACAGAAAACGTGCAGAATATAGTTTCTACATTTGAGTGTATTATTCAACAATTCTTTGCTTTAGATTATTTTGAGCATAGTATTTATGACGAGAATGGAATGAAGACAGATTCTTACGGTGAAGATGTATTCGAAAAGCTTCTTCAGGGGAAATCTTCATATTCATTAACTGTTGTTGATTATGAGGGTACGTATTGGAGTGTAACAGCTGTAGTTGAAGATAAGAAAACAATGAAGTTTGATTTCTTTAGATGTTTTGATTTAAGTTTATATGGTGATGATGATCCTGATGTTGACTTAAGGGTAGTAGCAGAATCGGAAGTGGAGATTAATGATGACAACGAAGAGGAATAGTGTTAAAGGCGTAATAACAGTCCTTATAGCATTGATGCTGTCGGGTATTCTTTCTTTGGGTACTCTGGCACTTGAGGCAGGACGTTATCAGGCTGCAAAAACTCAGCTTAATGATGCAACCATAAGTGCGGCAACATCAATGTTAGCGGCTTATGATTCAACACTTTTTGAAAGATATGGGTTGCTTGCTATTGATGATGATATAGCGACAGCAGGAAGATGTCAGGGATATCTTGAGTTTAATTCAGACCTTGCACCAGGTTATGAGGGTAATAATCTTGCTACACTTTACAAGGTTGATTCTGTTGAGATGGAAGGCTTTTATAACCTTACATACCCTGCTGTGCTCAAAAGGCAGATTCTGTCAAGAGCAAAGTTTAATCTTGTTCATCAGGATTATTCGTTGAATTACTATAATATGGATTATTTTCTTTCAGCCTTGCAGAGTAAAGCTGATTATGTAATGGATGAATTGAAGTCCGTTGCAAACGGAACTGCATCAGCAGGTAGTTTATCAGACATTCCTACAGATGTGCAGGAATCCCTGAAACTTATGTATCAGGCGTTTAATACTATTAAACGCTATGATCCTGAATATAATGTTACACTTGCATCGTCATCTACCGGGATTTTACCTAGTGTTACTGGTACAGAAACTCACGATGCACCAACTTCTGATATTGATGCAATTAATACAGCAGTAAGCGATGCTCAGTCAGTTATAGGTTCCTATGGCTCCATGCTCGCTTCATCCGGCTCAGCTACATACACGGAGATAGATGCTTCTGTTAATGTGAATTACGTCAATAGCGTTATTAATAACTTTTCAGATATGAACAAGCTGAAAAACAACGCAAAGGCAATAACATCAGATTGCAGAACCTTGGTGCAGGCAGTTAGTGCCGCTATTAACGTATTAAACAGTGACAAGGAGGGTAATCTGCTTCTTAATTCTTACATTGCAGGTTATTTTCCTAACAAGAATTATATTGTTGAGGGATATAACGGTCCTGCAAAGGGAACAACAGGTTCAATGAATAATGGAACCTTTACCGGCTCCTGTGTTGAGTATGCATTTTCAGCTAACAGTAGTGAAAAAGCAAATCAGGAGAGTGCGTACAATTATATAATGGCAGTAAGGCTTGTAAGTAATTTGTATTCTACCATTATAAATTCAAATTCCTTTAACAGAAACAACGCTTGCTCCGTTGCGGCACATGTTGCATGGGCTTATTACGAGTCTTTTGCGGACACAGAGTTGTTGTTCAGATATAATGCGACAGTTCCTCTTGAAAAGTATTCACAAATGTTTTCTATTAATGAAGCGGCAAAAGTTAAATCGGCGTTTGCGTCTAAAAATTTACTTAATGCTTTGAAAGCCCTTGGAATTCTTAGTGGCAGTACTTTTACTATCAGTGGAGTTGACCAGACGAATTACAGGGATGCTCTTGCACTTGCTTTGTGGTTTGTTCCTAATTCTAAGAAAATGCTCAGAGTTGCAGACCTTATTCAGCTTGAAATGAGATATTACCAGCAGTATGTAGAAAAGAAACCTGCTGATTTTCTTATTAGTGAGAAAAATACCTTCTGCAGAGTCAGAAGTGTGGGAAGACTCAATTCTATTCTTCCCGTTATTTCGTTGAATTCAAGCGGTGCGATTAAAGGTACTGAGTTTCAGAGTATCAGATATGTTGGATATTAAGGACGATATTTATGAAAGATAAACAAAAAGGTATATTGACAATCGAAGCATCAATCGTATTGTGCTTTTGCACTCTCATTGTGCTGTTTTTGTTAAGCTTTGCACGGATTTACACTGCACAGAGTATAGTCAGTCATGCTGTTTTACAAGCTTCTGATGCTGTGGCTTTGGAGTCTTACCTTAGAGAAAGCTCGTTTCAGGGTGGCGAGGCAAACATTGTTGAAATTGTTAATCGCTTTGATGGAGAAACCACTCCGGTCAGTGCAGACAGTTTCAAAAGTCTTAGAACTGCAGATGTGCAGAAGATTGCAAAAGAAAAGTTTGTATATGCAATAAGCAAATCTGAAGCGGAAGCTGACCAAAAACTTAAGAATGTTGGTGTTAAAGATGGTCTTGCCGGCGTTAATTTTGGCGCTTCAAGAATTGACTTAGGCAACGATGATGTTGTTGTTCATGCAAACTATACAATCGAATTGCAGTTTCCAGTGTTCGGTTGGCAGGAGATTAGTGTTACCAAAGCTGCAAAGTCAAAAACCTTTGGCGACATTTTGTTCGGTATAGAAACTATTGCAAATAACCCCATTATGGGTTCAGCACACGGCGGCGGTCAGTATAAACACGGTACAAGCGTGCAGATTTCTGCAACTCCTAATTACGGATATAAATTTGTTAAGTGGAATGACGGAAGCACAGCTAATCCACGAACTGTTACGGTAACAGGTTCCCATACTTATATTGCAGAGTTTGAAGCTTGTAATTTTGGTGTTACATTGTTAGTTAATAAAGAGGGTGCTGGAGCTGTTAAAGGTGCGGGAGAATATACTTATCTTGACAATATAACAGTGGAGGCAATCCCTGAAAAAGGTTATCACTTTGATAAATGGACTGTTTTCAGGCATAATGAGCATACAACTAAAACTGTAAAAACTGCATTGATGCCCATTGTTGTTGACCAGTCTTACACATGTAGAGCTTACTTTGAACCTAATGAGTATACTATTTCTGTTGTAACTGATGGCACAACAGGAGGAAAAGCAAGCATAGTGTACAATGGTAGTACTTCGCAATCTTCTGTTACAGCAAAATATGGAACGAGTTTTAAGCTTAGTGCACCTAAAGTTACCGGTTCTGAATTTAAGGGGTGGAAGATTCAAGGAGAGAACAATTATTTCAGTAATTCAAGTTCTGTTAATCTTGATGTTCCTGCTAAGAATATCACGTATATAGCTGTCTACAAAACCATTCCTAGCATCAAGATTTCTGGTGGTTTTACTGGTGGTAATAGCACACGATTAAAAGCAACGACAATTCCTCCTGGACAGAAAGTAAAGTGGCACACATCGAACGGAAGTGTGTTGTCTGTAAGTGATGGAAAAGTAACAGCAAAAGGTAATGGAAAAGCAGTAGTAACAGCAAGTATTGAATATGAAGGTAAAATATATACTTCCAATAAAATAACAATTGCTGCAAGTAAATCTATTAAGATAGAACATTTTTGCAGAAGAGATGGAAGTAAGGTTAGACATTATTACAAATATTATCCGGGACCTAACTACAATGACACAAAATGGGCACCCGCAGAGTATCCTGGCGTTTGGCATAGAGACTTTCAAATTACGTATTCAGAATTGAATCAGATGGAGAAAAATGGATATGTTGTTGGAAATAACTATTATAACCCGGAGTATAATCGAAGCAGAAATCTATTTAAAAAGTTACAGGGAACCAATTTAATATATCAAACACAGTGGGGATATAATGACTCTGGCGAAACGGGCTATATTTATTATTATGGTCCTTATTATGGTATGTTCTTTGTGACAGAAAAGCACGCACCGAAACCCGGTGGGGGCTATTACGATTATTATATATCTTCAATAAAGTAAATTTGAGGTGTTTTATGAATTTTTCTTATGAAACTTTAGGTGCAATTACATATCTTGTTTGTGAACTTGATGCTTCAGAGCAGTTGGATACACTTACTTTGGGTATGCTCACAAATAACCACATTCCCGGGTTTGCACCGGTGTTATATACCGAAATGAACGGACAGAGATTTCTGAAATATAATATTTCTGCAAAGGTATCTGCAGATCAGTTCTTTAGCGGAACTATGAACAAGCAGAGAGCGTTAACTGCGTTCCAGAATATCCTGAGTGCAATTTGTTCTGCTGATGAATATATGATTGACCAGAATTGCTTCTCTGTTGCCTCTGAACATATATTCCTGAATGTTTCCAATTGTGAAACTGCAATGGTTTGCATTCCTGTTGTTTGTGAAAAAGATATTAATGTTGAGGTGGCAGCTCTTTTTAAGAGGATTTTGTTTTCAACTCAGTTTGATAATAACGAGGATAGTTCATATATTGCACAGCTTATTACCTACATTAATGGTGGTGCTGCATTTAATGTGTATGGATTTAAGGACCTTGTAACTAAACATCAGTCTGGTGGGAGTATGCCTGTTCAAACTCCATCTCCTGCACAATCTGTGCCTATGCAGACACAGGTGCCGTCCACACCTCAAGCTGCACCTGTTTCTTCTTTTGATTCAACTATCACAATGGATGAGATGAATGCTCTAATGTCTCAGAAAAAAACTCAGCCACCTGTGAATAACAAACAGTCCCCCTTACAGAATGCTTCAAGTTCTGTGGCTTCTGTGCACCCTGTTACACAGGTTCCTCCTGTTAGTCAACCTTCAGCACCTTCGCAGACAATGCCTCCTGCCGGAAGACCTATATCTGGAAATACACCTCCTCAGGTAAGTGTCAAATCTCAGGCGGCACCTGTAGCACAGAAACCTCCTGTGCAAAATAGTGTTAGTTTTGCTATTCCCGGACAGCAGATGGTAAATTTAAATAAGCCTCAATCAGCAGTACCTGAAGCTCAGCAAAAAAAAGCTGAACCTACAGGAGATAAGAAGATGTCATTCTTCGGTCTTTTGTCTCATTATAACAAAGAGAATGCTGAGCTTTATAAAAAGCAAAGGGAAGAGGCAAAAGCGAAGAAAGCAGCCAATAAGAACGAAGCGAAATCTGTACAACCCGCAGGCGGGACAAAGCCTGCTCAGCAAAATGCAGTCACTCCACAACAGCCGGTGCCTCAATATAATCAGCCTATACATCCTATTCCGGTCCAGAACAGTTTTAACGAAACAACTGTTTTGGATGCATCGATGTTTGGTGGCGAAACCACTGTGCTTGGAGCAACTCCGGGGGTGCCGGATCCTTGCCTTGTTCGTGTTAAAACAGGAGAGAGAATCAAAATTAATAAACCTGTATTTCGTATAGGTAAAGAGAAAAGTTATGTTGATTACTTTATTGGCGATAATACCGCTATAAGCCGTAGTCACGCCAATATTCATACAGATAATGGTGAATACTATATTGAAGACACAAACTCTACAAACCATACATATGTCAATGGTAAATTGATTAACAGCAATGTTAAGGTGAAAGTAGTAAGCGGAGATAAAATAAGACTTGCAAATGAAGATTTTACTTTCATAGTTTAAGCGTTTTTTGTGATAAAGCTTTAATAGCTGTGTCACGAAAGCGATCGGAGGTTCTATATGAACGAGAGTTTACAAAACAAGCTTTCTGAAGTAATAGGAGTTAATAATATATCTTATATAATAAATAACAATATGGATTTTTCTGTTACCGGATATAAAGTTATGCAGAATCAAAGTAATTCCGGTTTGATTAAATGTGCAAAGATAATGTATAACGGAAAGATCAAACTTGTTTATATTATCGAGGGTAAGAAGCCGTTGTCTTTCGTAGCGACCAGGTTCGGAGTTAATGAACTTAATGCTGTTATATTTAATCTTATTCAACGAGCGATGGATATAAAGGCTAATGGTTTTTTTAGGGCTGAAAACCTTGAACTTGATTTTAACAAGATTTTTGTTGACACTTCTGATTATTCAGTTCATTTTATCTATTTTCCGCTTTCTTCCGGTATTACAGGAAAAAGCACAGCATTTGAGAATGAATTTAGAGTAGCGTTAATTAAATTGTTTAATTCATTTCCTGTGTTTACTGCACCTCAGTTTCAAAGACTGTGTAGTGAACTAGCAAATGGTTCTCTGCCTTTGGATGTGATTTTGAAAAAATTACAGGATAGCATTAATGGCAATAACTACAATAAGGTTATATATGAAAACAACGTACAACCAGAGTATTCTGTTCAGAGATCGACCCCGATTATTCCTAATGGAGAAGGTTATTCTGTATATAATAATCAGATTGCTAACAATCAAGTGGTTCCATATGAGGAAGGTTATCACAGAAAAGAGTTCTTCAATATGGAGGCTCAAGTACAACCTCAAGTGCAGTCTGTCAATAGATCTTTCGTTCAACAGCCGGTTTTAACGATTACTGCAATCAATTCTCCGGTGCAAGTGGTTCTTACTGTTAATCAACCTGAATATCTGATTGGAAAGAATCCAAATATGGTGAATGGTGCAGTTATACATAATCCTGCTATTAGCCGTGTTCATTGCAAGATTTCATATGCATCAGGGAAATATTATCTTACGGATATGGGAAGTGCCAATGGTACTTTTGTTAATCAGCAAAGATTGAATAAACAGCAGACTGTTGAGCTTAATAGAGGAGATTATCTAAAGCTTGCAAACAGTGAGTTTGTTGTTTCTTTTTAAGGAGGCAAAGATAAACATATGAATAAGCCTTATGTATTGTTGGCAGATTTGGATGCTAATTATCTTGTTCCCTTGGAAGATAAACTTACAGAGGAATTATACGACCAAATTGAACTAGAAATAATCACAGATAAACATTATTTCGATACTTTTTTTTCAACTCCCAGAAAAGTTGATACATTAATCGTCAGTGCAGATTTGTTTTCTCAAGATTTACTTCGTCATAATGTCACTGATTTTTTTATTTTAACAGAAACATCAGATGATATTAGATCTTCAGACAACATAACGCGCATTTTTAAGTATTCCAGTACAAAAGAGATTTACAATCAAATTCTATATAAGAATAAAGAAATTCTTAGCGTACAGTTTAGCCATAAAGAAACTCAGGTGATTGTTGTAACCTCTGCTATCGGTGGTTCAGGAAAAACAACTGTATCTCTTGCTTTGAGTGACAGCCTAGCTCGCAGCCACAAGAGAGTGTTATATGTAAATACTGACGTTATTCAGGGATTTAGTTTTTACCTACAGAATAAAAGTACGCTTCCTAATGAAATTGTGAATGTTTTCAATGGTAACGAAGAATTATTGTATTCAGATATAGTCCCGTATTTAAGAAACGAAGATTTTACATATTTACCGCCTTTAAGTAGAAGTGTTTTTTCTTTAGGTTTGGATAGTAATGTATACAATAGAATTATTAATGCAGCAAAAGCAGCAAAGGCTTTTGATTATATTATCGTTGATTCTGATATGTGTTTTGATGATGCGAAAACTAAAATGATAAATGATGCAGATAAAGTGATAATAACTGTTTTACAAGATGCTTACTCAACACATAAAACTGAATGCTTTTTAAGAAGTGTTGATTGTAGGAATAATGAAAAGTTTATATTTGTATGTAATAAGTTCCGAAGGGATTTAGATAATGATTATATGATGTCAGAAGTCGGAAGGAAGTGTATTATTACTGAATATATTGACGATGTTCCATTGCATAAAATTCATTCGTTGGATAGTTTCACAGAACTTCTCGGTATAAGAAATCTGGCGTATATCTTTAGTTGAAAACTGATTTTTTACAATTTATGGTCTGTTTGTGACATTTTTTCCTATAATTATATTTATTCTGTTAATATTTTGGTAGGAGAATTGCAGTTGCTTATGCACGGACTGTTAAGAAAAGGTGAACGTGATGGGTAATAAAGCTATTGTGATTTTCAAAATGTATAAAAGAAATACAGAGGTGGATTTAGAAATACCTTTAGATATTACTGCTAACGATTTGGTTAATGCATTAAATACTGCCTATGATCTTGGAATTGACACAAGTGATGTGAAAAACTGTTATTTGAAAGCTGAGAATCCGATTGCGTTGTTAAAAGGAAATAAAGAGCTTTCGGAGTACGGGGTTCGTAATGGTACTATAATCAATTTTACGGATTAAGGGGTGTTAAATCGTGCAGAATAGATATAAAGCTATTGTTTCAAGTAGAAATATTTACAAAGAGATTGATTTATCTTTTGAATATAATGACGTTAAAGTTGGTACTGAAACTGATTGCGACATAAGACTTCGCAAGGATATGTTTTTTGAGAAAATAGGACTCACATTTACACAGCATAATGGTGAGTGGACAGTATTCTGTTCTGAGAACCTATATTTGGATGTTGGTGACCTTAGAAAACTCATTACGAAGAAGCTGGTACACGGAGATGTTTTCTTTGTTAAATATCAAAACTCAAATAATGACGTTTTTGCTGTTGAATTTCTTTTGGATTTTGATAATGAAAGAAGAAAATATGAAAGAGCCGTAAATATATCGAATGCTTCTGCTGTGCGTATTGGTGTAGACCATACAAATAATATTATTATCAATAGTCCCTATTTGAATAGTGATTCTGTTGAGATGAAGCGTATAACGAACGGTTATCAGTTGGTTGTTTACCGTACAACATTCGGTGTTTATCACAATGGTTCAAAAGCAAATGGTACTGTGATTATAAGCAACGGAGATTTTTTTTCTGTTTCTGATTTTATTTTTTATTATAAAGATGGAATACTTTGGACGGAAATCAGAGATGGAATTTATATTAACGGATTATCCTATGGGGACTATCCTGAACAGAACAATTATCCGAAATTCAATCGCAACTCCAGAGTTAAAACTATTGTAAATGATGAAAAGATTGAAATTCTCGATCCGCCTGCTAAGCCACAAAAACCTAAGAATAATATTTTTATGAAGTTGCTTCCGTCATTAGGAATGTTGCTTGCATCCGGTGTGATGGCAGCCTTCGGCGGAACAATGATTATTATGTCAGTGATTTCTGGATTGATGGCAATATTCACTTCTATTATGACTGTTAAGGAGAGTAACAAAGATTACAAGAATAATATTGCTCAAAGATACGAAAAATATACTTCTTACATTGAAAAGAAAAGAACTGAGATTCTTCAGTTGCGTGAACAGGAGAAAAAGGAATTAGAAGAGATTTATGTTTCTCAGGACATAAACGGAGAACGCTTTAGTAGTTTTTCGCCTGATTTGTTTGACCGCACACCTGGTGATGAGGATTTTTTATGCGTTCGTCTTGGTAGCGGAGCGATTGACTCGAAACGAGAAATTAACTATAAGAAACAAGAAAAACTGGAGGTTGAAGATGAACTTCAGTTAATTCCGGAACAGATTTACACCCAATTTTATAAAGTGAACGATGCCCCCGTTGTATGTGATTTGAAAGAACATAATGCAGTTGGTGTGGTCGGTCCTTTCGAATATCGATTTGATATATTTAAGAATTTGGTTGTTGATATTGTTGCGCGTCAGTACTATTCAGACGTTAAACTGGTTTTTGTTTCCAATAGTGAGCATCGTGATTATATCCAGTGGTTACGATTACTTCCTCATGTATATAGCGATGAATTCGGAATAAGAAACATTGTTGTGGATGACGAGAGTAAAAATGTTGTTTTTGAACATCTTTACAAAGAATTGACTGTGAGAGAGCAAAATAAAACCTATGACGAGAACATAGTTGTGTTCTTTTTTGATGAGTATGGGTTTAAGTGTCATCCTGTTTCTAAATTTGTAAATAAAGCCAAAGAACTTGGTGTGACTTTTGTGTTTTTCGGAGATAATACTTCAGATATTCCTCAAGGGTGTGGTAGCATTGTTTCTGTTATTGATAGCCAGAATGCGATCTTGGTAAAGACAGAGAATAAAGCTGAGTCACTACCCTTTGTTTATCCTTCTGTTTCTACAGAGCAAATGCAAAGTATAGTTAGGCTTTTAGCACCTGTTTATACCGAGGAGATTTCTTTGGAGGGAACTCTAACAAAGAATATTTCTATGTTTGAACTTCTTAATATTCTCGCTGTTGATGATATCGATTTGGAGAACAGATGGAAACAATCTCAAGTGTTTAAATCTATGGCAGCTCCGCTTGGTGTTTCAAAAACCGGTGTTGTTTCTTTGGATCTTCATGATAAAGCACATGGTCCACATGGTCTTGTTGCAGGAACTACAGGTTCGGGTAAATCTGAGATTCTTCAGACTTATATTCTGGCAATGGCAACTCTTTTTCATCCTTATGAAGTTGGTTTTGTTATTATCGACTTTAAGGGTGGCGGAATGGTGAATCAGTTTAAAGACTTACCTCATCTTATGGGAGCTATTACCAATATTGATGGCAAGGAAATTGAACGCTCACTTAAATCAATTAAGGCAGAACTACAAAAACGCCAGCGTTTGTTTGCTGATGCTGATGTTAATCACATTGATAAATATATAAGAAAATTTAAGGCAGGAGAGGTAGCAACACCATTACCTCATCTGATAATTATTGTAGATGAGTTTGCAGAGTTGAAGGCAGAGCAACCTGAGTTTATGAAGGAACTGATTTCTGCAGCACGTATCGGTCGTAGCTTAGGTGTTCACCTTATTCTTGCAACACAGAAACCTTCAGGTCAGGTTAATGAGCAGATCTGGAGTAACTCTCGTTTTAAGCTTTGTCTTAAAGTTCAGAGTCAGGAAGACAGTAATGAGGTGTTGAAATCTCCTCTGGCTGCAGAGATAAAGGAACCTGGTCGTGCATATTTGCAGGTGGGAAACAATGAGATTTTTGAACTTTTCCAATCTGCATATAGCGGAGCCCCTGAGAAAATTGATGACACTACAGTCAAGGAGTTTGAAATCTGTAGTCTTACAGAATCCGGAAAAAGAATTCCGGTGTTTAGACAAAAAAGGAAAAAGACTGATGGATCTAACACAACACAGTTGGAATCAATAGTAAATTATGTTGCGTCATATTGTAATGTGCAAAAAATAGAAAGACTGCCTAATATTTGTTTGCCACCTCTCGATGACTACATAACAATACATAACGAGTATCAGGATTACACTTTGGATGCTGTTCCTTTAGGTGTTTATGATGATCCGGATTCACAGCATCAGGGATTTGCAAAATTTAACCTTTGCGATGATAACACTATTATTATTGGAGCATCACAAACAGGTAAGACTAATTTGATTCAAAGTATTATTAGGCTTGTTGCAAATAAATATTCTCCTAAAGAAGCTGTTTTCTACATTGCTGATTTTGGTGCTATGTATTTAAAGAATTTTGAGAATCTTCGTCATATTGGTGGTGTTGTGACTATTTCTGAAGGCGAAAGATTTAAGAATTTATTTAAATTATTGATGCAAGAAATCGGGTATCGTAAGAAGAAATTTATGGATTGCGGTCTAAGTTCATTTAAAGCATATAGAGATGCAGGCTTTTGTGATGTTGCGCATATTTTCTTTATTATTGACAATTTTAGTGCCTTTAAGGAAGTTTATGCGGATTCATACGAAGATCAGTTTGTATATGTCGCACGCGAGGGTGTTTCTTGTGGTATATCTATAATTGTAACTAATTCCACAAGTAATGGCTTGGGATATAGATATATTTCTAATTTTGCCAACAGACTTACATTCAGATGTAACGATGCAAACGAATATATGAATATATTTGATCGATGCCGTATGGAACCTAAAGACGTTCCTGGAAGAATGCTTTGCAAAATTAATAAAGAATTGTATGAAATGCAATCTTTTATAGCGTTTGAAGGAACTAAAGAGATAGAGCGTTCCGATGCGGTGAAAAAGTATATTGAGTCAATCAATGCGAAATATCCTGATGGTTATGCGAAAAAGATACCAAGTGTTCCTGAATTGTTGTCATTCGATTATATAGATGCGAACTATAATCAGAACAGAAACAGATATCAATATCCTGTTGCTCTTGATTACGCAAATGTAGATGTTGTTGCTATTGATTTTAAAGCTTGGAATGAGTTTTGTGTTGTTGGTAAAGATGCTTCAAGAAAACTAGCTGTAACGAATAATTTGTTATCAGCTATTCATCATAATGCTCTAAGCAAGCCGGTATCCTTATATATTATTGATGGCGTGGAACGAAATCTTAAATCAAAAGCAGATTTGGGTTATGTTGAAAAATATACCATTGATTATAGTGAAATTAGTAGTATTTTCGATGAAATTATGCCGGAATTAGACCTCAGACATCAAATGCTTATGGATGGAGATTTTGATAGACTTGGAAAGTGTAATCAGATAATTATCGTGATTAATAATAAGGATGCTATTGAATACATTTCATCAACCAAAGAGATATTGGATATGTATTTGCGTCTTGTGAAGCAGTTTAAATCTCTTGGTGTAGCATTTGTTTTTTCGGATGTTGATGATGCAGTAGTATCGTATAGCGGCCCTGAATTGCTGAAGAGGTTTAAAGAAACCAAAAAAGTAATAATAGCAAGCAACATTCAGGAGTTTAAGTTTTGCGATATTCCTACAAATGCTGTACGTAATAATAAAACAGTTAATGTCGGCGATGTGTTTATGCTTGATGGTTCTGAGATAACTAGAATTAAAATGGCTGAGGAGGTACAAAAATGAGTGTTGATAAAAGGGTTTCGCAAGAAGAATTTATACTAGACACAGGTAACTTTAATGCTGTTATAAACACAACCAAGAATTTGGCTAAAAAAATGGGAACGCTAAAAAATGAACTT
Organism: Ruminococcus sp.; assembly: GCA_017411385.1. GTDB lineage: Bacteria > Bacillota > Clostridia > Oscillospirales > Acutalibacteraceae > Ruminococcoides. The sequence continues at coordinate 54,679 of JAFQQF010000003.1, forward strand.
GATGGCATAAAAAATAACCTGATGTTTTCTTGGGCTGGAGAAGGTAGGGATACCTTTGAAAAGAAGTACAGATTGTTAAGTCAACAATTCGGAGACCTGAAGGATAATTTAATGGATATCTCTGAGAATCTGTCGTATATGTATGAGCAATATGTTCAATATGATACAGATTTAGCGAAAGCATTGGATGGAACAGACCGCAGGTATTAAGGAGTTGGTAATATGACAGTTGCACAATTGAAATCTCAACGAAAAACAAAGAAGAGTTCCTTTAATACATACGTAAAACGAAGAGATGCTATAAAAACTATTATCGATAGAATTGACAGTAAGTTAGACGACGATGTGAATGATGTGAATGATCAGATAAACAAATGTATAGCGGAGCTTCAGGATGGGTTAAAAGGATCCTCTAAAGTAAGTAAAATTTGTTCAGATATGTATGCAGCTAAAGAAAACAAAGTTGGTTCTGATAGCACTATTTCTTCATGCCGAGGGTATTTATCTAGCGAAAAAACTCGTTGTCAAGGAAGGATAAACACACTTGATTCTGAAATCAGATATCTTGAGTCACGAATAAAAGCTCAAGGCGGAACGATTTATTTCTGGGAGTGATAATATGAGTGAAATTTATATTCATTACGGGAATCTTCAAGATTCAATTGATAGATCTAAAAAGGTTCGTACTCAGATATCTGGATATGTCGAAGAGATAAAGAAGAGAATCACGACTCCGATCTCGAATCTGAGTGGAAGTGATTCTGTTGGTTATGCATCAACAGCCTCTAGTCTAGCTTGGCAGAAAATAAATGCACTTAATGATAAAGCGAGCAGATTTTCTGCATATGAATCTTCAATAAGCGGTTTGATCTCTACAGCTAAATCCAAAGATAAGAATGTGTCGTCTCAAATGGAAACTATTGCCGGACTGTATATCGAGAAAAGAACATGGTATCAAAAGGTTGGTGATTGGGCGTACAACACATTCTGTGTTGATTTAGCAAACAATTGGGAATGGACCAGAGATTTCGCTGATGCGGCAAAATGGATTCAGGATAAAGTAGATAACAGTATAGAGATAATCAAAGATTGGTTTAAGTATGGTGACGGAAAATACATACTTAATATTGTTACTGCTATTGGTTCCGTTTGCGTTGCTATTGCAGCGATAATTGCTATTCCTTTTACAGGCGGAGCCACTATTCCTGTAGTAATAGGAGCTATTGCAACAGTTGTGAGTTCTGTTATTGTTGTTGTTAACGCTAATGCAAAAATAGAAGCTAATATGAAGGCTTTGTCTCTTAGTGGTAATGTTTTCGATGATAATGATGGAGATCCCGGTGCGGCTCGTTATTATGGAAATATAGATAAGCTGAGTGAAAAGTGGAACAGAACTGATATGGGAGGCAAAGAGGCAAACGACTTTTATAAAGTTGCCGGTAAGGTGGTCGACACTACAAAAGTTGTTGCTGATACGACATCTTTTGCATGCAATATCGCCAATTCGGTTGGTGCGGTTAGAGATTACAGATTTAAGAATCCAGATCAGCATATTAAGGGTTATGATTTTAGTCTTAAAAACATTAAACATAACATACGTGGAGAATTTGGTTTTTATTTGACAAAACCCGGATTTAAATTGAAGAATCCTCTGAAAACCATAGATACGCTTTCTGATGTCAAAGATACTTATGATTATTTTAAGGGTCAATCTGAAAAAGTTGAAAACATCTGGGAATCTGAAGGGATAAAGAAAACAGCACCGTCTTCTGATCCGTTCGGTGATTTGGAATCGGCTTGGAATGATATTAAGAGTCCTTTTAAGACTTATAATAAATATAAGCCACTAATGCAGTAATGTATAAAATTTCATTGGAGGAATTGTTATGGATATAGAAAAATATAACGATCATATTAGTCAAGGCGTTGCTTTGATGGCACAGGCTAATTATCCTGCAGCAAAGAATGAGTTTGAAAAGGCTATAGCGATCAATATTCAATCCTATGAGGCATACATTCATTTGGGCAATGCATGTGCTAATTTAGGTCTGCTTGATGAGGCTATTGCGGCTTTTAAGAATGCTTTGGTTGTTGATCCTGCTTCTGGAGAAGCTCTTTATTCAATCGGAAATATCTATTTACTTAAAGACGAAAGATTGAAGGCTGTGGAGTACTATAACAAAGCAGATGAGAGTGGTTTTAACAGAACCGAATTGTATCAGATTTTGGCTGCGGTTTTCTTTGAGGCTAATGATTCTGCTCAAGCTCTCAGATACATAACAAGAGCAATTGCTGTATCTCCGTTTAATGGTGAGTTGAGATTGTTTAAAGCAAATGTTTATCTTGCTGAGAAAAAGTATGAGCAGGCAATAGAAACCTTAGATGAAATGCAAAAAATTCTTCCCGATGCCTTTGAAGCTTATGATTTGCGAGCTCAGATATATTGTGGCCTTAAAAAGTTTGATGAGGCTTTGAAGGTTTGTCAAATTGGTTGTGAGAGATTTCCTGATGATGCGAATCTTGCTTTGTCTAAACTTAAAGTCCTTGTTGAGATGAATGATGATGAGGTCGCTGAGAAACTTTTGGAGGATATGAAATCAAGAAATCAGTATGCATCTGTTATTAAAGAAGCTGCTATTCAGCATTCTATTATTTTATTGAGAAAACAAGATGTAGATACCGCTCTTGCTGTATTGTTGGAAGCAAATGATGTACTTGAAAATGACGCCGATATTCTTTATCTTGTTCTTGATATATATGCACAAACTGAAAATTATGAGAAGTTAATAGAATATTCTCCTGTGATGCTTAGTGTCGATGCTGGTCCATTCTATGAATCAACAGCCAAGTATTTTTATGCACATGCGTTGGATAAAGTAGGTCGTGTTGATGAAGCTAAAGTAGAATATAAAAAATTAACTTCAGAATTACGTAAGGTTACTATTGAAACACCATCTTTTTATGAAGGATATATATATCGCTTGCTTAGTCATACAAGAATAGGTGAATACGACAAAGCCTTAGAATTAGCTGACTATCTTGAAAATATGTATCCTGAGAGAACAGATGCGAATGCTTTCAGATATTTTATTTACAAAGAAAAAGGTGATCTTGATAGCGCAGAAGAACAGAAAAATCTTGCGTTGGCAAAAAATCCTGATATTAAGTTATGAGGTGATTAAATGGCCTGGGGAGATCCTAAATCGCTAAAATTTGATGTTGAAGAAATATCATCGATGAGAACGAAACTTCAAGACACGGCAACAGAGTTAAAAGACTTGAAAGTAAGACTTCTTCAAGAGCTGGAAACCTTAAAATCTAAGTGGAAAACTCCTGCAGCTGATACGTTTACTAAAGGTGTTGATAACGATTGGGCTAAACAGGTAGATAAATATGTAACAATCGTTGAAGCTGTTGACGAATTGTTGGCTGTTGCAGAGAAGGAATACAGAGAAGTTGAGGAAAAAGCTAACTCAATATCATTTTAGGTGCAAAACTGCAAAGTTTTACATAATTATTTTTTAGAAAGGAAGAAACAAAATGGCAACACGCGTAGAAAGAGCTGGTATTGAAAGCTGTATCGCAAAGGTTAATGCTGCAATTGAGGAACTCAATAATGCTGCAAGAGAGGTTAATCAATCAATGAATGAGCTTCCTAATTATTGGGAAGGTGCAGCATATGATAAGGCACGTGCTGTGTACGAAGAGCAGTATCAGGGCCTTCTTACAAACACTGTTCCTAAGGCTGTTGAGGATTTTAGAAATTACATTACTCAGTGTAAAGATAAAATCATTGAGCTGGATCAGCAGCTTGCAGGTAACTAAAACTGGTATAAAAATGAAGGTGCCGATTTTTATTGGCACCTTCATTTTTTATAATGTATTATAAATTACAGCAACAAACATTGTCATAAGAAAAAATGGAATCATAGCTAATACAGAAATAATATATTGTTTCAAGAATTGTGTTTCTCTTTTTCCTTTTAAAATAATGGTTATTAAACGTATAAGCTCATAAAATAAAAAACTCAAAAGAGTTCCGAAATAAGAAAAATTACTGAAAGCGGAAATAACACTCATTCCTGAAAATATAACTATTTCTAACAAAAGTGGAAACAATGGGATTTTTGTGCCACAGTTTTTGCACTTGCCTTTACAAATTATGTAGGAGATAATTGGGAGCTGCATAAAAAAAGAAATTTTAGTGTTGCAGTTGTCACAATAGCATTTTGAGGACAAAATTGGAAGTGTATTATTAGCAGTTAAACGAAGAATATTTGTTGTGGCCAAGCCGCTTATGTGATAGTAAATTAAGAAGAATGAAATGATTATGATTAATTGATTCATCATGTACACGCTCCTCAAAGAAATTATAGAATAATGATTTAACATTATAACACTTCGATGGTTATGTTGCAAGATATTACAAGCTTTGTTGTTTGCTTCATTTCGCTATAGTAGCATCAGATGACGGAATGTATACATATGAGCTGGTAAAAGATTAGTGGGGTGTGAGGGTGAGTGTGGATATTTAATTTCACTTTGTCCAACAAGAAGCGAGGAAAACATTTTTGCCAATGACGCTACCACCAATTATCTAGTCTCGCATCTGCAGATCTATCTCATTATTTTTTCGCTCATATTTGCTTTAGTGTAATTCGATGCAATTGTCTAATCTGAGATGCAAGAGTTGGATTTGATGCTAATAAATGATTATACATTTTTAAGTTGGTTAGTTCCATATTATTGCCAGTATTGTCATTCATTAAATAGATTATAGCTGTTATCGACAATATTTGCAATATGGTTTTATGATAGTACCCATTGAGTACCCAGTTGTAAAGAACCTTTTGGATAGGGAAGTGCTGACGAAAAAGACAAAAGTAAATATATTGTAACACACAAAAATACCGCAACCTTAGATAAACACTAGGGTTGCGGTTATTTTTTGACCAGTAAAGTCCTTCTGAAAAATAAAAAAGGTACCAACCGAAGTTGATACCTTTTGGTGCGAGTGACGGGACTTGAAGGAGCCAAAAATCGCATTGTAGTGCGATTTCAACGATTGTTAACTCCCAAGACTTTCATAGTCATTCGTCAAATAAATATTACCAAAAATCAGATACCAACTCAGGTTTATTCCCACTTTATTCCCAATGAAAAATCTCAATCTTTATCCAAGTATACTACACTTAAATCAGTTTAGCAAGTCGTGTAAATTATCAGGGCTTTTCAAATCCTGTTTACTGTATTATAATTACTGTATGATACATTTTTAGTTAGCAGGTGAGAAAATGGCTGAATTAACAGAAAAGTATGAGAACAAAATTGAAAAAGCAGAAACTTGGGAAGATATGCAAAAGGTATTGAAAGAACTGCCAAAGGTTACATTACGCCAAAGGGTTGAAGAACTCTGTGAGAAATACAACAAGAGTTTTTCTTTAATTTGCGGATTTGCTGATATTCCCGAGTCAACCTTTTATGCAACTGTCAACGAAACAAGAACACCTAAAAAAGAGTTGATTATTAAAACAGCACTTGCCTTGGGTGCAACGATAGAAGAACTAAACGAATTGTTGAAGCTTGCAAAGCTCAAAGAACTTTATGCAAAAAATAAAGAGGATGCAATTATAATTTATGGTATGAAAAAAGGACTCGACCTTGAAGAAATTGATATGCTCCTGAAAAGCCAAAACTCAAAAATGCGTTTTTTCAAGGAGAAGGATGATGAATAGAAACGAAGAAATCAAACTGGATTTCTTTATGTCACAAATCAAACATCTTGAAGATATAAAGGAAACCGAAAAAACAAAGCTTAGTGTTGTGTTGTATGAAGCAACTCATACCACCTGTATTCTGAGGGTGTGCAAAAATCGTAATCTTTCTACTGTATGTGATGCTTTGCTTCAAGTGAAAAACCCCAATGTAGCACTGGTGTATCAATATGTTTATGCAGGTGGAAATACATACATCCTTGAAGAAATGTTAAGCGGTAAAACTATTGAGGGAATCATCGAGGATAAAGGGCTGTTTTCGGAAAAAGAAACAGCAAAAATCATTTCAGAGGTTTGCTCAGGTTTAACGGACTTTCATAAAATGCAACCGCCTGTTATCCATAACGACATCAACACATCCAACATAATGATTTGTGATGATAATAGAGTTAAGCTCTTTGATTTTGACATTTCACGAACATACAAAAAGGAAGCAAGTAAAAATACGGAGTTGTTCGGAACTGAGGAATATGCATCTCCCGAACACTATGGATATGGTCAGTCTGAACCCCGAACTGATATATACTCCCTCGGTGTTACTATGCACAGGATGCTTTGCGGAGAATACCTTTCGGGTAATCGCAAGTGCCTTTACAAGGGACGAATGAAAAAGATAATTGAAAAATGTATCGAAATTGACCCTAAAAAAAGATACACATCCGTACAGCACTTAAAAAAAGATCTTGAGAAAGTCCTGAATAGAAAAAAGACAACTATTAAGTTGATAGCATTACTCTTGGCTGTTGCTGTTCTTTTTGTTGGTGCGTATTTAGTTTTTGAGAAACACTTTAACGGGAATACTTCTTTAGCACCGCAGGATGAAACCACAAATCAAATATCCACAGAAAATTCGGGTAGCATCGTTCCGCAGACTACAAATGTTCAGGAAAAGGAAGAACCTAAAAAGGTAGAAGTTGCCGAAAAGTTAGATGGTGAGCTTCTTTCCTTAACTTCGCTTAATAACGGAACTATGGCGTATCTGGAAAAAACATCTGATGAATATCACATTAAATCTTCATTGGGAACAGATAAAATTTTGCCGACTACTCTTGCAATAGAAGAATGTGAGCTTTTATATAACACTTACACTGATAGTCTTTATATAGTCACTACTAATAACGATAAAGGCTATATTTATTCTCTGAGCAAGGATTTTGAGATAGACAGCAATCCCGTATACAGTGCACCTCAGTCCTATATATCAGATATTAAGGGTATGTTCTTCTCTGATGGAATGTTATATTGCAATGCATTCGGAAAAGATTTGATTGATACAGACAGATGGTGCCAAATCGGTTCGGTAAACTGTTCGCCCATTGCAGTAGCAAATGATCGGATTTATGACATCAGCAATAACTTCTATATGCTTGATGAATTATCAGTTGATGGTGATTGCTTAAATCAATATGAAATTCCTGGGGACACTTTATTTGACAGAGTTTGTTTTGCCGATAGCAACACTTTGTATTTAACTGTAAAGAAGGATAATAAAAGCTATGTACATTCTTTTGACGGCGAGGAATTTAATGAATTTGTTTGTCTGAGCGATTATCAGCATTATACAGATTTCAAGTGTTCGGCAATGACTGTAACCCAAAACAAGATTTGGATGTATGACAGCGAAATGAATGCGATAAAGAAACTTACAATTTAATACTATTAAATACCTAAGTGTTAAGAGCGATTACATGCTGATTTTAGTGTGTAGTCGTTCTTTCTTTTATAAAAATAAGATAAATCGTATTTTTCTACAAAATGTAGAGAACAAAGAAATGCCATCTGCTACAATAAAGATAGGCAGAAAATTTGTCATATTTTGGGAATTTTACAAGGAACAAGTCACCTGTCCTCAGACACTACGAAGTTCCGAATTGATGAATTATAATTAAGAAAGGAGATTTCATATGAGAGGTATGATAGCTATAAATACTAATAAAATCAAAGGTGAGTACTTAAACGGTGCTTACAGCGAGCTTGCGGCACTGCTTGGCATAGATGCAGTTCTGAAACTCCACGGAAAATACCGAGGAACACAGCTTTTCTTTCCTGTTGAGCTTTTCAGTCGGGAATTTATAGTGATGCAGATTGTTGAGGAATACAATGGTCATAACATCAAGGAACTTGCCACTAAGTATGGCTATACAGAAAAATGGGTTCGTAAGATACTCAAAGACAACATAGACAAAAATTCTAACTAAAGTTTAAGAGGTGGTTTAGGTGGAAAACAAAAACAACAAACAAAACGAGCCTAAAAAGAGAATTAGCAAGAAGAATATGATAATAATCTTGTTGATTATCATTATAATTATCTTGCTTCTTTTGGGGTTAGGCTTTGGTTTATCCAATAACTTTGGGAAAGGAACTATTCCAGTATCTGCTCCAGTAACTACTATTTCTGACGGCTTGTCAGCCTATGAATTAGCAGTACAAAACGGATATGAAGGTACAGTAAAGGACTGGCTTGATTCACTTTCAGGTAAATCAGCTTATGAAATAGCAGTTGAAAACGGTTACGATGGAACAGAGAATGAATGGCTTGATACGCTTAAAGCAAAATCAGGGCAGGATGGAGTAGGTATTAAGACTGCTTCCTTTTCTTCAAAAGGTGAGCTTTTAATCACTCTTTCCGATGATAGTGTAATTAATCTTGGTGTTGCAGTTGGAAGTGACGGTGCTGACGGCAAAGATGGAGCTGACGGTACTAATGGCAAAGACGGCGTAGACGGCAAAGATGGTACAAACGGAACTGATGGTAAGGATGGCACGAATGGTACCAACGGCAAGGATGGAAAAGATGGTACCGATGGTGTGAGTATTTCTTCTGCAAGCATTAATGATGACGGACAATTAGTGATCAGTTTTTCTGATGGTAAGAGTGTCAATTTGGATAAAGTTGTTGGTATGAATGGTATCGACGGAATAAGTGTAATCAAATCCGAAATTAACGAGAACGGAGAATTAGTACTTACATATTCCAATAATCAGGTTGCCAATCTCGGCGTTGTAATTGGAGCTAATGGAAAAGACGGTATTGACGGTAAAGATGGTACCGATGGTTCAGATGGAGCTAACGGCATAGATGGTGTTGATGGTATTGATGGCATAAGCATCACAAAGAGCGAAGTTAATTCATCGGGAGAATTAGTTATTACATATTCTGATGGAACAACCGATAATTTAGGTGTGATTATTGGCGTTGATGGTAAAGATGGCACTGACGGAATGGATGGCGAAGATGGTCAGGATGGTGCTGATGGCGTTAGCGTAATTAATGCTGAAATTAATTCTAAGGGTGAGTTAGTCCTCACATACTCCAATAATGAAACTGCTAATCTCGGCGTAGTTATAGGTGCAAACGGCAAAGATGGTGCAGATGGTAAGGACGGAGTTAATGGTAAAGATGGAACAGACGGTACCAACGGTATTAATGGTACTGACGGAAAAGACGGCATTGATGGTAAAGATGGAATCAGTGTAGTCAAATCTGAAATCAACCCATCTGGCGAACTTATATTAACATACTCCAATGGAAATATCGACAATTTGGGATTGGTAGTTGGTACCAACGGAAAAGACGGCACTAACGGTTCAGATGGTAAGGATGGTACTAACGGCATAAATGGTAAAGATGGTGTAGACGGCGTTGGCATCAAAACTATCGTAATCAATGAAAATGATGAACTTGAAATCTCTCTTTCAAATGGAACACAGTTAAACCTTGGCTGTATCAAAGGTTCTGACGGTAAAGATGGCGTTAATGGAAAAGATGGCGTAGATGGTAAAGACGGCATTGACGGTGTTAATGGTACAGATGGCAAGGATGGTAAAGACGGTATCGGAATAACCAAGACAGAAATCAACACTGACGGAGAGCTTATTATTACATATTCAGATGATACTACTAAAAATCTCGGAATTGTTGTTGGTGCTAATGGTACTAACGGCGTTGATGGTGAAGATGGTGTAGGTATCACAAAAATTGAAATCAATGACAATGGAGAACTTGTAATCAATTATTCTGATGATACATCTTCTGTTCTTGGCGTGATTGTTGGTAAAGACGGAACTAATGGTATTGACGGAACTGACGGCAAAGATGGAGTCGGTGTTGCAAAGACAGAAATAAATGATAATGGCGAGCTTATAATCACCTACTCCAACGAAACATCTGTTAATCTTGGTGCTGTTGTAGGTCTTAACGGAAAAGATGGTACCGATGGAATAGACGGTATTGATGGCGTAGATGGTACGGATGGTATAGGAATCACAAAGACTGAAATTAACGAAAACGGTGAACTTGTGATTTCTTATTCTGACAATACAACATCTAATCTTGGCATAATCGTAGGTAAAGATGGTGCTGACGGTAAAGATGGAATTGATGGAACAAATGGTGTTAATGGTAATGATGGTAAAGATGGCATCGGTGTTGCCAAAACCGAAATCAATGATAAAGGCGAACTTGTCATTACTTACTCAAACAACACTTCGGTTACTCTTGGTACGGTTGTCGGTCTTAACGGCAAAGACGGTATTGATGGTGATGATGGTATAGATGGCTCTGATGGAATAGGAATTGCCAAAACTGAAATTAATGATAAAGGTGAATTAGTAATAACCTATTCTGACAATACTACATCCAACCTTGGTATAATCATAGGTAAAGATGGTGCTGACGGTAAAAATGGAAATGATGGAAAAGACGGCATTAATGGTAAAGATGGACAAGACGGAAAAGATGGTATTGACGGTATAAACGGACAGGATGGAATAGGAATATCAAATGTTTCTATAAACACCAACGGCGAATTAGTTCTTACATTCTCTGACAATTCGTCAATTAACCTTGGTTGTATTGTTGGCAAGGATGGAACAGACGGAACTGATGGAAAAGATGGCACTAATGGCAAAGATGGAGAAAATGGAAAAGATGGTCTTGACGGCAAGGATGGTACTGATGGCATAGGTATCATAAAAACCGAAATTAATGACAATGGCGAATTGGTAATTACATATTCCGATAACACTACCGAGAATCTTGGTATAGTAGTTGGCTCAAACGGTGCCGACGGAGTTAATGGTACAAACGGAGAGAATGGCGTAGATGGTGCTAACGGTAAAGATGGCATTGGTATAATCAAATCTGAAATCAATGCAAATGGTGAACTTGTTATTACCTATTCTGATAACACCACAGATAACCTCGGTTTAGTAGTTGGTGCTGATGGAAAAGACGGTGTTGACGGCATTAACGGAACAGATGGTAAGGATGGAATTAACGGAGCTGATGGCAAAGACGGCAAGGATGGCACAGGAATAGAAACAGTCAACATATCAGAAAATGGAATTTTAACTGTTTTACTTACCAACGGAACTTCTTTGAATCTTGGTAACATTAAAGGTGTTGACGGCGTCGGTGTTACATCATCTGTGATAAACACCGATGGAGAATTGGTGCTTACTTATTCAAACGGCAACAGTACTAACTTAGGTAGAGTTGTTGGCAAAGATGGTGTAAATGGTACTGACGGTAAAGATGGTACAAATGGTAAAGACGGAGCTGACGGAAAGAACGGTACTGATGGTATTGGTATTGATAATGTAACAATATCTGACGAAGGAATTCTTACGGTAGTACTCACTAACGGAATAAGCCTTAATCTTGGCAGCATCAAAGGTGTTGATGGTAAAGACGGAACAAGTATTACTTCTGCAATTATCAACGAGTCAGGAGAATTCGTATTAAGCTATTCTGACGGTAAGTCAACAAATCTCGGAAAAATTGTGGGTGCTGACGGCTCAGACGGTGTCGGTATAAGCAATGTACTAATTTCAACTGATGGAGTATTAACAGTTGAGCTTACAAACGGCACATGCATTAACCTTGGCAACATAAAAGGCACTAATGGCATTGATGGCAAGGATGGCATAAGTGTTACATCCGCTCTTATCAATAATTCAGGAGAACTTGTACTAACCTACTCTGATGGTAATTCCACAAACCTTGGCAAAGTTGTAGGTGCTGATGGCAAAGACGGAGAGAATGGAACAAATGGTACCAATGGCACAAACGGCAAAGACGGTGTTGGTATTGATACTGTAACATTATCTGATAGCGGAGAGCTTTCCGTTAAGTTAAGTAACGGCGTTACTTTGGAACTCGGAAATATTCAAGGTGCTGACGGCGTTAGCGTTACATCATCAACAATTAACTCAAATGGTGAATTGGTACTTTCGTATTCCAATGGTGAAAGTACAATTGTTGGAAAAGTAGTAGGTAACGACGGTGAAGACGGTACAGATGGTGTAGGTATTGAAACTATTACTCTTTCTGCAGAAGGTAATTTAACAGTAACTCTTACTAACTCTCAAACTTTAAACCTTGGTAATGTTAAGGGCAACAAAGGTGATAAGGGAGATAAAGGTGACAAGGGCGATACTGGCGTTGGTATTTCAGATATGAGAATTGTAAACGGAGAGCTTGTTGTTACCTATACCAATGGTGAAACTGATAATTTGGGAACAGTATATTTTAATACTGATGTAACAGCTTTAGAATTGTTCCCGCTACCAGATGGAACATATGGTGTTAAAGCTGGAAATGTCGATTATCTCGAGGAGTTAACTATTCCATCAACATATAATGGCAAACCTATCACACAAATTCTTGACTATGGTTTCGCAGAGAATACTAATCTTAAAAAGATAAATCTTCCAGATACTCTTGAGGTGATTGGTGAATATGCTTTTAATAAATGTACAAAGCTGGAAACTATTAATATTACTGCAACGAGTGTTGAAGATTATGCTTTTTCTAATTGTAATAGTCTGAAAGATGTAACTGTTTCAAATCATGTCAACAAATTAGGAGCATATACATTTAGTGATAGTGTAGCTTTAGAAAAAATATCATTTGAGAATGATAGTCAGTTAGAGAACATAGGAAAATATGCATTTCGAAATACTATAATAGAAAAAATGTCAATCCCATCAAGTGTAGTAACTCTTGAAGATAGAGCTTTTAATGGTTGTTATTCTTTAACCGATATTTCTTTTGAAGATAATAGTAAACTTGAAACAATTGGCGATTATTGTTTCCAAGGCGGAAAATTCCATACAATTACAATTCCTGCATCTGTAAAAACAATTGGGTATCAAGCTTTTTATAATTCAAGTCTGAAAACTGTAGAGTTTGAAAGCGGAAGTGAACTTGAAGCAATTGATTATGCAGCTTTTTCAGGAACGCACATTGAAACTATAAAGATTCCTGCTAAAATAAAAAGTATTGGTGTAAGAGCTTTTCAAAACTGTTCCGCGTTGTCAGAAGTTGAATTTGAAAATACAGATGCAAATTGGAATCTTATTGCTTATGGATCTACAACGGTTTCAAAAACAATAACTGCTTCGGAAATAGCAACACCATCTACTGCGGCAACATATTTAAAAACAACCTACAATTACTATCGTTGGGAACAAAGCTAAATACATTGTTTTGCACCTATCATTCGCAAATGAATGATAGGTGCTTTTTTAATAGAGAAAGAAGGTGATTTATATACGGTGTGTAAGTTCAAATTTGGCTAATCGTGTTCCAGAAGAAACTCAACTTATGATGTGGTATATGGTTGAAATTATGGATGAGGACAAAGATTGGTTACAGATATTTAGTCTTACTGTCAAAAACGGAGTACAGCATATCAAACATCATCAGGAAGAACCTGAATTTCGAGAGGAGTGTGTATTGCTTACAAATAATCCAGTAGAAGAAAAAGTTTATATTATTTTAGAGCCAGGATTATCAACAATGATACTGGCAGAAGATTATTAATGAAAGGATGATTATTATCAAATATTTTATGATTGGATTTTTCGGAACTTTAGCAGTATTGTGCTTGCTTAATAGAACTAAAAAGGAGGCGAAAGAATGATTATGGCTTTAACTGTTTCAACAGTATCAGTAACTTGCCTTTTGGAAGGAGCTATGTGTGCAATTACGCTATTCTGCACAGGTAAAAAACCTAATAAGAGGTTACTGAAATGATAAAGATAACCTGTAAAAATGATTTATCTTTGGTTATTGATGCTTGTATTAAAAAGCACATTGAAAATCAACTGAATTATCTACTTAATACATATATAGAAGAATGCTCCGAAGGTTCTATTGAATCCATCGGAGCAATTTTTTATGTAGAAAACTCATCTGATTTTGATGGTTATACTCAGTTTGGATTATCGTCCCCTATAAATGAAGAAAGATTTGAGTATATTGAACAAATAGCAGGTGATTATTACAGAGGGCTTATAGTTTTAAATAATGAAAAAGTTATTGAACTTATAGGTAAAAATGATGTTTTCGCTTCATTATTGAAAGGAGATTTTTGATTGAAAAATTGTAAATCTATCGTAGAAACCGAGATTATAACGTCAGACGACGGGTTACATACATATGAACTGATAAAAAGATTAGTGGGTTGCGAGGGTGAGTGCGGATATCTAATTTCACTTTACCCTACACGAACAGCGGAAAATATTTTCTCTAACGACTCCACCCTCAACCACCTTGTTTCTCACATGCAGGAGTTAGGATTTAGCGAGCTTCATATTGTTAATCTGTTTTCAAAAGCTGTAGCAAGTCAGCGAGGATTAACTGTTGATGAAGAAAATATGCAGTACATTGAAAAACTAATGAGCAGTAAAGAGTTTGCAAATTCAAAATTTGTTATAGCTTGGGGAAATTCAATGCAGAATTCTCAAGCTGTTTCAGATTCCAAAGTGCGTATTTTCAATATTTTTTTGAAGCATTGTTCCAAAGGTAAGCTCTACCAGATTACAACTATGGATAGAAATATTGAACCTACTCCTGCTCCCCATCCTCTATTTCTCGGAATTCGTGCAAGTAGTTCTGTTTGGGGGTTGCAGGAATTCAAAATCAAAAAGCCAAGTCAAGCCATCATTGGTAAAACTAAATCAAATAGCACAAAAGCCAAATAAAGCATAACCCAAAGTTTCTTGTTCAGCTCACTCAAAAGAATTCTACAAATTGTAAAACTCTATTCTAAAACTAAAGTGTATACTATAAACAGCATCAATCATTGATGTAAAAAAATTTGAAAGGAGATTTTATAATGAATCTCAAAGTTGAAAAAATTAAAATGTTGGACTATTTTGGAGGTGCTTCTGAGTTTTTAATGCTTTGTGCAAACCACGTAGCATATCAAGAAGAAAAAGACACTAAAACGCCTATGAAAATCGACTGTATTACATCCGAAGGATTAACTACGGGTATAGTTCGTTCAATGTGTGTATTCGAAAATAAGAATTGCATTGATATTATTATCCACGGTGAACGTTGCTGTATTGAGCTGTCAGATGAAATCTATGAAAGCTTAGTAGAACTTCAGCATAATATGCTTGAATCTGAAAGCGAATACAGCAAAGACGATATTTTATCATTCAAATTTATCAACGGCAAAATGTTCTTTGTACATGTTGAAGAAGGAATGGCACTTGAACTTAAACCCATTGATTATAAAAAGTTTGAGGAAGCTTTACCCTTATTTGAAAAACTGATGGAAGACTAAAAAGAAATAAAAACCACAGATGAAAAGCCGACAACATTCTCTTGATAGAGAGTGTTGTCGGTATTTTTGTTTCGTTCGATTATTTTTTGATGAATATTTGGAAAATCTTACATAATGATATAATTGAGATTTGTCGAATTATCAAATATGAAAATCTAACTGTGTAACATTAAGTAAATATTTGATGATTTTGAGCATATATTAGTAGTAAGGAAATTTCTTACAATTCCAAATAGCGGATTTATATTACAACGTTGGGGTCTGCTATTTGTTTTATATATACCTTGGGTGGTCAGGGTGGTAAGTGTTTTGAAAAATAAAGCGTTTGATTTCGTTTTCTCCTTCGTGTTTTTATTTTCACACCCCACCTTTACCACCTGACAAAAATGGTGTTTAAGGAGGCTATAATGGAATCTCATATAGTAGAAATTAAAATTAGAGACTATATCAAATCTGATTTTCAGGAAGTTTCAAAAGATGCAACATCAGAAGAAAAAGAACTGTATTTGAAAAGAATTGGCTTTGAGCAACATCCCAAAGGCGGCTATGAATTTTACTGTAATACTTTTGCTAGATTCTTTCTGAAAAATACTGATGTGGTATCGCTATCTAATGAAGAAGAACTCGCTTTGTATAATCAGAAAAAAGGAGTGTATGAACTAAAGTGTGAACAAAAGCTTGGAAAGATTATTAAATTTATGATGAATCAGGTGCTTGATTTATGGATACCCAGTCATGAACAGTTAGCCTTGAAAGCGATTCGCAGGGATGTGAGTCGGATTGCTACTGCTTTCAATAATGGTGAGTACATCAACTTGCAAGACGGTATATTAAACCTTGATGACTTTGAACTATATGAACACTCCCCAGAATTTTTAAGTACTGTACAGTTACCATTCAAATATAACGATAGAATGTATACTCCTGTGTTTGATAAATATATTGCTGATATAGTTTGTGGTAATTATGAACTAGAACATGTACTACAGGAATTGCTTGGGTATTGTTTATGTACCAGCACTGTAGCTGAGAAAGCATTTTTCTTAGTAGGCGGAGGCTGTAACGGAAAAAGCGTCTTTGCAAAGCTGATTCAAATGCTAGTGGGCGAGGGTAATTATTCTAATACGAGTTTGTCAGCACTAAGCGGAACTTTTGGGTTGGCTCAGCTCATAAATTCCAATGTTAATATTTCGGCAGAAAACTCAAGCGGAAAGGTCAACTCAGAAATTTTCAAGGCAGTTGTAAGCGGTGATACTTGTGAAGTTAATCGCAAATATAAGGATGCTTTGAGTGTAAAGTTACACACTAAATTGGTGCTTCTTTTCAACACTTTGCCTGAATGTGATGATTTATCATACGGCTTCTTTAGAAAAATACTTATAATTCCATTTAATAAAACTATTACAAAAGAAAACATAGATGTAGAACTGATTGATAAACTTGAGCATGAATTGTCTGGCATTTTTCATTGGGCACTAAAAGGTTTACAGCGACTTAGAAAGAATAATTTTGTGTTTTCTCAATGTGCAGCATGTAAGAGAGAACTTGATAAATACAAAAGGTCACTTAATCCTGTCGCTGAATACATTGTATTCAACCTTAATCTCAAAAGCGAAAACTCTATGAAAAGAAGCGATATTTACAAAGCTTATACCAAGTATTGTTATGACAATTCTGTTGAGGTTTTACAATGTCAGAAGTTTTGGAAACTATACAAGGCGTATTATATCGATAGAGGTATTCCCTTTGTAACATGCAAAATTAAAGGTTATGAATATGTACGAGGCGTCGAATTCGCCAAATAAAAATCACCCTTCTGCCAATTTAGGGTGGAAGGGTGTGAACAAAACAAAAACTAAAAGGAGTAATTTTAATATGAACGAATTTTCAAAAAATCAATTAATTAAGTTTGAGTACTTCGGTGGAATGGAAAATCTAATTGGCTTATATAAGAGCTATCGTAAATTTATGAAAGAAAAATTATGTATGTTTAATACCGAAAAAAATAATTATGGTAAATTAACAGATGTCACAATGGACGGAACATCGTTAGCTGTTATCATCACAGCAACTATGAGCGATAATTTGTGTTATGTTGATGTTATTATCAACGAAGAAAGATATTTACTTAAACTTTCCAATGAGGAATTAAAGAGTGTTTTGACAGGCTTGGTAGAGCCCATAGATGATGTTGACGAAGCCCTGAAATTGCTTTTCGGTCAACCGTATTTTATGTCTGTTGAAAATGGTTTTGCTAAAAACATGAAAATTATTGATTACGATAAATACAAAGAAGTACTCGAACTAATACCCGAATTTATCCAAAATAATAAGGAGGTACAATAATTATGCCTATACCAAAGAGAAAAGAAGGTATAAATACAAATCCTTCAACCAGACCTGATTTATGTGATGAGGATTTAGATTTAAGCATACTGGATGAACTTGACGAAAGTAATGAACTAAGCTCAATTGTAAATGACACCAACAAAGATGATGATAGTGCTGATGTAAGTACTCAAACAGTAACTGAAACAAATGTATCTGTAAATGCTGAAATGGAAGAAAATAAGATTGATGAAAGTGTCCCAGAAAAAAGCGAGCCTAACGAACCACAACCTGTTACCAAACCGCAAAGTAGCAATAATGTATATAATTTTTGCGGTTATAGAATCACCTCGTTAACAGAAAAAGATGCTGAGATTGTAAGAAGGTATAGATTCAACGAGGAAAACATCAGTAATTATTGTTTGGCTAAAAATACATTTTTTGACTATATTCAAGGTAATGGTGAGGATTTTGTATTCAAAAAAGAGTGGGGATTTCCATATAGCGGAAGCTACATCGGCTACATTATGAATTGTTCGCCGAGCATGAAACATTGTGGCGAATATTATATTGCGTTTCTAGCTGATAATTACGATGTTTGTTTATTCAAGTTTACTACAACATTCAGAGATGCAGTTTATAATGGTGTTCAACGTGATTTGGGTTTGACGAGTACTATTTTCAGACAAGCAGATTATTCTTGTTTAAAAGGATATTTAGTTCTGATATCGGTAGATAATATTACTCTTGAAAGCGGAAATGTATTTTCAAAAATTACTGAGTTCAAAATCGTAGATGAAAGAATGACAGAAGTCATCGAAAAACTAATTGATGATATGTCAAGACAGTAAAATTCAGGGGCAGGGTTTCTCTGCCCCGATATGCTATAAAGCAATAAATAATGATATATTATTCTCTAGAAAGGAGATGGTAGCTATATCCAGTATCAGAAAAGTGAAGAATAAAACTGGTACCCACTATCAAGTGAGTTATGAACTTCCTCGTTATATTGATGGCAAACGAAGAAGAACTACAAAAACTTTTCCAGATGGAACAACCTTGGCAGAAGTAAAGAGATTCTTAGCTGAAAAGGAATTGGAATATTCAAGAGGTTCATCGCTAAGCCACGATTACAATTTAACCTTCGGAGAGTTTGCCGATGTGTATTTTTCTACCTATACGCAATTTCTTAGCCCTACAACACTCAAAGGCTACAAGTCGGCATATTACAACTCGAAGCCCTATGGCTTGCAAAATTACTTTAGAGATGCGAGATTACGCAAAATTTCACCAAGAAATATTCAGGAATATATTAATTTTCTCTGTTCCCACGTAAGTCCTAAATCAACAAAAAATTACTTAATGCTTCTTAATGTTATTTTTGCTCTTGCAGTTCAGGAAAATATCATTCAAAGAGAAGCCAATCCTATGTTATACAAAATTCAAAAACCTCGTCAACACAAGAAACCTGTCGAAGCATACAATTTGGATGAATTCAACTTGATGTTAAAACTTGCTGATGAAGATGAAAATCCTGATATAAAACTTATAATATATCTTGGATTGCTGTCAGGTATCAGACGTGGAGAGATGGCAGGATTACAATGGTCTGACGTGAATTTTGATGAGGGTTATATTTACATCTCTAAAAGTCGTGTGGTAGTTGAGAAAGAGGAATATATAAAAGAGCCTAAAACAGAATCAGGTATCCGTAAAATCTTCATTCCAGAAAAACTATTAAATGTACTTAAAGAATACAAACACAGATACTTGTTGAATAAGCTTAAATACGGCAAAGATTTTATTGACAGCAATTATGTTATCAGTAAAGAAAATGGTGAGGCTTTTAGTCCGAGTGGAATATCAAATAACTATCAGCGATTTATGAAAAGGCATAAAGATAAGATTCGTTACCTGAAATTTCACGGACTCAGACATACCTACGCAAGTGTACTGATTGAAAATGGAGAGAACCCCAAGACCGTACAGCACAACCTCGGTCATGCAGATGTAGCTTTGACCTTGCAAATCTACTCGCATTCATACGAATCTGCACAACGTAATGCCGCTAAGAAACTTGATGAAACCATTAATTTAACTTCAAAAACAGGATAATCATTATTTTTACGGCAATTTATTCCCATATATCATATAAACACGCTGAAATGCAGTAGTAATGGGAGGTTCGGGGATTCTAGATAGTTCCCGAAAGTACCCGTTTTATTCCCAAATGGCGAATAATCGTTTGAACAGGGAAGTACTGGCGAAAAGCTGAAAGTGAATAAAACGGAACATACAAAAACACCGCAACCTCAGATGAATACTGAAGTTGCGGTTGTTTTTTGCCTTGGTAAGTCCTGCTGAAAAAGAAAAAAGCTATCAACCGAAGTTGATAGCTTTTGGTGCGAGTGACGGGACTTGAACCCGTACGCGTTGCCACACACGCCCCTCAAACGTGCCTGTCTGCCTATTCCAGCACACTCGCATCTTTTTTCAAGTGCTCCGCTATTATAACATTTGAGAATCGGTTTGTCAACCTTATTTTTTGATTTTTTTGTATATTTTTTGCAAGTCTTTTAAAAAGTGGCATTATATCTGAGTTTCCTAAGATTTCTTATTTCGTTTTTTTGCGTAGAGCGATTACGGTTTTGAATGTTATTCATTGCTGTCTTGTGTTTTTTTAAAATATAATAATTTTTATTGATTTATGTATTGACATCAACGAGTTAAAGTGATAAAATGTACTCAAATTTTTACAGGAGACCATAAGTTATGAGCAGAAACTACTTTGCAGCATATTACTTTTACTTTTACTTTTTTAGCCTTGCCTAAATAGTAGAAGTGATTTGAGCTGCAAATTTTCTGGAAATGACTTTTTCGGATACCGATAATGTCACCGCAGTGAACAATCACTGCGGTGTTTTTTATTTTATCCGCGGCCTTTCTAAATGGAGGTATTTTATAATGATTGCAGTACTTAAAAACGGAGTGGAAAAGCTTCAGCAGGAAAACCTTATTAACTGGCTTGAGGGTATGGGTCTTAAGGTTCACATTTCTGAGGGTGAGTATCACACAGTACTGGGACTTATTGGTGACACCAGCAGAGTGGATATGGACTTGCTTGAAGGTCTTGAGATTGTTGAGTCTGTTCGCCGTATCAGTGAGCCCTACAAGAAGGCTAACCGCAAGTTCTTTGACGACGATACAGTTGTTGATGTTTCGGGTGTGAAGATTGGCAAAGGTCATTTTGCTATGATTGCAGGTCCTTGCTCCATTGAAAGTGAAGAACAGATTATTTTGGTTGCACAGAAGGTTAAGGCAGCAGGTGCGAACATTTTGCGAGGCGGTGCTTTCAAGCCCCGTACCTCACCCTATGATTTCCAAGGTCTGAAGGCTGATGGCATTGAGCTGCTGCTGAAAGCAAAGGAGGTTACCGGTCTTCCTATTGTGAGTGAGATTATGAATGCAAACCACCTGCCTTTGTTTGAAGGTGTTGATATGATTCAGGTTGGTGCACGTAATATGCAGAACTTTGAGCTTCTCAAGGAGCTGGGCAAGACTAACAAACCCATACTTTTAAAACGTGGTCTTGCAAATACCTTAAAAGAGCTTCTGATGAGCGCTGAGTACATTATGGCAGGCGGCAACGAGAATGTTATCCTTTGTGAGCGTGGTATCCGTACCTTTGAAACCTACACCAGAAACACCTTGGATATTTCCGCTGTGCCTTCACTCAAGGAGATGACTCATCTGCCTGTGATTATCGACCCCTCACATGCCTGCGGTCATTCCCGTATGGTGCCCTCCTTGGCTTATGCGGCAACAGCCTGCGGTGCAGACGGACTTATTATTGAGGTTCACAATGACCCCAAGAACGCAATGTGTGACGGTGCACAGTCCTTGACCTTTGAGCAGTACGAGGCTGTTACAAAGAAGGTTGCGGATATTCGCAAGGTAATTTCTGAGTAATTCTATATGATTTAACATTTCGGGAGTGAATACAATGCATACAATCGGTATTGTGGGATTAGGGCTTATCGGAGCTTCGATGGCGAAGAGTGCAAAGAAAAAAGCTAAAGTTCGAGTGCTTGGCTATGACATTGACAGAAGTGTTACTGGCTACGCTCAGCTTTCGGGAATAATTGATGCAGAGCTGACTGCAGAAAATATAAGTGAATGTGATACTGTCTTTGTATGCTTGTATCCTTCGGATTGTGTTGATTATGTAAGGAAGAACGCTTCGCTTTTTGCAAAGAACTCGTTGATAATAGATTGTGCAGGTGTTAAACGTAGTGTTTGTGCTCCTTGTTTTGAGGAAGCTTCAAAAAACGGATTTCACTTTGTTGGCGGACACCCTATGGCAGGTACACAGCACAGCGGAATTAAGAACTCCAAAGACACAATGTTTCATAATGCTTGCTTTGTTCTTGTGCCTCGGCACGCTGAGGATGTGGAGGTTGTTGCAAGGGCAAGGGAAGCGGTTATAGAGGTTGGCTTCTCAAGGGTTTCCGTTATGAGTGATGAGCGTCACGATGAGCTTATTGCCTATACCTCACAGCTTGCCCACGTGGTGTCAAACGCTTATGTAAAAAGTCCTTGTGCTAAGGCTCACAAGGGTATTTCTGCAGGAAGCTACAAGGATTTGACCCGCGTTGCTTACCTTAACGAGAATATGTGGACAGAGCTTTTTATGGACAACAGGGATAACCTGTTAAGAGAGATTAACGGACTGATTGAAAATCTTTCAGAATATGCAGAAGCTCTTGAAAATGGCAACAGTGAAAAACTCAGAGAACTTCTCTTGGATGGTAAGAATGCAAAACAGGAGGCAGACTGATGAGAAAGGTTAGTATCGACCTGCACAAAGGTTATACGGTTTATATAGAAAAAGGGATTATAGACAACTGTGCGGAGTATATAAAGGATATCTGCAAGGGCAGACGTGCTGTGATAATCTCAGACTCAAATGTTGCCCCTTTATATTCAGACAGAGTTATAAAGAGTCTTGAATCGAAAGGCTTTGAGGCGTTTCTTTTTACAGTCAAGGCAGGGGAGGAGTCCAAATCTCCCGAAAACCTTATAAAAGCTGCTGACTTCTGCTTGCAGTCGGGGCTTACAAGAGCAGACGTGATTGTAGCTTTGGGCGGCGGTGTGATTACTGATATGGCAGGACTTTGCGCGGCTCTTTATCAACGCGGTGTTGCTGTGTGTCAGATTCCAACGTCATTGCTTGCAATGGTGGATTCCTCTGTGGGCGGCAAGACCGCTGTGAATTTGAGTAAAGGCAAGAATATGTTCGGTGCTTTTTATCAGCCCTCTGTGGTGCTTTGTGACAGCACAGTACTTTCTACTTTGCCCCAGTGTGAGTTTGCAAACGGTATGGCAGAGGTGATAAAATACGCTGTACTAAAAGCAGGCAGAACAAAAGAAATTCTTGAAAATGAAAATATAGAAGAAAACCTTGACGAACTCATAGAAGAGTGTGTTAAAATAAAGAAAGAATATGTTTGTGAGGATGAGTTCGACACAGGTGCACGTCAGTTTTTGAATTTAGGTCACACAGTAGGCCATGCTATTGAACGACTGAGTGACTTTGAGGTTTCGCACGGCAACGCTGTGGCACAGGGAATGTGTGTTGTTGCAAGAGCTTGTGCAAAAGAAGGTATGTGTGAAGCATCTGTAGCAAAAGAAATTGAAAAGCTTTGCAAAAAGTTTTCGCTCCCTACTGTTGTCACTATGGATAGCGAAGCGCTTTTTGAAGCTTCTCTTTCTGACAAAAAACGAATGGCAGAAGAAATCACTCTGGTGCTTGTACGTTCCTTTGGAGATTGCTTCCTTTACAAAACAAAGATGGAGTATTTTAGGAATATTATAAACAAGGGATTGGAAGATTAAATATGAAAGTTACGGTTTATCCCGAAAAGCTGAAGGGTGAGATAAGGGCTATCCCCTCAAAATCAATGGCTCACAGACTGCTTATATGTGCGGCTATGTCTGAGGGGATAACAAGAGTGAGATGCAATGCTTCCTCTGAGGATATTGATGCTACTGTCAACTGTCTTAAAGCAATGGGCAGTAACATAGTCAGAATCGGTAATACATATTTAGTGCCAAGGGTGACTGTTCACGCAGGGCAGAGCGTTGAGCTTGACTGCTGTGAAAGCGGCACAACCCTTCGGTTTATGATGTGCATTGCCGCAGGACTTGGACTTTGTGTACGATTTAAAGGCTCAGACAGACTGTTTGAACGCCCATTATCACCTCTTTGGGAGATTTTAGTTGAGCATGGCATTGTGCTTACCCGTGATAATGCAAACCGAATTATCCAGAGCGGTAGGGCATATCCGGGAGATTATTTCATCAGCGGTGATGTGAGCTCTCAGTTTATTAGCGGTCTTCTGCTTATGCTTCCGCTTTGCGGAGGCGGTAGCGTTGAGGTGACAGGGGAGTTTGAATCAAAACCCTACGTTGCCCTCACTGCCAATGCACTCAACATTGCAGACGTGAAGATAGAGAATAACGACAGAATTTACAAGGTTCACGGCAGATATGATTTGCGTGACTGTGCTGTGGAGGGCGATTGGTCAAACTCAGCTTTCTGGCTTTGTGCCTGTGCTTTAGGCAGTAGTGTTACGGTTACGGATTTGGATTTGGACTCTCTGCAGGGTGACAAAGATATTATGCGTGTTCTTTCAGATTTTGGCATACAAGTAATTACAAGCAGAAACGAAGTGACCTGCAAGGCTAAGGCTCTTGCAGGCTGTGAAATAGATGTTCGGGATATTCCCGATTTGGTGCCTGTGCTTTCTGTTGTTGCCGCTTGTGCAAAGGGCACAACAACCATTAAGGGAGCAGGGCGGCTCAGACTCAAAGAAAGCGATCGCCTCAAAACCGTGTCTGATATGATTAACAGCTTAGGCGGTAATGCCAAAATACATGGGGACTCACTTGTTATTGAGGGCGGAGTGCTTAAAGGCGGTGAGGTTTCTGCCTGCAATGACCATAGAATTGCAATGTCGGCAGCCATAGCGGCTACAGCTTGCGAGTCTGAGGTAGTAATAACAGGTGCAGAAGCTGTGTGCAAATCCTACCCCGATTTCTTTGAAGATATGAAATCTCTGGGTGCAAATATTCAGGTGGAGGAATAATTATGTCAGCTACCTTCGGAAACAAAATTAAAGTTACGCTCTTCGGTCAATCTCACGCACAGGCAATAGGTGCAATTGTTGATGGTGTGCCTGCAGGCATATTTATTGACGAGGAAAGACTCTCTGCGTTTATGGACAGACGCCGTGCCAAGGATGAGCTTGCTACGAAGCGTCAGGAGGCAGACAAGGTGCTCATAAAGTCAGGTGTTGTAAACTCAGTCACCTGCGGAGCTCCCTTGTGTCTTATGATAGAGAACAAGGACACCCGTTCGCAGGATTACAGTAATGTTGCCATGGTACCACGTCCCTCTCATTCGGATTTTGCCGCTTTTGTAAAGTATGGCGGTAATAATGACATCCGCGGCGGAGGCCAGTTTTCGGGCAGACTTACGGCGGCTATGTGTGCCGCAGGCTTTATCTGCCTTGAAATCCTCAGGGCAAGGGGAATAGAGATTGTATCCCACGTAAGCAGAATCGGAGCGGTTTCCGATGAAAAACTTAATCAACTCAAAGCTGATGATGCGGTTAACAAGAAGCTTCTTGCTTCCTCTTTTCCCGTAATCAGCGAGGTTGCAAAGGACAAAATGCGTGAAGAAGTTCTCAGAGCGAAGTCAGAGGGCGACTCTGTAGGTGGTGAGATTGAGTGTGCAGTTTACAATCTCCCTGCAGGCTTGGGAAGCGATTTCTTTGGCTCTCTTGAAAGCCTTATTGCCTCGGCTGTGTTTTCGGTACCTGCTGTAAAGGGGATAGAGTTCGGTGCAGGCTTTGAGTTCGCTCAGATGTGGGGAAGTGTTGCAAACGACAGCTTTATTCTTGATGAAAATGCTCAGGTTGTGACAGACAGTAACAACTGCGGAGGTATCTTGGGAGGTATATCCTCAGGTTTACCGCTTATCTTTAAGTCAGCTTTCAAGCCTACACCCTCTATTGCAAAGGCACAGAGAAGTGTAGATTTGAAAGATAATAAAGAAACAGAGCTTATAATAAAGGGCAGACACGACCCTTGCATAGTTCCCAGAGCATGTGCGGTTATCGAAGCTGTCACAGCGATAGCTCTTGTAAATGCAGACGGATTTGTTATATAAAAAGGAGAGAAATATTATGAGTATGGAACAGTACAGACAAGAGATAGACAAGATTGATGAGGAGCTTGTCCATCTTTTTAACAAGCGTATGGATATAATCAAGGGTGTAGCCGAGTTCAAGGCTGAGTCGGGTACTCCTCTTTATGACGGCGAGCGTGAGCGTCAGCTTATCGGCAGAGCCGCAGAACGTTCCTCTGAGGAAACCGAGCTTTACACAAGGGTGTTGTTCTCAACTCTCACAAACGTAAGCCGTGCTTATCAGAGCAGAATTATGAACAAGGACAAGAAGCTTGCAGATACCATTACCACAGCCCTTGAAAATACCCCTCAGCTTTTCCCCGAGCGTGCAATCGTTGCTTGTCAGGGCACAGAGGGCGCCTACTCTCAGCATGCCTGTGAGAAGATTTTCAAGCTTCCTCAGATTATGTATATGGGTAGCTTTGAGGCAGTTTTCAAGGCTGTTGATTCAGGACTTTGCCGCTACGGAATTCTGCCCTTGGAGAACAGCACAGCAGGCTCTGTGAATATGGTATATGATTTAATGTCACAGTATAACTTCTATATTGTACGCAGTGTGCGTTGCAGGATTAATCACGCTCTTCTTTCCAAGGCAACCTCATTGTCACAGATAAAGGAAATCTGGTCCCACGAGCAGGCAATCGAGCAGTGCTCACAGTTCTTGGCTTCTCACAAGGAAATCAAGGTTGTGCCTTACCAGAACACTGCCGCCGCTGCAAAGGCTGTTGCAGAAAGCGGTAGAAAAGACGTTGCGGTTATCGCTTCTCCCGATTGTGCCGCACTTTACGGTCTTAATGCACTCAGACACAATATCCGAGATAACGCCTCAAATGATACAAGATTTATCTGTATATCCAAGAATCTTGAGGTTTATCCCGGTGCAGACCGCACAAGCATCAAGCTCACTCTGCCTCACAGACCCGGCTCTCTTTATCATATCCTTGCAAGATTCTTTGCATCAGGCATCAATCTTGTAAAGCTTGAAAGCCGTCCCTTGCCCGGTTCCGACTTTGAGTTTATGTTCTATTTTGACGTTTCCGAGTCTGTATATTCTCCTGTGCTTTCAACCCTTTTGTGCGAGCTTGAAGCAGAAACCGAGGACTTTGAATATATGGGTAGCTATACGGAGCTTGTGTGATTCTTATGGATTACATAAAGGGATACTCGGATAAAAAATACGGACTTTTGGGCGAGCATCTTTCTCACAGCTTTTCTCCTCAGATTCATAAAAGTCTTGCTGATTATCAGTACGACCTTTATGAAGTGGGAAAGGAAGATTTATCAGAGTGGGTAAAGAGTAACGACCTTGCAGGCTTCAATGTAACCATTCCTTATAAGCAGGAAATTATGAAGTACTGCGACAGGCTCTCAGAGCTTGCACTGCTTATAGGTGCCGTAAATACAGTAGTAAGGTTGCCTGACGGTACTTTGTATGGTGACAACACAGATTACTACGGCTTTGAGTATATGCTCTCCTTACTTTCTTTGGATGTTAAGGACAAAAAAGCTTTGGTGCTGGGCTCAGGCGGAGCCTCCAAAACCGTGCAGGCGGTGCTCAAAAATTTAGGAGCACAGGTTATAGTTGTAAGCCGCGAGGGCGAGAATAACTACTCAAATATTAATTTGCATAAGGACACTTTTTTGATTGTTAACACAACCCCTGTGGGAATGTACCCTGACACAGGCAAAAGTTTAGTGAACCTTTCGGATTTTCCTGAGTGCTGTGGAGTGTGCGATGTGATTTATAATCCTGCAAAAACAGACTTGCTTTTACAGGCGGAGGCATTGGGCATACCCTTTATAAACGGACTTTCAATGCTTGTGGCACAGGCAAAGAGAGCGGCAGAGGTGTTTACAGGTGCAATGCTTTCTGACAATGTTACAGAGAAAATCCGTGCTCAGGTTGAAGCTCAGACTCTTAATGTGATTTTGGTGGGAATGCCCGGATGCGGTAAATCCACAGTAGGCAGATTAGTTGCAGAAAAGCTTTCTCGTTCGTTTTTTGATGCAGACGAAGAAATAAAAAATGCTACAGGCAGAACACCCTCTGAGATTATCACAGAGGATGGCGAGCGTGCCTTCCGCTTGGTAGAAACTCAGGTGCTCAAAAAGCTTTGCAAGGAAAGTGGAGCGGTTATCGCCACAGGTGGCGGAGCGGTGACTGTTGAAGATAATTATAAAATTATCCGTCAGAATTCTGTTGCTATATTCCTCGAAAGAAATATAAACATTCTTTCCAAGGAGGACAGACCTTTGTCCTCGGACCTTGTAGCAATGTATAAAAAGCGTTTGCCTATGTATCAAAGGTTTTCGCACAAAACGGTTGACGGGAATTCTGATGCAACGGATGTAGCAGAAAGAGTAATTAATACTTTTTCGGAGGTGCACAATGAAAATTAAATTTATCAACGGACCAAACCTGAATATGCTTGGTATCCGCGAGCCTGATATTTATGGCAAACAGACCTATGCGGATTTAGTAGCTTTTGTACGTGATGTATGTACCTCTAATAACGTTGATTGTGATGTGTTTCAGAGCAATTATGAGGGGGACATTGTCACAGAGATTCAGAATTGCTTAGGCGATTTTGATGCTATCGTAATCAATCCTGCGGCATATACCCACACAAGTGTGGCAATTCTTGATGCGCTCAAGGCGGTGGCACTTCCTACAGTTGAGGTGCATCTGTCAGAGGTAAACGAGAGAGAAGAGTTCAGGCATTTTTCCTATGTTTCACTTTATGCGCAGAAGGTAATTACAGGCAAAGGCTTTGAGGGCTACAAAGAAGCTGTTCAATACCTTTGTAATGAAAATAAATTTTGACTTAAAGCGGTTTGTACCAATGGTGCAGACCGCTTTGTTAACTTTGTTTGAACTTTTCTAGCCTTCCTTGACTTTGGATAACTATAAGGCTAAAATAGTAGTGTTGTTTTAGAAAATATTTACATTTGAGGAGATATAAATATGCATAAAAAACAGTTTAAAACCGAATCCAAAAAAATGCTGGATATGATGATTAACTCGGTTTACACCAACAAGGAAATCTTTTTAAGAGAGCTTATTTCAAACGCTTCTGATGCTATCGACAAGCGTTATTTCCGTTCACTTACAGATTCATCTGTGGGACTTGCCCGTGAGGATTACTGCATCACCATTACTGCTGACAAAGAGGCACGTACCATTACAGTAGCTGACAACGGTTGCGGTATGACAGACAAGGATTTGGAGCAGAACTTGGGCACCATTGCACACTCTGACTCAGGTGAGTTTAAATCTGACAATAACGACGATAATATCAGCATCATCGGTCAATTTGGCGTAGGCTTCTACTCTGCTTTTATGGTGTCATCAAGGATTGTTGTTACTACCCGTGCATTGGATTCTCAGGTTGCATACCGTTGGGAATCCGAGGGAGTGGATGGTTACACCATCACAGAAGCTGATAAAGAAGCAATAGGTACAGAGATTGTGATGTACCTCAAAGAGGATGCAGAAAACGAAACCTACTCTGAGTTTTTGGATGCATATCGAATTCAGGAGCTCATCAAAAAATACTCTGATTATATCCGTTATCCCATCCGAATGGATGTAGAAACCTCAAGACCTTTGGAAAAAGCAGAGGGGGAAGAGGGTACACCTCAGTATGAAACAGTAGTGGAAAACCGCACCTTAAACAGTATGGTGCCCATCTGGCATCGAAAGGCATCTGATGTTTCCGATGAGGAATATGCAGAGTTTTATAAGGCTCATTTTTATGACACACAGGCACCCTTGCGTACAATTCACACCCGTATGGAGGGTAGTGTTGAGTACGAAATGCTTCTCTTTGTGCCCCAAAACGCTCCATATGACTACTATTCCAAGGACTACGTAAAGGGCATTCAGCTTTATAGTGACGGCGTAATGATTATGGAGAAGTGCTCAGACCTGCTCCCTGATTACTTTAACTTTGTCCGCGGCGTTGTGGACAGCTCAGACCTTACTCTGAATATTTCCCGAGAAACCCTCCAGCAGAATTATCAGGTAAAGACCATCGCAAAGAGTATCGAAAAGAAGATTAAATCCGAACTTCTTAAAATGCAGAAGGAGGACAGAGAAAAGTACGAAATCTTCTTCAAAGCTTTTGGTGCTCAGCTTAAATACGGAGTTTACAGCGACTATGGTATCCATAAGGATGTTTTGCAGGATTTGCTTGTCTTCCGCACAACAGCCTGCGACAGATATGTAACTCTCAAAGAGTATGTTGACTCAATGCCCGAGAGCCAGAAGTCGATTTACTATGCTTTTGCAGATACTCCTGAGCTTGCTTCTCAGCTTCCCCGTACACAGGCTGTAGTGGAGAAGGGCTTTGACGTGCTCCTGCTTTCTGATGATATCGACGAGTTTGCTCTGGGTGCTATCAATATTTATTCCGATAAAACCTTCAAGAACGTAACCTCTGGCGACCTTGACCTGAGCACAGACGAGGAGAAGGATGCTGTTAAGAAGGCAAACGAAGAAAATGCCGAGATGCTTACAGCTATGAGCGATGCACTTGAAGGCAAAGTAAAAGCTGTGCGTTTTTCTAACTCTCTTGGTGAGCATCCCGTAAGCCTTTCAAGCGAAGGCTACATCTCTGCAGAAATGGCACGAATTCTCAGCAAAATGCCGGGTAACGAAATGTTTGCCAATGCAGAAATGGCACTGGAAATCAATATTAGCCACAAGCTTTCTGAAACACTTAAAAAGCTTTTTGCTGAGGATAAGGAGAAGCTTTCGCTCTATGCAAAGATTCTTTATGCGCAGGCACGTCAGATAAGCGGACTTGAAATTGAAAATCCCGTGGAGCTTTCAAATATGATTTGCGAGCTGATGACTGAATAATTTTAAGAAAATCGAAGAAATCCGAAGAAAATTAAAGAAAACACAAGAATACTCCGCCAAAGACAGGTTGCTTTGGCGGAGTTTGACTTTCTCTGACTTTGACTTTTACTGACCAAAGGTGTAGTATTTAATCAAGGTCAGGAAAAGTCGAATTTGTTTTGATGTTAAGACCAATAAATGTAAAATACCACTTAAGAGGTGACGATATGCGACTTAGTGATATGTTGACTGAGTATATTATGGATATGCTGGAAGCAGAGGATAATGCAGAAATTAGGCGAAACGAGCTTGCAGAGCGTTTTGGCTGTGTGCCTAGCCAGATCAACTACGTGCTCACATCTCGATTTACTCCTGAACAGGGATACATTGTTGAGAGCCGTCGCGGTGGCGGAGGATACATCCGCATAACACGAATAAGAGCGGATAAGTCTACAGCACTTATGCATATAATTAATTCCATAGGTAATGAGCTTGATAATATTACAGCACAGATAATGATTAACAATCTCAAATCCGCGTCAATAATAAATGATGAAGCCGCACGATTACTGCTTTCTGCAGGAGCTGAGCGTACACTCGGTGCTGTGCCGCCCTTGCTTCGGGACAAGGTGCGAGCTTCTCTTTTCAAGAATATGCTGATAACTATGATATAAGGAGGAATGGTTTATGAAATGTCAGAAATGTAAAGTGAAAAATGCCACAACTCAGGTAAAGAGAGTTGTAAACGGAGAGTACGAGGAATATATGCTCTGTGCCGATTGCGCCCACGAAATGGGGTTTGACAACATATTTGATTCGTCAATGCCCGATATGTTCGGCGGTCTTATAAAGAGTCTTTTTGGAACAGCTCTTCCTGCTCGCAGTCAGGCAAGCCGTTGTCCTGTGTGTGGAAGCACCGCAGGAGATATAAGCAACACGGGTAAGGTTGGCTGTGCCGAGTGCTACAGAGTGTTTTTCTCAGAGCTTATGCCTTATATAAAAAGAATTCACGGCAACACCACCCACTGCGGTAAGTCCCCCGAAGGTCCTGCCATAGCCGAAAAGTCTGTGGCAGAGGATGCACGGGTTTCTGAGGTTGAAAGCCTTAAGGAGGAGCTTGACAAAGCAGTGCAGGAGCAGAACTTTGAATATGCCGCACAGCTTCGCGACAGAATAAAGGAATTGGAGGGTAAATAAAATGAGTGAACCCGTAATTTTATCATCGAGAGTAAGACTTGCAAGAAACTTAAGAAGCTATCCTTTTCCTTGCAGAATGAATGAAACTCAGCGTGCGGAGGTGGTAGAAACGGTGCGCAAAGCCGTTGCCACATTGCCCTATGAGCTTATGTTTGTGAATATGGAGGATATAAGTGAGCTGGATACCATTGCTATGGTAGAGCGTCATCTTATAAGTCCCGAGTTTGCCTCCTCAGGCAAGGGTAGAGCTTTGGCTGTTACCGATGACGAAAGCATCAGCATTATGATTAATGAAGAGGACCACCTGAGAATTCAGGTTATAAAGCCGGGGCTTTCTCTTTACGAAGCTTATGAGATTGCAGATACAATAGACACAGCCTTGCAAAGAGAGCTTGACTTTGCATTCGACAAACAGCTTGGCTACTTAACAGAGTGCCCCACAAATCTGGGCACAGGTATGAGAGCCAGCGTTATGATGCATCTCTGTGCAATGGGTGAAAGCCACGCAGTATCCCGTATTGCATCAAATCTTGCAAAGCTGGGATTTGTAATCAGAGGCACATATGGTGAAGGCAGCGAGGCTTCAAGTGCCTTGTATCAGCTTAGTAATCAGGTAACCTTGGGTATATCCGAAAAAGCAGCTCTGGAAAACCTGATGAACATCTCGGGTCAGCTGGTGCAGTCAGAGCTTGCCACCCGTTCAAGGCTGATGGAAAGCATGGAGTATCAGGATAAAATAAGCAGAAGCATGGGAATTCTTTTGACAGCAAGGCTTATTTCTCATGCAGAAGCAGTAAGGCTTCTCAGCAATGTGCGACTTGGTATCACCGAAGGACTGATTGAGGATATCAGCTTGGATACAATCGATAAACTGATGCTTTCAATTCAGCCTGCCAGTCTTATGCGTGCACAGGGAGAAAAGCTTTCGCCTTCAGAACGTGACAAGGCAAGGGCAAAGCTCATAAGAGATACTCTGAGATAACTTAATACTCAACATTTGTGGTCTTTTACTTGAAATATGCAAGGGTTATTTGGAAGGTAACCTTTTAATTGATAGAAAGGATGAAGAATATGTATCATTTCAAAGGATTCACAAAGAAAGCAAACGACGCACTTAATATTGCCATTGAAACAGCAGGCAAGCTGGGACATACCTACATCGGCACCGAGCATCTGCTTCTGGCTTTGCACAAGGAGGGAAGCGGGGTTGCCGCTATGGTTCTCACAGAGTGCGGACTGGACTCTAACATTTTGGAAGATAAAATAAAGGAAACTATCGGAGTGGGAGAGCGGATTTCTCTTTCTCCCGATGATTTCACCCCAAGAACAAAGCGTGTTATGCAGACTGCGGTTCTTGCATCTGCAAAAATCGGGCATAGCTTCGTAGGCACAGAGCATTTGCTGATTGCCATTCTGTCCGAAAAGGACAGCTTTGCCGTGAGATTTCTCTATGATGCCGGTGTGAACCCTGCATCTGTTATGACTGCTTTGCAGTCAAGCTTGGGAGAAGCCAATCAGCAGGGAGGATTTGCAGGCGAAAACAAAACTTCCCAAAGCCCTGTGTCAAATCAAAAAAGTGCTCCTTCAAACTTGCTTAAATACGGCAG
The DNA here is from genome assembly GCA_017411385.1 of Ruminococcus sp. Taxonomy (GTDB): domain Bacteria; phylum Bacillota; class Clostridia; order Oscillospirales; family Acutalibacteraceae; genus Ruminococcoides. Next base: position 88,260 of record JAFQQF010000003.1, read on the forward strand.
AGATTTGACAGAGAGTGCAAAATCGGGAGAAATTGACCCGGTTGTCGGCAGAGAAGAGGAAATTGCCAGAGTGCTTCAGATTCTTTCCAGACGCACAAAGAATAACCCTGTGCTCATAGGCGAGCCGGGCGTGGGAAAAACTGCAGTTGCAGAAGGACTCGCACTTAAAATTGCCGAAGGACAGGTGCCTGAGTTGCTCAAGGATAAGAAGGTTATCAGCCTGAACTTAACAGGACTCATTGCAGGGACAAAGTATCGCGGAGATTTTGAGGAGCGTATCAAGGGCATTATTGATGAGCTGAAAAGCGCAAAGGATATTATTTTGTTCATTGATGAGCTTCATACCATAGTGGGAGCAGGCTCCGCAGAAGGCTCTGCTGATGCGGCAAATATCTTAAAGCCTTCCCTTGCTAAGGGTGATTTTCAGGTGATTGGTGCTACCACCCTTGAGGAGTATAGAAAGTACATTGAAAAGGACTCTGCTCTGGAAAGAAGATTTCAGCCCGTAAAGGTGGATGAACCATCGGCGGAGGAAGCGGTGCAGATTCTCAAAGGACTTCGTGACCGCTACGAAGCTCACCATAAGGTGAACATTACCGATGAAGCCATTGAATCGGCGGTGGAGCTTTCGTCAAGGTATATTGCTGACCGTTATTTGCCGGATAAAGCCATCGACCTTATAGACGAAGCTGCATCAAGGGTGAGGCTTTCAAACCTTACTGAGCCTGAAAATTTAAAAAGCTTGGAGGAGCGGATTGCTCAGCTTGAGGAAGACAAGGCGGAGGCTGTAAACAGCCAAGACTTTGAGCGAGCTGCAAGACTTCGCGATGAACAGAAAAAGCTTACACAGGAGCTTGCAGAGAGTAAAAAGCAGTGGGAGGATGAAAAAAGCTCCAGCTATCCGCAGGTAGGCCGTGAGGATATAGCTCAGATTGTATCCGTTTGGTCAGGAGTCCCCGTTAAACAGCTTAATACCGAGGAGTCACAGCGACTCTTGAATCTTGAAGAAGAACTTCATAAGAGGGTTGTGGGACAATCTCAGGCGGTAATGTCTGTGGCAAAAGCCGTGAGAAGAAGTCGTTCGGGACTTAAAGACCCCAACCGCCCCATAGGTTCATTTATCTTCTCAGGTCCCACAGGTGTGGGCAAAACCGAGCTTTGTAAAGCATTGGCAGAGGTTATGTTCGGTGACGAAGGTGCAATGCTCAGGCTTGATATGAGTGAGTATATGGAGAAGCACACGGTGGCAAAGCTCATCGGTTCGCCTCCCGGCTATGTAGGGTACGATGAGGGTGGACAGCTGACAGAAAGAGTCAGAAGAAAGCCCTATAGTGTAATTCTCTTCGACGAAATTGAAAAAGCCCACCCCGATGTGTTCAATATATTATTACAGGTGCTTGAAGATGGTAGACTTACCGATTCTCAGGGAAGAACCGTCAGCTTCAAAAACACGGTAATTATTATGACCTCCAACGTGGGCGCAAGGCTTATTACCGAGAAAAAAACTGCCCTTGGATTTACAACCTCTGATTCAAAGGAGCAGGAGAATATAAAATCGGCTGTTATGTCGGAGCTTACAAAGGCTTTTCGTCCTGAATTTCTCAATCGTGTTGATGACATAATTGTGTTTACAAAGCTCAGTTCAGATGAGATTAAAGAGATTGCCTCAATTATGCTTCGCAACCTTTCTGGGAGATTGTCTGCTTTGGGCACAGAGCTTAAGGTAACAGATGAGGCTTTGACAGCTCTTGCAAAGGAGGGCTTTGACGATATCTACGGTGCACGCCCGTTGCGTAGAGCAATCACCTCAAAGCTTGAGGATCCTCTCTCAGAGAAGCTTTTAAGCGGTGAGCTGAAAGACACAAAGGTGATAGTTTGCGACTACAGAGATTCTGAGTTTGTTTTCACAGCAGAATAATAATACCGCCACCCGTCTTTTTGTTACGGGTGGCGGTTTGCTGTTTTTCGTAAAATTTCTGTCTTTCTAAAAATACCTATTGCAAAATATGACAAAACATAGTAAAATATATTCTGTCTTTAACCTATTAATTTTATGGAGATGTTGATTATGAAAAAGATTCTGGCTTTTATTCTGGCTGTGATGTGCGTAGCTTCTCTTGCGGCTTGTAATTTTTCAGGCAAAGGCAATTATGAAATCGGCAACACAGACAGAGCAAACTACTTCTACAATACTTATAACAAATACATTGACCAGTATGGTGAGGCTGAGTATAAGGACGGCAAGCTTTCCGGTGTTGCTGTTGTAAGACTCATCGACTTTACAGGCGACGGTGTGTACGAGCTTTATATGGCTTATGCAGACGGCACAGAGGATTATGTGAACCGTCAGATGGTAGTAGGCTTTGACTATGGCTCAGCAATTCTTATCGGTGACACACCCAACGGCAAGACCACAGGTGATGAGATTAACTACAAGCACTTAACAACAAAGACTTCTGCAGATGCAGAGTATCCTTCAATCTGGCTTTATAAGGACAGCATAGACCGTGGCTACATTGCAGTAGGTGAGGATTTGTCAAAGTCTGCTGAATATATTACCTTTGTTCAGACTCGCGGCGACGAGAAAATCTATGCATTCCGCACAGAGTTTACTGAGGTTGACGGCAACGAGCCCAAGGGCGAGTTTGAGAAAATCAATGTTGTCGGTCTTACAGAGGATGAGGCAAAGGCAGTTTTCAAAGAAAACGATAAGGTTGTAAAGAGCATTAAGGCTCAGACCAAGCTTTCCTAATTGAATACACAATAAAAAAAGTCCGTGAACTACGTAAAGTTCACGGACTTTTTGTTTGTCCTTTATATTTCTGCAAATTCGATTTTTCCTTTTGAAAGATATGCTATCCTTTCAAATCCGCATTCTTTTGCAAGGGCTAAGGCTTCTTCAAAGCCATAGTCAAGATATCTTTTATCGTGACAATCTGAGTTTATAATAACGTCGCCGCCACAGGTGTGTATTAGCTTGAGCAATCGCTTTGAGGGGTAGGGTGTCGTGCGTAAACCCCTTGCCATTGCACCTGTGTTAATCTCAAAGAGAGCACCTGTGGAGCAAAGCTCTTGTACTGCCTCCTCAGAGGCTTTTTTGTATACTTCACTGTCAGGATTGAAGATGCTTACCTGTTCACAGAATTTTTCAATCAAATCCAGATGCCCGATGATGTCAGCACCCGTATTGTTAACAACGTCTGAAACAGTACGGAAATATTCCTTTGCAAAACTGTCGCTGTCACCTTGAAAGTGTTCGTTTATGGCATCAATTACAATCTGAGCCTTGTCGTCAACAGCTATAAGCTTGTCGCCGACTTTTACACAGTGCACGGAGCCTATGACAAAGTCAAAGCCTTCTTCCTTTTCGCTGTAATAATCCTGCTCAATACCGCACAGAATTTCGATTTTATCCTTGTACTTTTCCTTAAGCTCAGATATGGTTTTTCTGTATTCTTTTGTATCGGGCATAAGACACCAGTCCTCACCGCTTAAAGGGCTGTGAGCAGAAAATCCGAGGACTTTAAAGCCTTTTTCGATGGCTTCAAGCACAAGCTCTTCGGCGGTGTCCTTGCCGTCACAAAGGACCGTGTGAGTATGGTAGTTACACTTTATCATACCATTTTTTCCTGCTTAACCTTGTGGTCAATAACGTGACGGGATGCAAGCTCGTTTCTGATGTCGTCAACAGTAATGCCCATCTCAACCATAAGCACCATTACGTGGTAAGCAAGGTCTGCAATTTCGTATACGGTTTCAGCCTTGTCGCCAGCCTTGCCGCCGATGATTACCTCGGTGCATTCCTCGCCAACCTTCTTGAGGATTTTATCAATACCTTTCTCAAAGAGATAGGTGGTGTATGAACCCTCAGGCAGGTTTTCTTTTCTGCCTTTGAGAAGTGCATACAAACCTTCAAGTGAGAAGCCCTCACTCTCTTCGCCTTCAAAGAGAAGCTTTGTAAAGCAGGAGTCTGTGCCTGTGTGGCAGGCAGGGCCATCCTTGCGTACTTTTACAACCAGAGCATCATTATCACAGTCAGCCGTGATAGAAACGATGTGCTGATAGTTACCGCTGGTTTCACCTTTGAGCCAAAGCTCCTGACGGGAGCGGCTGAAAAAGCAGGTTAGTTCCTTGTCCATAGAAATCTGCAGACTCTCCTTGTTCATATATGCAAGAGTCAGAACCTTACCTGTGTCAGCATCGGTTACAATAGCAGGGATAAGTCCCTTTTCGTCAAATTTAAGTGTTTCAATATCTATCATTTTTATAACCTCACGTTAATATTATTCTCTTTAAGAACTTTTTTGAGATGTGGAATCTCGACTTCGCCAAAATGGAAGATAGAAGCCGCAAGACCTGCATCAACCTTGGGAAGAGTGTGGAAAAGCTCTACAAAGTCATCTATACAGCCTGCACCGCCTGAGGCGATAACAGGAACATTTACAGCTTCAGAAACAGCTCTGAGCATTTCCAAATCAAATCCGCCTTTAACGCCGTCTGTGTCAATGGAGTTGAGAACAACCTCGCCTGCACCGCGGTCAACACAGGACTTAATCCAGCTTACAGCTTCCATCCCTGTGTTTTCTCTGCCGCCCTTTGCGAACACTCTGAATACTCCGTCAACGCGTTTAACATCTGCAGAAATAACAACACACTGGTCGCCGTATTTCTGAGCCGCTTGAGTTATAAGCTCAGGATTGCGGATTGCACCTGAGTTAACACTTACCTTGTCAGCACCGCATTTGAGTACTCTGTCAAAGTCCTCGAGTGTGTTGATGCCACCGCCTACTGTCAGAGGGATGAAGATTGTGCGTGCTACCTCACAAAGTATGTCTGTAAAAAGCTCTCTGCCCTCGGCAGACGCTGTAATATCGTAGAATACAAGCTCGTCGGCTCCATTGTCCGAGTAGTACTTGCCAAGCTCTACGGGAGAGGAAACGTCGGAAAGTCCCTCAAAGTTTACACCCTTTACAACACGTCCGTTTCTTACGTCAAGACAGGGGATAATTCTCTTTGTAATCACTGTGCCACCTCGATTGCTTCTTTCAAGTCAATAGCACCTATGTAGTATGCCTTGCCGATAATGGCACCGTAAAGTCCCATTTGTGTAAGTTCCTTTATGTCGCTTATGTCAGACACACCGCCTGAGGCCACAAGGTCAATATTGTAGTTTGCTGAAAGCTCTTTGTAAAGTTCGTTGTTACTGCCCTGCATAGCTCCGTCACGGGAAATATCTGTGCAGATAACAGTTTTGACACCCAAACTTTCCATTTTGCTGAGAAAGTCCCGAGCTGAAAGTGCTGACTTTTCTGTCCAGCCCTTAATAGCCACAAAGCCGTCTTTAAGGTCAACACCGACTGCAACCTTGTCGCCAAAGAGTGAGAGTGCTTCTTTCAGAAACTCTTCGTTTTCCACAGCGGCTGTGCCTAAGATTATTCTGTCAACACCGCTTTCGATGTATGCTTTTGCTGTGTCTATAGTGCGGATTCCGCCGCCAACCTCTGTGAAAAGCTCGGTTTCCTCCACAATCTTTCTGATTGTTTCAAGGTTGCCGGGATAGCCGTTTTTGGCACCCTCTAAGTCAACCAGATGCAGATGTGTAGCACCTGCGTCTTCAAACTTTTTGGCAACCTCCAAGGGGTTGTCGCTGTAAACGGTCATCTGGTTGTAGTCGCCCTTGAAAAGGCGTACAGCCTTGCCGTCGTATAAATCAATAGCCGGAAAAATTTTCATAATACCCTCGCCTAAATGGTAGTTTCTTATTTGCAGATTTCGCTGAAAGCACGGAGAATCTTCATACCCACAGCACCGCTTTTTTCGGGGTGGAACTGACAACCCATCACGTTACCCTTTGCAACTGCCGCGGTAAGCTCTTTGCCGTATTCTGTGGTAGCAATAAGGGAGTCATCGCAGTCCTGTGCATAGTAGGAGTGAACAAAGTAAACGCAGTCACCCTCGTTTACATCTTTGAGAAGGGGAGAGACCGCACCTGTTTTGTGCAGAGCATTCCATCCGATGTGAGGAATTTTAAGCTCTTTGGGAATAGAGTCAAGCATAGGAACAACCTGTCCTTTTAAGAGGGCAAGACCCTCATGCTCGCCATATTCAAAGCTTTTTTCAAAAAGAAGCTGCATTCCAAGGCAGATGCCCATAAGCGGCGTACCCTTTTCTGCTTGCTCCTTTACAAATTCATCCAGAGCGGTTTCTCTGAGCTTTGCGATAGCATCTGCAAATGCGCCGACACCCGGCAGTATAAGTCCCGAAGCCTTCTTAAGTTCTTCTTTGTCACCTGATACAAATACCTCTTCGCCTATAGCTTCAAAGGAAGATTTGAGCGAAAAAAGGTTTCCTACGCCGTAATCAATAATACCAATCATCACAGTACTCCCTTTGTTGAAGGAATGGCACCTGCAAGAGCTGGGTCAATGGCAACAGCGGCTTTGAGTGTGCGTGCCAAGGATTTGAACACACCCTCAGCGATGTGGTGGGAGTTAGCACCTGCAAGCTTTCTTACATGCAGGCTCATAGGGCAGTTCCTTACAAAGGCAAGAAGGAATTCTTCTACAAGCTCTGTGTCAAAGCTGCCGATTTTTTCTGTAGGGAAGCTTACATCATAGCAAAGACAAGCTCTGCCTGAAATATCAGCGGCAGTAAGAATAAGTGCCTCATCCATAGGAAGCATCATACTGCCGTATCTTGTAATGCCTCTTTTGTCTGAGAGTGCTTCCTCAAAAGCCTTGCCAAGGCAAATGCCGATATCCTCTGCGGAGTGGTGGTCGTCAACCTCAATATCACCCTTGCAGTTAATGGTAAGGTCAAATCTTGAGTGAGAAGCAAAGAGTGTCAGCATGTGGTCAAGAAATCCCACACCTGTGTTGATTTCTGATTTGCCTTCTCCGTCAAGGTTTAAGGCTAAGTGAATATCTGTTTCCGCGGTTTTGCGGTTAATAACACTTGTTCTCATTGGTTTTCTCCTTTCAGAATTTCACATAATGCCAAGAGCATCTTATCCATCTGCTCCTTTGTGCCGATGGTGATTCTGTTAAAATCTTTTATTTTATCTGTGCTAAAATGTCTTACAAGTATATGCCTTGCTTTAAGCTCAAGGTAGAGCTTTTCACCGTCATAGCTTTTGTGTCTGGCAAAAAGGAAGTTAGCCTTTGAGGGGAGTACCTCAAATCCTAAGCTTTCGAGCTTTTCTTTTGTGTATTCCCGAACTTTTATAATTTCCTGACACTTCTCCTTGTAATAATCCTCAGCATCCACAGTCGCCTCGCCCAAAGTTGCGGTAAGACGGTTAATGTTGTAGGGGTTAGTGGAATACTTGATTTTTTCCAAATCAGAGATTATTCCTTTTGAAGCAATGGCATAGCCGAGTCTTGCTCCTGCCATACAGCGGGATTTGGAGAAGGTGCGTACTACCAGCAGGTTGTCGTATTTTTCGCAAAGGGGATAAGCACTTTCGCCGCCGAAGTCCACATAAGCCTCATCAATCAGAACCACGGAGTCGGGATTTGACTTGATAATCTCTTCAATCTCCCGAAGGGGTCTTGCGTTTCCTGTGGGAGCGTTGGGGTTTGCAATAACAATAAGCTTGTTTTTGCTCAGATAATCCTTGTAATTAACGGTGAAGTCATCCTGCAAAGGGATAGCTTCATATTCAATCTGATGAAGCTCAGCAAAAACTGAGTAGAAGCCGTATGTAATCTCGGGGAATACAGCACCCTTATGGCCATAAGCCATAAAAGCAAAGTTCAGTATATCATCAGAGCCGTTGGAAAGGTAGATGTTTTCACTCTTTACCCCATAAAGGTTCGCAAGCTTTGCCTTGAGAACAGACATTGTGGGGTCGGAATAGAGCCTTAAGTTTTCTATATCCTGTCTTTTCAGCACATTAAGAACTTCATTAGCAGGAGGAAAAGGCGACTCGTTTGTGTTGAGTTTTATGTATTCTGTGTCTTTTGGCTGTTCACCGGGGGTGTATTCCTCAAGAGCCTGATAGTTTTCTTTTAAGTATCTGCTCATTTTTAGTCCTCGGTTCTGATGGTAACGCTTCTTGCGTGAGCGGTGAGTCCTTCTTTTTCTGCAAAGAAGGCAACCTCATCTGCAATTTTATCAAGAGCGGATTTTGTGTAGTAGGTGTACTGTGTTTTCTTTACAAAGTCATCAACAGAAAGAGGGCTTGAAAATCTTGCAGTACCGCTTGTGGGCAGGGTGTGGTTAGGACCTGCGTAGTAATCACCCAGAGCCTCGGGGCAGTTTCTGCCCATAAATATTGAGCCTGCGTTGTCGATAGCATCAAGGTAATCAAAGGGGTTGTCAACCAGAAGCTCCAAGTGTTCTGGTGCAATCTCGTTGGAAATTGCAATAACATCCCGAAGATTTTCTGCAATGATAATCTTTCCGTTATTGTCGATAGACTCTCTTGCAATCTCTGAACGAGAGAGCATGGGAATCTGACGCTCAAGCTCATCGGACACAGCCTTTGCCAAATCTTCGCTGTCGGTTACAAGCACAGCAGAAGCCATTTTGTCGTGCTCAGCCTGAGAGAGCAGGTCTGCCGCCGCGTGAGCAGGATTTGTGTTTTTGTCAGCAATAACAAGGATTTCGCTGGGACCTGCAATCATATCAATGGATACAAGTCCGAAAACCTGTCTTTTTGCCTCTGCAACAAAAGCGTTGCCGGGGCCTACAATCTTGTCAACCTTGGGGATGCTCTCTGTGCCGTAGGCAAGAGCTGCAACAGCCTGAGCACCGCCAACCTTGAAAATTCTGTCAATGCCTGCAATTTTTGCTGCCGCAAGGATAACAGGATTAATCTTGCCGTTCTTTGAAGGAGGGGTTACCATAACGATTTCCTTGCAACCTGCAATCTTTGCAGGGATGCTGTCCATAAGAACGGTGGAGGGGTAAGCAGCGGTGCCGCCGGGCACATAAAGACCAACCTTTTCGATAGGTGTAATCTTCTGACCTGTCACAACACCTTCTTTATCGTTGATGATAAAGCTTGTGCGTACCTGCTTACTATGGAAGCTTCTGATGTTTTCTGCGGCGTTTCTGAGTATGTCGAGGAATTTAGGCTCAACGGATTCAAAAGCCTCATCAATTTCAGACTGTGTAACCTCAAGAGTGTCAAGGTCTGCACCGTCAAATTTAAGGTCGTATTCAAACACAGCCTTGTCGCCGTTTGCACGTACATTTGCAATAATGTCGGTAACAATGGCGGTAACGTCTATTTTTTGTTCCTGACGTGCAAAAATCTCATCTTTGGAGATTTCGCCGTATTTCATTATTTTAATCATTTGCGTTTCCTCACCTGTTCTTCAAGACCCTGACGTATAGCCAGAATCTCTGCATTCTTGAATTTGTAGCCTGACTTGTTTGCGATGAGTCTGGCACTTATTGGAACAATAGTGTCCACAACCTCCAAGTCATTTTCCTTGAGTGTTGTTCCTGTTTCTACAATGTCAACTATTACATCGGAAAGACCGAGGATGGGTGCAATCTCGATGGAGCCGTTGAGCTTGATAATGTCGATGTCACGGCATTTTTCGTTGTAGAAGGTTTCTGCAATGTTGGGGAACTTTGTTGCAACTCTGAGCGTTCTGCCTTTTGGGTCGCGGAAATCCTTTTTAGCGGCCACTGCCATACGGCATTTGCCCATATCCATATCAAGTAGCTCGTACACATCCGGTTCGTATTCAAGGAGAATATCCTTGCCTGCAACTCCGATGTCAGCGGCACCTCTTTCAACATAAATTGCTACGTCAGAGGGTTTAACCCAGAAGTAGCGCACACCCTTTTCGGGGTTTTCAAAAATCAGCTTGCGGTTTGTTTCCTCAATGGAGGGACATTCAAAGCCTGCTTCCTTGAAGTAGTTGTAAACCTTTTCTCCCAGTCTGCCCTTGGGCAGAGCAACATTAACCATTGTCTTCAAGTGTCAGTCCCTCCTTTGTAAGCTTCATAACCTTTCGGCAGCTTATGCTTTTTGGTTTCTTTGTGCACACAAGCACGGAGCCTTCCTTTGAAAGCTCATCCACAGCCTTCGTAAGCTCCAAAGGCGCTGTGTCCTCAGAATAAAGCAGTACTGTGTCTATGTCGTAATCATTTCCGTCAAAATCCAACTGCTCCAGAAGGTCAAGGTAAAGTGCAAAGCCAATGGCACCGCTTGTTCTTCCCATTTTTTTCAGAAGCTTGTCGTACTGACCGCCTGAGAGAATGCTTGTGGGGATACCCTGAATGTAGCCCTTGAAAACCACACCCGAGTAGTATTTCATATCATTACCAACGGAGAAATCAAGGGTAACGTGTGAAGAATAACCGCTGTGCTCAATTATACTGCACAGAGTGCTCAGCTCTTCAAAAGCTTCTTTTTCTTTGTCTTTGTCAAGTAAGGGTGCAACTGCAGAAAGCACAGTTTTTACATCAGCACAGTTTTCAACAAGGGCACAGAGCTTTTTTGTGTTGGCTTTGTCAACGCCTTCTTCTTTGCAAATGGCATAAAGCTCATGAGCGTTTTTCTGATGCAGACATGCGTGAGCCTTAGCCTTGCCGTCGTGAGAAAGTCCGCTGCTGTCTAAAATTGCGGCAACAAGTCCCATGTGGGAAATATCCAGCACATAGCTGTCTGAGATAAGTGCAAGGCTCTTTACAGCCAGAAGCACAACCTCAGCAATATCGTAGCTGTGCAAATCACCGATGCATTCAAGTCCTGCCTGCATAATTTCCTTGAAGCTGTGAGTGCCCTTGGAAACTCTGTAAACGTTTTCATTGTAGTAAACCTTCTGCACGGTGTTTTTCTTATCTATGGAATTCTTGATGATAGAAAGGGTAACGTCGGGCTTAAGTGCCATAAGTCTGCCGTTTCTGTCTGTAAAGGTGATAACCTCGTCGGATACAAGGAAGTCCTTGTTTTTTACGTAAAGGTCGTATTCTTCAAAGCGACTCATCTTAAACTGTGAGTAGCCGTATTTGCTGTAAAGACTTCTGAGGGTGAAGATTGCACGCTCGTCGTTCTTTATGATTCTTTCGTTACTGAGCATCGGGGATGTTTCCTTTCAATTTAAGTCTTTCAATAGCTGTGCGGTAGCCGCCCGAGCCGTAGTTAAGACATTTGTTTACTCTGCAGATTGTTGCTGTGCTGACACTTGTTTTTGTGTTGACCTCTTGATAATTCTGACCAGCATGAAGGAGTCTTGCAACCTGAAATCTCTGGGCGATTTCCTTAATCTCCTTAATGGTGCAGGCATCCTCAAAGAACATATAGCACTCATCAATGTTTTGAAGCGAGAGTATAGCCTCAAAGAGAGCGTCAATCTCAGGACTCTGGAACTTACTCATAAAAACATTCCTTTCTGTGTGAATCTTGCAGGAGTATATAATATATGGTTATATACTATCTAATAATATGCTTGCCATTTTACCACTATATCACGCTAAAGTCAAGGCTTAAAATCTACTTTTACGAAACTTGTATTCTATATAGATACTTCAAAAGAAACTATAGCAAAATATGTTGATATTACACAAAAGACCTGAGGGGTTTATACACATTTGCTTGTGTGCAGAGTGCATAATTCCTCAGGCTTTACTTTGTGCAATATATACTTACAAAATCACAGGGATTTCTTCGTCGAGTTCAATGGAATCGGGTGTAACAATACTGTCGTATGCAAGAATTCTAACCCCGGATTTGTGTGCTTTTCTCAGAGCATCGCCAAAGGCTTTGTGGGTTTCATCATTGGGCGAAATATGGGTAATCCCCTTCATTTGCACCACGAATAATATGTAAGCCTTAAAGCCCTCCTTGGTGCAGTTGATAAGCTCTACTATGTGCTTTACCCCACGCTCTGTAGGAGCATCGGGGAAGAGGGCAACTGAGTTTACTTCCTGAGTAACTCCCTTGACTTCCAGAAAAATTTTGTCCTCTCCGTCTTCGATGTAAAAATCAAACCTCGAGGCACCGTGCTTGACTTCTCTGCGGATTATGGCATCGGGGGAGAACAGGGTGTTTTTTCTTAGCCATTCCTCAGTGGCATCGTTTGGTACCTGAGAATCCAGATTAATAAGCAAGGTGCTTTGATTATCTCTTTCTTTTTCTGCTGCTATCAGATCGTATTTTGTTTTCCTTGCGGGGTTGTCGGATGCAGAAAGATATACCGTGCAGTTGGGTGTCAAAAGCTCTTTGCATCTTCCTGTGTTTTTTACGTGAACAACTTCTTCTATACCTTCAATTTCCACTATTGCGATAAAACGATTTGGCCTTTCTTTGAAGGTTGCTTTTATGGTTTTTGTGTATCTCATAGTGTCTGAGCACCGCCTTTGCATGGTGTGATTGTAAACACCTGTAAAATAATAGGAATCAAGGAAAAAAACAGGTATGATTTCTCTGGAGTGATTATACACTATTGTCTAAAATAAATCAACGAATAAGTGGATATTTTATGCGTTGCTCCTAAGTTGTTAAAAATTTGACAAAATACACTTACTTCTATTGCACCGCACAGTATATTATGTTATAATAATCACAATTACGAATGGTAGGTAAAGACCTGCCTGAGGATGAAAATTAAGGGGAGATATCCCTTATCGGACAGTAAAATAATCCAAATTATAAAGGAGAACAATTATGAACAAGATTACAGTTATCGGAGCAGGTAATGTAGGAGCAACCCTTGCATACACATTTACAGTAGCAGGTCTTTGCTCAGAAATAGTCCTCATCGATATAAACCACGAGCGTGCATTGGGTGAGGCTCTTGATATCCGTCAGGGTACACCCTTCTGTCATTCCTGCTCGGTTTATGCGGGTAGCTATCAGGATGCGGCAGGCTCTGATATTGTAGTTCTCACATCTGGTGTGGGCAGAGCTCCCGGTCAGTCAAGACTTGACCTTGCACAGACAAACATCGAGATTACCAAGAGCATTATTCCCGAGATTACACGCTATGCTCCCGATGCAATCTATGTTATCGTAAGCAACCCCGTTGACGTGCTCACATATGCTTTCTGCAAAGCATCCGGTCTTCCTCAGGAGAGAGTAATCGGTTCAGGTACAATCCTCGATACTTCCAGACTCAGAGCAAGACTTTCCGAGTATTATTTCCTCAATCAGCGTAACGTTCACGCTTATGTTCTGGGTGAGCACGGCAACTCCAGCTTTGTTCCTTGGTCTTTGTGTAATATTTCAAATGTTCCCATTGAGGAATACCGCAAGAGTGTTCAGCGTACAGACGTTGTTTATCCCGAGCTCAACTACGATGAGGTTGAGGACTATGTTAAGAAATCTGGCGGAGAGGTTATCAGCCGCAAGGGTGCAACCTTCTATGCTGTTTCTGTTTCTGTGTGCCACCTGTGCAGATGCATCTTAAGCGGTGTTGATACAACTCTGACAGTTTCCACAATGCTCAATGGTGAGTATGGTATCAGCGACGTTTGCTTAAGCCTTCTCAACGTTGTAGGCAATAACGGTGCACACAGTAAGGTTCTTCTGCCACTCACTGACGATGAGGTGCTGAAGCTTCGTGCAAGTGCAGATACATTAAAGGAAGTAATCAAAAGCGTTAATATTTGATAGTTAAGATTAATAAAGAAATAACGAAGGGACGGATACAAATGGAATATCGTATAGAACATGACTCAATGGGCGAGGTTAAGGTGCCTGCAGACAAGCTTTGGGCAGCACAGACTCAGCGTTCAAGCCAGAATTTTCCCATTGGTGTAGGAATAGAAACAATGCCCCGTGAGATTACTCACGCTTTCGGTATACTCAAAAAAGCCGCAGCCATTGCAAACGCACAATTGAAACCCGAGAAGATGACAGAAGCAAAGCTTTCTGCCATTACACAGGCTTGTGACGAGGTAATAGAGGGCAAGCTAAACGAAAACTTCCCCTTGGTTGTGTGGCAGACAGGCTCGGGCACACAGTCCAATATGAATGTCAACGAGGTAGTGGCAAACCGCGGAAACCTTATTGCAGGCGAAAAGCTCCTCCATCCCAACGACGACATCAATATGAGCCAGTCCTCCAACGATACATTCCCCACAGCGATGCACATTGCTGCTGTGTTTATGATTGAAGACAAGCTTATTCCTGCCGCAGAAACTCTCATTAAGACATTTATCCGTCTTGAAGAGGAAAATGAAGGCATCGTTAAGAGCGGTCGTACACATCTTCAGGATGCAACTCCCATTAAATTCAGTCAGGAGATAAGCGGATGGCGTTCAAGCCTTGAGCGTGACGTTGAGATGCTCCGTCTTGCTGTAAAGCCCCTTTACGAGCTTGCTCTGGGCGGTACAGCAGTAGGTACAGGTCTTAACACCCCCAAGGGCTTTGCAGAGCTTGTAGCTCAGACTGTGGCTGATTTGACAGGTAAGCCCTTTATCACAGCTTCCAATAAGTTCCACGCACTTACCTCCAAGGATGAGCTTGTATTTGCACATGGCGCAATTAAGGCTCTTGCCTGCGATATGATGAAGATTGCAAACGATGTTCGCTGGCTTGCAAGCGGTCCCCGTGACGGTCTTGGTGAGATTTTTATTCCCGAGAACGAGCCCGGCTCCTCAATTATGCCCGGTAAGGTTAACCCCACTCAGTGTGAGGCGGTAACCATGGTTGCTGTTCAGGTTATGGGCAACGACGTAGCTGTAGGTATGGCGGCTTCTCAGGGTAACTTTGAGCTTAACGTTTTTATGCCCGTATGTATCTACAATTTTCTCCAGTCAGGCAGACTCCTTTCTGAGGCAATTGTTTCCTTTAACAACAACTGTGCAGTAGGCATCACCGCTAACCGCGAGAAAATGCACCACAACCTGCACAATTCTCTTATGCTGGTTACTGCCCTCAATCCCTATATCGGATACGAGAATGCAGCAAAAACAGCAAAAAAAGCATATAAAGACAACATCTCTCTCAAAGAAGCTTGTGTTGAGCTTGGCTTCCTTACAGCTGAGAGATTTGACGAGGTATTCCATCCCGAAGAGATGGTATAAGGAGTGTATACAATGAAGGTAAGTTATTTTCCCGGATGTACCCTCAAAACCAAGGCTAAAGACCTTGATATGTACGCTCACAAGTGTGCAGAGGCTTTGGGTGTAAGTCTGGAAGAAATAGACAACTGGCAGTGTTGCGGTGGTGTGTTCAATACCGCAAGGAACGAGGTTGCCAATAAGCTTTCCTCTGTCCGTGCTTTGAAATTTGCAAAGTCTAAGGAACAGCCTTTGGTATCTGTTTGCTCTGCCTGTCACAATGTATTGAAGCAGACAAACCATGCAATGCAGACAGACTCTGCTTTTGCAAGCAAGGTTAACCTCTATATGGCGGAGGAAACCAACTACGACGGAAGCACAGAGGTTTACCACTATCTTGAGATGCTTCGCGATTTGGTAGGCTTTGATGCAATAAAAGAAAAGGTTGTTAACCCCTTAAAGGGCAAAAGAATAGCTGCATATTACGGATGCCTCCTACTCAGACCCAATTCAGTAATGCAGATGGACGACCCTGAGAATCCTCAGATTTTCGAGGATTTAATCCGTGCGTTGGGGGCAGAGCCTGTAATCTATGCAATGCGTAACGAGTGTTGCGGCGGTTACGTTACAATGGAAAACCCCGAGTTTGCGTCTAAAAAGAGCAAGGCTATCACAGATAACGCATCTTCCTTCGGTGCAGATATGATTGTAACAGCCTGTCCTCTTTGTAAATATAACCTTGAGAAAAACGGCAATTCCATTCCTGTTGTATACTTCACAGAGCTTCTGGCAGAGGCTCTCGGCGTAAAGGAGGATGCTCAGAATGCATAAGGATAACACAAAGCTTACAGAAGAGATAATCCGCGCAAGCGGTGTGAATCCAAAGAAATGTATGAAGTGCGGTAAGTGTTCGGCTACCTGTCCTGCTTATGATGAGATGGAGTATCATCCCCATCAGTTTGTATATATGGTAGAGTCAGGAGATATTGAGCCTCTGATGAATTCAAAGTCACTTTATATGTGCCTGAGCTGTTTTGCTTGTATAGACAGATGCCCCCGCGGTGTTGAGCCTGCAAAGCTTGTAGAAGCAGTAAGACTTTCTGTAATCCGTCAGCAGGGCAAGAATCATATGACAGCAGACGATGTTCCTGCAAAGCTTTCAGAGGACCTTCCTCAGCAGGCAATCGTCAGCGCATTCAGAAAATACACTAAGTAAGGAGGAAAATACAATGCAGAGAATTGGCGTATTCGTATGCTGGTGCGGAAGCAACATTGCTGGTACAGTTGATGTTCACGCAGTAGCAGAGGCTCTCAAAAACGAGCCCGGTGTTGTTTTTTCCACCGACTATCAGTATATGTGCTCTCAGGCAGGACAGGACATAATCAAGAACGCTGTAAAGGAGCATAACCTTACAGGCATCGTTGTCTGTTCCTGTTCACCCCGTATGCACGAGGCTACATTCCGCAAGACAGCGGCAGCCGCTGGTCTTAACCCTTATATGGTTGAGATTGCCAATATCCGTGAGCAGTGCTCTTGGGTACATAAGAATATGCAGACAGGCACAGAAAAGGCAATCATCCTCGGTAAAGCAGCTGTTGCTAAGGTTAATCTCAACACACCCCTTACTCCCGGTGAGTCCCCTGTAACAAAACGTGCTCTGGTTATCGGCGGTGGTATCGCAGGTATCCAGACTGCTCTTGATATTGCCGATGCAGGCTTCCCTGTAGACATTGTAGAAGCAAAGCCTACAATCGGCGGTAAGATGGCTCAGCTTGACAAAACTTTCCCAACCCTTGACTGTGCCGCTTGTATCCTCACGCCTAAGATGGTTGACGTTGCTCAGAATGAGAACATCCGCATCTTCTCCTACAGCGAAGTACAGGAGATTAAAGGCTTCGTTGGTAATTTTGACGTTACTATCAAGAAGAAGGCACGCTTTGTCAAGGAAGAAATCTGCACAGGCTGTGGTGCTTGCGTAGAAAAATGTCCTATGAAGAAAATCCCCAACGAGTTTAATCTTGGTATGGACAACCGCCGCGCAATTTACATTCCTTTTGCACAGGCTGTTCCCAAGGTTGCTACCATCGACCCCAATGCTTGTAATATGCTGAAAAACGGCAAATGCGGTGTGTGCTCCAAGGTTTGTACCGCAGGTGCTATTGACTATACACAGAAGGACGAGATTATCTCGGAAAAATACGGTGCGGTTGTAGTTGCAACAGGCTTCAATCCTATCAGTATGGATAAGTTTGACGAGTTTGCATACAACCAGTCTAAGGATGTTATCACATCTCTTGAGTTTGAGCGTCTGACAAATGCCGCAGGCCCTACTGCCGGCAAGCTTCTCCGTCCTTCTGATTTAGAGCATCCTCACACTATCGTCTTTGTTCAGTGCGTTGGTTCCCGTTGTGCCGCTTGTGCTGAAAAAGGCAAGGAGTATTGCTCCAAAATTTGCTGTATGTATACAGCAAAGCACGCAATGCTTGTTCGTGATAAATACCCCGACACAGAGGTTTATGTGTTCTACATTGACGTTCGTACCCCCGGCAAGAACTTTGACGAGTTCTACCGCCGTGCAGTAGAGGAATACGGTGTTAAATATATAAAGGGAATGGTAGGCAAGGTTACTCCCGAGGGTAACAAGCTCAAGGTTCAGGCTTCTGACCTTATCGCTAACAAACAGCTTCACATTGATGCTGATTTGGTTGTTCTTGCCGCCGCTATCGAGCCTGATAAGTCAGCACGTTCGCTTGCCACAATGCTTACAGCAAGTATGGATACCAACGACTTCTTCACCGAGGCTCATCCAAAGCTTCGACCCGTAGAAAGCCCCACAGCTGGCGTGTTCCTTTCCGGTGCTTGTCAGGGACCTAAAGATATTCCCGAAACCGTATCACAGGCTTCTGCCGCTGCTTCCAAGGTTATCGGACTGCTTTGCAAGGATAAGCTCACAGGCAACCCCTGTATTGCAAGTGCAAATGAGCTTATGTGTAACGGTTGCTCAACTTGTGCAAATGTATGCCCCTATGGTGCAATTACTTATGAAGATAAAGAATTTATGATGCCCGACAGAACCAAGGCTCTTCGCCGTGTTGCACAGGTTAACCCTGCAGTTTGTCAGGGTTGCGGTGCTTGTACCGTTGCTTGTATGTCAGGTGCTATGGATTTACGTGGATTTATGGGCTCACAGATTATTGCGGAGGTGGATGCAATATGCAAGTAAACGAATATAAGCCCTTGATTGTGGCATTCTGCTGTAACTGGTGTTCCTATGCAGGCGCAGACCTTGCAGGTAATAACAGACTCAATTACCCTGCAGATGTTAAGATTATCCGCGTTCCTTGTTCCTGCCGTGTTAATCCTATGTTTATCCTGCGTGCATTTCAGCGTGGTGCAGACGGCGTAATCATTTGCGGTTGTCATCCCGGCGACTGCCACTATACATCAGGTAACTATTACACCAGACGTCGTATGGCTCTGTTGTTCTCAATGCTTGACTACCTGGGTATCGAGCGTGAGCGTACCCGTCTTGAGTGGGTATCCGCTGCAGAGGGTGCAAAGTTTGCTGCTACTATGAATGATTTTGCTGAGAAGGTTGCAGCTCTCGGCGAAAACAAGAGATTGGAGGATCTGCGATGCAAAAAATAACACGTGACACACTTGTGAGCAAAGCGGTTTCTCTGCTTGAAAACGGCACTGTTGACGCAGTCCTCGGCTGGGGCAAGGGTGAGTTTGCTTATGACGTAACTCCAACAGTCTTTGAAACTGCCGACGAAATCCGCGAAAACTTTGTTTGGAACGATTTTTGCGGTGCCAACTTCTCCAAGTACTTAGTATCAAAAACAAGAAAACTCGAGGGTAAAATACTTGTGTTCCTCAAGCCCTGCGATACTTACAGCTTTAACCAGCTTCTCACAGAGCATCGTTTTGACAGAGAAAAAGTTTACGTTGTTGGTGTTCCCTGCGAGGGAATGGCTGACATTTCTAAGGTTAAGGCAATTACAGGCGACGGTATCTCTGCTATTGATTTTACCGATAACGGTCTTGTTATTACAACTCTTTATGATGATGAGCCCAAGACCGTAGCATATGAAGATATTCTTGCCGAGCGCTGTGTAAACTGCAAGAGCAAGAAGCACGTTGCATACGATGAGCTTTTGGGCGAAACAGGCGAGGTTCTTGAATCAGCCCGTTTTGACGAGGTGGCAAAGATTGAAGCACTTACTCCCGATGAGCGTTTTGCTTTCTGGCAGGGTGAGCTTTCACGCTGTATCCGTTGCAACGCTTGCCGTGACGTATGTCCTGCATGCACCTGCGAAAAGTGTGTGTTTGATAATCCCAACTCAGGAGCTGAGAACAAAGCTCCTGCAAACTCATTTGAGGAGCAGATGTTCCACATTATCCGCGCATTCCACGTAGCAGGCAGATGTACTGACTGCGGTGAGTGCTCCAGAGTTTGTCCTCAGAACATTCCTCTGCATCTTCTCAACCGTAAGTTTATCCGCGATATTGATAACTTCTACGGTGAGTATCAGGCAGGTGCCGAGGTAGGCACACGTGCACCCCTAGTAGATTACAACCTCGACGATTTAGAGGCTTCCGATGTGTTTGAGAGGAGGGACTCTGAGTAATGCGTAAATGTTCTTTAAGCGTTCTTCCTGCTCTTTTTGCAGAGATTGCAAAATCTAATACTCTCTATATCCCTGCTTCTGACAATGCAGGGGGAGCTAAATTTACAAAGTGGGAGGAAGGTATTCAGTACCTTGACACTCTCAATACAGTAAAAAGCCCCAAGGATTTCTTCTTTCCTCATACCGAGGATTTGATGGAGTTCAAGGTTACAGGCAAGAATATTGAGCTTTTCGATATCAGAGAAGAGTCCGAGGATTTTGTTGTTTTCGGTGTTCGTGCTTGTGATGTTAAGAGCTTTGATATTTTAGACAGAGTTTTCCTTTCCGACCCTGTGGACAGCTACTATGCATCACGCCGTGAGCACGGTGTGATTATCTCCCTTGCCTGCACACGACCTGCTGAAACCTGTTTCTGCACAACCTTCGGCATTGACCCTGCAACACCTGCAGGCGATATTTCCGCTTGGAAGACAGAGGATGCACTTTACCTACAGGCAAACACACAGAAGGGTGAGGCACTCCTTTCAAGTGTTGAGGCTTTAACCGAAGAATGTGACTCAACCGATGTAGAAGCACAGCAGGAGAAAACACGCAAGATTATGCAGAAGCTTCCGCTTGCTAATCTTACAACCGACTCTTTTGGCGGCGGTAAGACTCTGGAGCTTTTCGACTCACCCAAGTGGGATGAACTTTCAGAAGCTTGTCTTGGTTGCGGTACCTGTACCTTTGTTTGTCCCACCTGTCAGTGCTACGATATAAAGGATTTCAACACAGGAAACGGTGTAATTCGTTACCGTTGCTGGGACTCCTGTATGTTTTCTGAGTTTACAAAGATGGCACACGGCAACTCACGTCTTACTCAGCTTGAGCGTTTCCGTCAGAGATTTATGCACAAGCTTGTGTATTATCCCGAGAATAACGACGGACTCTTTAGCTGTGTAGGCTGCGGCAGATGCCTTTCTAAGTGTCCCATCTCTATGAATATTGTAAAAGTAATGAAAGCTTTAGGAGGGGAGAAGAAATGAATACAAGAGAAGAAACCCTGATTCCCGTTGTGGGTGTGATTACCGATGTACGCATTGACACTCCCGACGTAAAGACTTTCCGCGTTGTAACTCCCGATGGCAAAAAGGCTTTTGAGCATAAGCCCGGTCAGTGTGCAATGCTTTCAATCCCCGGTGTAGGCGAGGCAATGTTCTCCATTACATCTTCTCCTACAAACACCGAGTTTATGGAGTTTTCCATTAAGAAGTGCGGTTGTGTAACCGATTGGCTCCATCAGGCAGAGGTTGGTCAGCAGCTCACAATCCGCGGACCTTATGGCAGACCTTTTCCTGTAGATACTGAGTTTAAGGGCAAGGATTTGCTCTTTATCGCAGGCGGTATCGGTCTTGCACCTCTTCGTTCAGTAATTAACTATTGCCGTCACTACCGTGATGAATACGGCAAGATTGATATTGTTTACGGCTCACGCAGTATGGATGACCTTGTGGATTACAAGGAAATTGTAGAGGAGTGGACAAAGGACAAAAACGTAGATGTTCACCTGACAATCGACCGTGAGCAGGAAGGCTGGGACGGACACGTTGGCTTTGTTCCCAATTACGTTAAGGAGCTTGGGTTTGATACCAACAAGACCGCTATTATCTGCGGACCTCCCATTATGATTAAGTTTACTCTGCAGGCGATGGTTGAGCTTGGCTTCAATAAGGAGCAGGTTTATACCACAATGGAGCTTCGAATGAAGTGCGGTGTAGGCAAGTGCGGCAGATGTAACATCGGCTCCAAGTATGTGTGCAAAGACGGTCCCGTGTTCCGTTGTGATGAGCTGGACGAACTGCCCGACGAGTATTGATAGGAGGTAACAACATGGAAAATATGGTAAACGTTTTTCTGTTCGGAAAGAAATATCAGGTTCCCGATAACCTAACCATTATGCGTGCTATGGAGTACGCAGGCTACGAGCTTGTACGCGGTTGCGGTTGCAGAAACGGCTTCTGCGGTGCCTGTGCCACTATTTACAGAATTGCTGGTGACAGAGAGCTTAAGGCTTGCCTTGCTTGTCAGACAAAGGTAGAAGACAATATGTATGTTGCAACTTTGCCCTTCTTCCCTTTGGTAAAGCAGGTTTATGATATTGAAACAGTAAATACCACAGAGCAGGTTATGATGCAGCTCTATCCGGAGATTTACGCTTGTGTAGGCTGTAACGCCTGTACTAAGGCTTGCACTCAGGGACTCAACGTTATGCAGTACATAGCATACGCTCAGCGCGGTGATTTCGAGGCTTGTGCCGAGGAGTCCTTCGATTGTGTAATGTGCGGTGTTTGCTCATCCCGTTGCCCTGCAGGCATCTCTCATCCTCAGGTTGCAATGCTTGCAAGACGCATCAACGGTAAGTACTTGGCTCCCAAATGTGGCCACCTTGAAGACAGAGTTCAGGAAATCAAAGACGGCACTTTCACAGAGCTTATTGAGGCTTTAATGCAAAAGCCTGTTGAGGAAATGAAAGAGCTTTACAATACACGTGAGATTGAGAAATAAGGAGGGCAAGGCTAATGTATGCAGAACAGTTTCAGAAATCTTTAAAAGCTGTAGAAGAGGCAAGAGAAGCTAACATTGCCCTCGAACCAAAGCGTATGACAGCACAGCAGAAGGAAGACCTTCTGGCAGAATTTCACCCTGATTACAGAAAAGATGAGTTCACAGAGCTCAAAATAGGTCCTAATAAGGGTGATAAGGTTCCTCACGAGCTTGCCGAAACCCTGCAGGCACACGCAAGAATCAGCGCAGAGGATGTAAACCTTGAAAACCCTCAGTATGATGTTGACGTGCTTATCATCGGCGGCGGCGGTGCAGGTGCATCAGCCGCAATCGAAGCAAGTGATGCAGGTGCAAACGTTATGATTGTCACAAAGCTTCGCATAGGCGATGCCAACACAATGATGGCAGAGGGCGGTATTCAGGCGGCAGACAAGCCCAACGATTCCCCTGCAATCCACTTTGTTGATGCTTTTGGCGGCGGTCACTTTGCCGCAAAGCGTGAGCTTCTCAGAAAGCTTGTATGCGATGCTCCCGAGGCTATAAAGTGGCTCAATGAGCTTGGTGTTGAGTTTGATAAGGATGCAGAGGGTAATATGATTACCACTCATGGCGGCGGCACATCCAGAAAACGTATGCATGCCGCAAAGGATTACTCAGGCGCTGAGATTATGCGTACGCTTCGCGACGAGGTTCTTAACCGTCAGATTCCCGTTGTTGATTTTACTGCAGCTGTGGAGCTTATCCTTGATGAAAACGGCAAGTGCGCAGGCGCAGTACTTATGAATATGGAAACCAAGGAGCTTATGGTAGCTCGTGCCAAGACTGTCATCATCGCAACAGGCGGTGCAGGCAGAATGCACTATCAGGGTTTCCCCACATCTAACCACTACGGAGCAACCGCAGACGGTCTTGTGCTTGGTTACCGAGTAGGTGCAAAGCTTCTTTATGCAGAAACTCTTCAGTATCATCCTACAGGGGCTGCTTTCCCTGAGCAGATTTTCGGAGCGTTAGTTACCGAGAAGGTTCGTTCTCTTGGTGCAAAGCTAGTAAATGCAAATGGTGAAGTATTTATGCATCCTCTCGAAACCCGCGACGTTGCGGCAGCTTCCATTATCCGCGAGTGTAACGCACGCTCAAACGGTATAGAAACAGGTTCAGGTCTTGGCGTGTGGCTTGATACTCCTATGATTGAAAAAATCGGCGGCGAGGGTACTATTATGAAGAGAATCCCCGCTATGTGGAGAATGTTCGATAAGTATGGTATTGATATCCGTAAGGAGCCCATTCTTGTTTATCCCACACTTCATTATCAGAACGGCGGACTTGATATTAAGGAAGACGGCGAAACAACAAACATCGAGAACCTTTTCGTTGCAGGTGAGGCAGTTGGCGGTATCCACGGCAGAAACCGTCTTATGGGTAACTCTCTCCTCGATATAATTGTATTCGGCAGAAGTGCAGGTAAAAATGCAGCTCAGAAAGCTAAGAATACACAAGTTGGAACTATGACACTTTCCCACATTGCTAAGTTTGAGCAGGAGATTGAGGATGCAGGTATCGTAACAGATACAGTATCTCCCAAGCTTCTCCCAAGTTATGCAAGAAAGTAAGTTTTCGTAAGGAAGGGGTATAGAAAAATGGAACTTTTTGGCGGTGTAATTCCCATTACGGGTGTTTCCTTCTTCCTGTTCTGCGTGTTTTCCATCCTTTTTGTTGGATACGCTTTGGGAAGAATTACAATCAAGGGTGTTTCCCTTGGTGATGCAGGAGTATTTATTATAGCATTGCTTTTTGGTGCACTTTTTTGTTCACCTGTAGCAACAGATTTGTTCACAATTCAGCCGATTGAATTTGACAATAACTGGCTCAGTGTTATTGAGAGCTTCGGACTCATTCTGTTTGTAACAAGTGTCGGATTTATTGCCGGTCCTAAGTTCTTTGCTAATATGAAAAAGAACTTCAAATCCTATGTGCTCTTAGGTCTTATAATTATTCTTGCAGGCGGACTCAGTGCTCTTGGTTGTATTATGCTGGGTGAACACGTGATTGGTTACGGTGCTGACACAATCAAGGATATCGACGGCTTTGTTGCTATGATTGTAGGTCTTTTATCCGGTTCGCTTACATCAACTCCTGCATTCTCTGCGGCAAAGGCGACTGTTGCTCCCGAGTACGAAAGCCTCGTGTCCGTTGGCCACGGTATTGCATACATATTCGGTGTTGTCGGTGTTGTTCTCTTTGTTCAGCTTATTCCTAAGCTTTCAAAGGCAGATATGGAAGCAGAGCGTGCAAAGATTGCAGTTAAGCAGAACGAGTCAAAGACAAAAAAGGCTATGAAGCTTCTTCACCTCGACCATATGGGTGTTTGCGTGTTCTCACTTGCCGCAATCCTTGGCACAGTGTTCGGAAAAATCAAGATTCCTATGAGCTCTCAGGGACTTGACGGCACTTGCTTCTCACTCACAACCACAGGCGGCTGCCTCCTTGTTTCTCTGATACTCGGCCACTTTGGCAGAGTAGGTAAGGTTAGCCTTATGCCTCAGGAAAGTACGCTTAAGCTCTTCCGCGAGCTTGGTTTGGTACTCTTCCTTGTAGGTGCAGGTATCCCGGGCGGAGCCGACTTTGTTGCTAACTTTAACGGTATGTACTTTGTATACGGCATCATCATGACAATCATTCCTATGATTATCGGTTTCATCTTTGCAAAGTATGTGCTCAAGCTTCCTTTGCTCAACAACTTAGGCTCAATCACAGGCGGTATGACATCTACTCCTGCACTTGGCACACTTATCTCTACAGCAGGCACAGAGGATGTAGCAGCAGCCTATGCGGCCACATATCCCATAGCCCTCATTGCAGTTGTACTGGTTTCCCAGTTCCTTGTGCTGATGTTCTGATAAAAGCAAAAATATAAGCGACCTCATCGTTTTTTTGATGAGGTCGTTTTTTTTAAAATCTACTTTGATAGTAGGGGTGTATGCAAAGATAATAAGTTTGAAGTGAAAATATATTGACAACTTTATATCAATGTTGTACTATTGTTATAGTACAGTAATACAATATATGTATTCTGAAAGGAGGCATTTTATGGCGTGGAGTTTTGACAAACACACTCCTGTGTATTTGCAGATTGCAGAGCGAATCCGCAACAACATTATACGCGGAGTATATCCGCCAAATTCTCAGATTCCCTCAGTTCGTCAACTTGCCCTTCTGGCAGCAGTTAATCCCAATACCGTTCAGCACGCCTTGACTGCTTTAGAGTTAGAAGGAATTATATATTCCGAAAGTACAACAGGAAGATTCGTCACAGATAACGAGGAACTTATTAATTCTGCACGTGTTCAGGCGGCACATAAATTGGTGTCACAGTTTATGAAAAGTGCACAGGAGCTATCTATTTCAAAAGATGAATTAATAACTATGATAAAGGAGGAGAATGAATGAGCATACTTGAATGTAAGAATCTTACCAAGGCATACAAACGCGGCAAAAATGTTCTTGACAATATGAATCTTGAGATTCCTGAAGGAAAGATTATAGGACTTTTAGGTCCCAACGGCTGCGGTAAATCTACATTGATTAAATTGATTGCAGGACTCCTTGTGCCCAACAAGGGGGAAATTCTCGTTGACGGCAAACGAGTAGGAGAAAACACAAAAGCAGTTGTTTCCTATCTGCCCGAGCGTACATATTTCAGCAATCAGATGAAGGTTGATGAGCTTATCAAATACTTCTCAGAGTTTTATGCGGACTTTGATAAAGAAACAGCCAGCAAACTTATGACCGACTTGGGTATTGACACTAAATCAAGGCTCAAAACCCTCTCAAAAGGAACCAAAGAAAAGGTACAGCTTATACTGGTTATGTCACGCAGAGCAAAGCTCTATCTTCTTGACGAGCCCATAGCTGGAGTTGACCCAGCTGCGAGAGAATACATTCTCAGTACTATTGTAGGTAACTATAACCCTGATTCCACAATCATAATCACAACCCATCTCATTGCAGATGTTGAGCAGGTGCTTGATGATTTTATGTTCATAACCTACAGCGGAAAAATCCTCAAATCAGGCTCAGCAGAAGAAGCCAGAATGAAAAATAATTGTTCACTTGATGAACTTTTCCGGGAGGTGTTCAGATGTTCGCAAAACTTCTGAAGCACGACGTAAAAGCCGTGTTCAAATACTGGTGGCTGGGTGCAGGCATATCCATTATAGTAGCTATCTTTGGCGGATTCTGTATGAAGATAGCGAATGTAGATTATACAAAATATGAAATTTTGCCAACCTTGGGTATGATAGGTGTAGTGTTAACCCGTATCGGGCTTTATCTGTTTCCGTTATTTACCACAATTCTGGTAGTTGTCCGTTATTATAAGCATTTCTTCACTGACGAGGGTTATCTCACCTTTACTCTACCTGTCAAAAAGAATTTGCTTCTTGATTCAAAAATTGCTACATCTTTTATATTTTCTTTTATGTCATCAGTTTTAAGTTATCTGAATTTATTTCTGATAATGCTTATCGGTAATCCTGAAATTATCGGTACTGATGAAATGGCTTATGAATTCAGCACTTTTGGTTGGCTTCTTACTATGGGAATTTTTGGTGTTGATTCTTTTGCTGATTTTCTTGATTCAACCTCATCTTTTGCAGTTCCATATATTATTCTTTTAGTGTTGATAGCTGTAGCGGCCGTAATTGTTCAGACACTCTTTATCTATGCCTGCATAACCCTTGCATCTTCAATAGTCAAAAAGCACAAGGTGCTCACAGCAGTAGGACTCTACTACGGAGCAAGTAGTGTTGTAACCTTTCTGCTTCTGGTATTTATGATTTTGGGAGTGTTTTCTACTTATAATACAACGGAGATTACAGAAGGTTTAAGTGAGGTTGAATCCTTTTGGTTTACACTTTTGATGTTTGTTGGTGTATTAGGTGTGCTTTTGGCAGTGATAAGTGCACTATATCTGCTTCTGACCTATCTTCTAGATAAGAAACTCAATCTAGAGTAAGGAGGTTGTGTTATGAAGAAATTTATATCAGTTACTATTACACTTATAATTCTGTGTGTGTTTTTTTTAGTTGGTGCACCTTATGTTTTTGCAGATAAGTTTTCAGATTGGCAAATGGCTCCTGACGGGGAGTATCTTAAACATGAGGGCAAAAAATACTATCCTGTAAAAGAATCTGCTAGTTTTGATTTTGACTATTCAAAATACAACCACGATGCCAATAATAGTGATTATGCCACTGTGCGATTATATTTTGATGATAAAACTATGGAGAAATATTATCGCTACTCTAACGTTCTTATTCCTACAGGCGTAGATTGTCCATGTGTGCAGGTCAGATTTAGTAGTGATTATAGTACAACCTTTTATGTATATGCGGAGAAATCTGAACTGAAAAAGTATGAGGACCTGGCAAGGGGAATCGGTAGTTCTTACTCTGTGAAAACCTGGGAGTATTACAGCTCTTCTTTTGAAATAAGTGCGGAAGATTTTGATGAATGGCTATCCGGTGAAACTGTAACAACGAAGTTAATCCATCTGAACAAGTATAAAAAAACCGAACTATATGCTGTAGACGGAACAGGACTGGTAAATATTGAAAGCGGAATGATTTACATAGACGCAGATACTGAAGATGTATATTTGCTGAGGTATAATGATTCAGAGGAAACAGCATATTTAGCAAATGGCATTGTTAATGACCATATAAATACAGAAGTTACATTGTATAAACTTGAGGACGAAGAACTTTATCAGGATTTTATTACATATTACAATACTGAGCCTAAAGATGATTTGGAGTGGATTGAGCCTGAAAAATCTGATATAACCTTCCTGAAGGTCTTCTGTGTTTTCCTATTTGGCGTGTTGCCCATGCTTCTCACAGCATTCTCTATAGTAATGCTCTGTGTTATCAAAGATAAAAAATATTATCGTGCATATATTATGATGCTTATAGGTTCGGTTTTAGTTCTTATCGTCTGCATATCATTAATTATACTATTTTTATAATTTGTAATTGTATGATTAAGTATTCCATACTAATTAAAACAGCCATCCGCATAAAACGGATGGCTGTTGCTGTTGTATATTTACTTTTCGGGTTTGATAAGTCCTATTGTTTTGCACAGCTCCATAATAATTGTGGGAGTCAGCACAAGTCCCAAGGAAATCATATACAGCTCCCAAGGCAGATATATAAGACCGAATGCAATCTGCACAGGAGTGAAGAGTACCAGAAGTACAAGTGCCAAGGATGCAAGCACCGCAAGGTTTAAGTTCTTGTTTGTAAAGAATCCAATCTTAAAGAGTGAGCGGTCTGAACGCACGTTAAAGGACTGGAGAATCTGAGAAAGGGAGAGAGTCATAAATGCCATTGTCTGACCGCCTGCATCTGTACCTGTCCATGCAGAGCCGAGGAAATATGCAACAAGTGTCAAAAGACCGAACATAATGCCCTGCAGAATAATTCTCACGCCTAAGCCGTTCGCAAAGATTCCTTCATTCTTGGGCTTGGGCTTTCTGGTCATTACGTCCTTTTCAACAGGCTCCATACCAAGGGCAATAGCAGGCAGGGAGTCGGTCACAAGGT
The DNA here is from genome assembly GCA_017411385.1 of Ruminococcus sp. Lineage (GTDB taxonomy): Bacteria > Bacillota > Clostridia > Oscillospirales > Acutalibacteraceae > Ruminococcoides. Next base: position 117,008 of record JAFQQF010000003.1, read on the forward strand.
TAATCCACAGAAGCTGCATTGAGAGCAGGGGAGATTTGTGCCATAAAAGCATTGCCACAAAGACTGCAACGACCTCGCCGATGTTAGTACCAAGCAGGAAGGATACAACCTTCTTAATGTTTGCGTAGATACCTCTGCCTTCTTTGACTGCTTCAACAATGGTAGCGAAGTTGTCGTCGGTGAGTGTCATGTCAGCTGCACCCTTTGCAACGTCTGTGCCTGTGATACCCATAGCACAGCCGATGTCAGCAGCTTTTAAGGCAGGTGCATCGTTTACACCATCGCCTGTCATTGATACAACCTGACCTTTTCTCTGCCAAGCTTTTACAATACGAATTTTGTTCTCAGGGGATACTCGTGCATAAACCGAGATTTTCTCAACCTGTTCGTCAAGCTCTCTGTCTGTCATGCTGTCAAGCTCAGCACCTGTAATTGCAAGGTCGCCTTCAAGGAAAATTCCAAGTTCTTTTGCAATGGCAGTTGCTGTAACCACGTGGTCGCCTGTAATCATAACTGGCTTTATACCTGCCTGTCTGCAGGTAGCAACAGCCACCTTGGCTTCTTCTCTCGGGGGGTCAATCATGCCCACAAGGCCCATAAAGGTAAGCTCGTTTTCAAGGCTTTCAGAGGTTAATTCCTCGGGAATGCTGTCAATAACCTTGTAGCCGATTGCAAGCACTCTCAGAGCGTTTTCGCTCATTTCTTCTGTGAAGCGTTTGGCAGCTTCAAGGTCGCCCTTTATGCAACGCTCTGCCATCATGTCAAATGCGCCCTTGACGATAACAACGTACTTGCCGTCAATTTCGTTTATAGTGCTCATAAGCTTTCTGTCGGAGTCAAAGGGAATACCGCCCAGTCGGGGATAGGCAAAGTTCAGCTCATCCTTTGGCATACCGCTCTTGTGTGCGGCATAAACAATGGCTGTTTCCGTAGGGTCGCCGATGTGCTGTTCCTTGCCGTCAGTAAATACCACCGAGCCGTCACAGCACAATGTGCCGTACATAAGAAGCTTCTTTATGTCGTCAGCGTTATTGTCACTAATGTTAACAGGAGCATCGGCTTGGTCAATATAAGCTTTTGTCAGAGTCATTCTGTTCTGTGTGAGAGTACCTGTTTTATCAGAGCAGATAATGGAAGCACTGCCTAAGGTTTCAACAGCAGGAAGACGTCTGATAAGAGCGTTTCTTTTTACCATCCTCTGTACGCCGATAGACAGCACAATGGTTACAATTGCAGGCAGACCCTCAGGGATTGCAGAAACCGCAAGGGATACCGCGGTCATAAAAATTTCAAGCACGGGGATTTGGTTGATAACACCAACAATAAAGATAATCGCACAAGCACCGAGTGCTACAAAACCTAAGTATTTGCCAAGGCTTGCAAGCTTTTTCTGCAAAGGTGTCTGTGTGTCACCTTCGTTTGAAAGCAGATTTGCAATCTTGCCCATCTCTGTGTCCATACCTGTAGCAGTTACAACCGCCAAGGCTGTACCATAGGTAACACTACATCCTGAGAATACCATATTTGAGCGGTCACCCAAGGGTGCTTTTTCTTCAATAACGGCATTTGCATCTTTTTCAGATGGAACAGACTCACCTGTCAGAGCTGACTCCTCACACTTAAGGCTTGTGCTCTCAATAAGCCTTGCGTCAGCAGGGATAAAGTCGCCTGCTTCAAGCTTAATGATATCACCGGGTACAAGCATGGCGGCGTCAATAATCTTTTCCTCGCCGTTTCTTATAACCCTTGCGTGAGGTGCCGACATATTCTGCAGAGCATCCAAGGCTTTTTCCGCCTTGCTTTCCTGCACAACACCCATTATTGCGTTGAGAATTACAATCAGAACAATGAGAGCAGGCTCAAACAGCTCACCCCAGTTTTTCTCAACACAAACAACAACAAAGGATACTATAGCCGCTGCAATGAGAATAAGAATCATTACATCCTTGAACTGGTCCATAAACCTCTGCAGGGTTGTTTTCTTTTTCTTTTCTTTTAGTTTGTTTGCTCCGTATTTTGCAGTTCTTTCTTCTATTTGTTTGTTGTTAAGACCTTTTGAAGGCTCAACGCCGAAATTTGAAAGAACAGCACTCTTTTCTTCGTGATGAAACAGCAAAACAATACCTCCCTGTTTAATAATGTACTTACTTATTATACCAAATAAATATATTCTTTCAATCAATTTTATATTAAGTCATTGTAAAAATTAAAAAATAAGATGTAATTGAATGATATTTATGCTATAATACAAGCTGAATTGTGTTAATGAGGAGTATACTATGGATATAAAGGTTGTATTATTCGATTTAGACGGCACACTTCTGCCAATGGACCAAGAGGTGTTTGTCAAAACATATTTCGGACTTTTAGCAAAGCGTATGGCACAGTTTGGATATGAACCTGAGAAGCTTATAAAAACCATCTGGCAGGGGACAAAGGCTATGATGAAAAATGACGGTTCACGGCTTAACGAAGAGGTCTTCTGGAATGTGCTTGTAAGCGTATATGGCAAGGAATGTCTTGACAGTCAGCCTGTGTTTGACGAGTTTTATCATAATGAATTCATAGGTGTTAAGGATATATGCGGTTTCAATCCTCTTGCAAATGAAGCTGTTGAGCGGATAAAGCAGGCAGGCTACAGAGTAGCACTTGCCACCCAGCCTATATTCCCACGTATCGCCACCGAAAACAGAGTGGAATGGGCAGGACTTCAGATGTCCGATTTTGAGCTTGTCACCACATACGAGAACATCGGCTTTACTAAGCCTGTGCCTGAATACTATATGGAGGTTTGCTCACGACTTGGGGTTACCCCATCAGAGTGTCTTATGGTAGGCAATGATGTAGACGATGATATGGTAACAGAGCAATTAGGTATGCAGACCTTCCTCGTAACAGACTGCCTTATCAATAACAGTGGCAAGGATATTTCCCGTTATCCGAAGGGGACGCTAAGCGACCTTATGAAAATCCTTAATGTGTAAAAAACAAAAAGCTGTTTTGTTTTTGACTGAATTATTATTGTTCGGAGTCCTGTCGATGCAAAGATGATTAATCTTTTAACCACTTCATTGCGAAGTTTAACTCGTAATCTTGCTGTTTAGAAGCATAAATAGTTTCAACTGCGTTTAAGTCTAAAGGTATTTCAACCTCTAATGGTATACGGGATACTCTGCTTGTATCGGTGTCTATCTTGGGAGTTCCGTCTGGATCTGTGCAATAGTAAACTGGATAAGTAATTGCAAAATACCCTTGTGCAAGATAACTTGTACCGCCAATTGATTGATACGAACAATTTGAAGGGGTAAGTCCCATCAAGGTTACATTTGGTAGAGATGACAGCATATCAGCTAAACCGTCTCCCGAACTGATGGTGTTCTGATTTACTAGAACTACTGTAGGTAAATCTGCCCACTTGCCGTTTCCTTTTATATGCAATTTAGCTGCGTTGCTGTTGTCTTTGCTGTAGTCGTAGCTGTATACAGAATCCTCCTTAGAAAAGAGAGAAGCAACCGCCGCAGATACCTCAGGATGACCGCCTGTGTTGTTGCGGATATCTATAATAAGCTCAGTCATTCCCTGTGATTTGAGTTCCTCAAGAATTTTGTTTGTCTGAGTTTCTATAAAAGGCGCATGTCCTGTAAATACAGCATATATAACCTGAAAGGTTTTCAGGCTTTCTGAGTTTATCTGTAGGTATCCACAGGTGTCAGATATCATCTTATAGGAGAAATTTTCATTGTCTGCAGATATATTACAGAACTTGGAATATGCTTCTGTATATCGTGTCATATAGTCGCCGATTCGGTTTAATGTAACTGTTTTTTCTTCTCCTGAGTCAGTAATGAAAGTTACCTGTGCAGTATCTCCGCCTTTACCTGCTAACAGCATAGTTCTTGTCGGTTCCTCGTTTTCTGCAACAGGAGGCTTTATAGGTAAGTCAAACGATAGCTTTGCTTCATTTATAGGAACTCCGTTCCACTTTGTGACTTTGGTTCCTGTGTGAATACCTGATAGCTCAGCTTCGCTGTCAGGCTCGATTTGTACGGCAACCACATCACCAATGTCTGTTGTAATCAAGGATAATCCGTAGTCGTTACCTAATAAAATGTTGTTGACGTTTGTTGCGATTTCGGAGTTGGCAGGAACTAAACTTATATGCCCGTCGTAAAAACGATTGCAGTAATCATTAAGCACAATACCGAGAGCGGTTGTATCAGAGCTCTTCTCAGCTTCTTGAACACGCGGCACAAATTCCTCAATAAGTGCATCGTAGTCAATCCCCTTCCAATCAGAGAGGGGATATTCTCTTTCCATTGCTCTGACAGTAGATATAAAGCTGTCAGTCCAACTGCTGTATGTATAGCAATGTAAATTTGAAGGCAACATGGCACCTGCAGGAATATATACATAACTGACTAATGAGCATATGATAATAACGCAAACAGAAATCCGATAAAGAATTTTTTTGTTGCAGAAAATTTGCCAAACTGCTATAAGTATGGCGACTATATACATAGTGGCAAAGTAACTGAGTGCGATTATCTCTTGTTTTCCAAAGTTAAAAACAATTGAGTGAACAATACAAGCGATAAGTGGCACAAAGCAGAGAACTCTCCATATAAGAGTTTTCCTGTTGTTCTTTTTAAGCAGAGCGTGATATATAGTCAAGAATAATACAAACAATACAATTAACCCTGACAGTATAGCTGTGGGTGTTGAAAGTGAATCTATAATGTAGATCATTGCCATACCCCCTTGTAATTTTACGATAAAATTATACCACCAATAGTGGTAGTTGTAAATTTGAATAATTGTTTATTAGACAGTGTGTTGTAATTGTGGGAGATATTTGCAGATAAGTATACCTCATTATCATTGAGAAATAATATGATTGAGGTGATTTTACAATGGCCAAAAAGGGAATGAAACGCATTGACCGAACCTACACAAAAGAGCGGAACACTTCTGAGTCTGTGCCTGAGATTGAGGGCAATGCGAAACACGCAAAAGCCAAGGTCAGACCTATAATTGCAGGAACTTATGCACCTTCACAGAAGGTGTGGCACAGTGTTCCTCATGCTCAAGAAAAGCCTATTGCGTCTGTATACAGCACTATAGATACCGACCTTGCCCGTGATAATCTGGAAAATGATATTACTGCTGCTGATTTGCAGGATATGTAAAATGAAAACGCCAACTGATTTTTTCAGCTGGCGTTTGACTTTATTAGGTTTCGCCGTTGTCGGACTCTGAGTCTGAACTTATGATAGTGTCATCTGACTTTGCATTAACTGACATCTCAGGTTCTGTGTCTGGTTCGGCACTTGTATCAGTCAGAAGTTCTGTTTTTATTTCATCCGTGGCAATCACATCTTCACTAAGCTTGGAGTAAATGAATTTCTGCTTTGTGTAAAGACTTGCCTTGCCTGAAAGCAGGAAGCTTATAATGGCAGAAAGTGCAAAGAAAATCATACCCTCTGAGCCGAACAGCTCAATGCAGATTATCATAGTTGCAAGAGGACAGTTTGTAACTCCGCAGAACAAAGCCGCAATGCCTAATGCCGCACCAAACCCCGGATCAAGTCCAAGAAGTATTGCCAGCGACCCGCCTAAGGTGCCGCCAATGAACATAGTAGGAACAATCTCTCCGCCTTTGTAGCCTGCGCCGACGGTTATGGCGGTGAAAAGAATTTTCAGGGCAAAAGCCTCAAAGCGTACCTCACCGTGAGTGAAGATATGATGAATAATATTAACTCCGCCGCCGTTGTAGTCCATACTGCCAACCGCCATAGTCAGCAGGAGAATTATCGTACCTCCAACGGCAATTCGCAGGAATTCGTTTTTAAAGAACCTTCTGAACAGCTTTTCAGAAGTGTGCAGGGCAAGGCAGAACAGAATGCTGACGAGAGCACAAACAATGGCAACCACAATGACCTTCCACATTATGCCAAGCTGCATTTCGGGAACACTTTGTAAGGGAAAGCTTTCGGGAGTAACACCAAGGGTGGTGGAAATCCAGAAAGCAGTAATGCTTGCAATGATACAAGGGAAGAATGCCGCTGAGCATACACGCCCTACGCTTACAACCTCTAATGCAAAAACGCAAGCACCCAAAGGGGTACCGAAGAGTGCCGAGAACACGGCACCCATACCGCACATAGTCAGCACGTGCCTTGATTTTTCGTTAAGGTGCAGAAGTCTGCACAGCATAGAAGAAATACTTCCGCCTAATTGCAACGCCGCACCTTCTCTGCCGGCTGAGCCGCCGAAAAGGTGAGTAATAACCGAGCCAATGAAGATAGCAGGGAAGAGAAGAGCAGGCACGGTTTTTTCTGTGCGTATACTTTCAAGTACGCGGTTAGTGCCCACGTCAGATACCCTGCACAGCTTGTATATAGCAACTGACAACATACCTCCCAGAGGAAGTAACGCAACCAGCCAGTAGTTATCGCTTCTCAAGTCTGTCACAAAGCTCAAAGCTTTTGAGAACAAAAAACCTACAGGACCGCACAATGCACCCACAAAGCTTCCTAGTAAAAGCCATTTCAGAAAGGTGAGAGTATAGTCCTTCATATTGATTAATACAGATTTTGTTTTATCCCACATATTTCTCACTTCTTTTTCAAATTCCGACTGATTATACCACGAAAGCCTAGTTTATGTAAAGGCTATATTAAATAATATGCTTGTTGAAAAAGTTAGTTTGTGCTAAAATGTATAAAGAATTTACAGGAGGTATTATTATGGAAAACATATTGATAAAAACCTATACTGTTCCCATAAGTGCTTGCGATAATAATGGTGTTTTCAGTATTGCAGGTATTTTTGATTTATTTATGGATATGGCTACTGAGCACGCTGCCTTTTTAAACCTTGGTATGGATGACTTGTCACAGAAGGATTGCTTCTGGGTTGCCGCAAAGTCAAGGGTGCAGTTCTCAAAAAGGCCCAAAATGCTGGAGGAGGTCACCGTTTCTACTTGGCCGGAAAAACCCGGTAATATCCGTTATAACAGATACTACACCATAGCCTCGGGTGATGATATAATCGTAAAGGGAAAAACCGAGTGGACAATTCTTGATAAGCACACAGGCAGACCTAAAAAGTCTGCAGAGGTTTATCCTTCTGACCTTGAGCATAGGGAAGAGGTTGTGTGTGAAGAGCCTTTTGCAAGAATAAATACAGATTTTTCAGATGCCGAGGAAATTTTGAAATACAAAGTTACATCCCGTGATATTGATGTAGCTCAGCATATGAATAATGTGGCATACATAAGAGCCGTGCTCAGTGCGTTTTCCTGCAAAGAGCTGGAGAATATGAGCATAAGTGAATTAGAGATTGCTTACAGAGCTCAGTGCTATGAGGGTGAGAGTATCTCAATCCGCAGACGCCGCGTAGAAAATGTATTAGAAATCGGAGTTCTGAAGGAAGACGGCAAAACTGCCACTACCCTCAGACTGACAGTTGAATGACATATAAAAAAGGAACTCTTTTAAAAAGAGTTCCTTTTTGCATCTATATTTATTATGCTCTTTTGTTACCACAACCTGAACAGAACAAATCGCCATCTCTGAACTTCTTGCCGCATTTTGTGCAGAAAGCACACAGCTCGGGTTCAGTATCTTCCTGAACAGCGGTTGCATCAACTACTTTTTCAGCAGGTACTTCTTCTACAGCTGCGGCAACATCCTCAGCCTCAGCAGTAACAGCCTCTGTGGTTGCTTCAACAGCGGTAACTTCAGCTTTAGGTGCTGTAGCAGGGCTTACACCCTCGTTATCAATCTGAGCTGTGTGTGCGTAAGTGACGTTACCTGTCTGCTGTCCGTCAATAGCGTAGCTTTCGTTGTGTCGGTTGGGTGTGTTGCACTTGGGGCAATACACAAATCCGTCTGCAAACCAAGGACGGAATCCGAGAATTTCATCTGTGTACTTAAAAACTGTTTTGCATTCTCTGCATTCCTGACGGTAAGTAAGTCCGCTGTGCCATTGAGCTCTCTGGTATCCCATATTATAACATCCTTTCGGTTTCATACATTACTTTCATAATAGCGTAATTTGTTGTATTAGTCAAGGAAATTTCACGATAAATGAGCGTGAGTGTTTAATTTTGTTATTTTGTGTGTTATACTGTAAAGTAAAGAATCGATGGAGGTGAAAGCTATGCCAAAGAAAGCGTATCTGGAAATTACAAACCTCTGCAATCTTTCTTGCAGTTTTTGTCACGGCACCAAAAGAGAATCAAGGTTTATTTCTGTTGAGGAATTTAAAACAGCGGCGCAAAGGCTCAGGTGCTTTGCCGATTATTTGTATTTTCATCTTTTGGGCGAACCCTTGCTTCACCCCGATTTGAGTGAGTTGTTTCAAATTTCGGGTGAGCTTGGATTCAAGGTTAACATTACAACCAACGGCACCTTACTCCGTGAAAAATCACAGGTGCTTTTGAATGCTTCCGCGCTTCATAAGGTAAGCATTTCACTTCACTGCTACGAGGTCAACTCCTTAGGTGTTAGTCTGGAAGAATACCTTGATATGTGCTTTGATTTTTGCATACAGGCAAAGCAAAAGGGCATAGTGTGCGTAATGCGTCTTTGGAACAAGGGTGGATATGATACCCTTAATAATGAGATTCTACTGAGAATGCACTCACGTTTTCAAGAGAAATGGAAAAAACTGTATTCAGGCTATAAATTGGAGGAATACGTTTTCCTTGAGTGGGGTGAGCTTTTTGATTGGCCCGATATAGAAGCTGAGGATTTCGGCTCAGACCATTCCTGCTATGGTTTGCGTGACCAAGTCGGAGTGCTCTGTGACGGCTCGGTGGTGCCTTGTTGCCTTGACAGCGAGGGTACAATAACTCTTGGCAATATATTCGAGTCACCGCTTGAAGAAATCCTTGAAGGACAAAGAGCACAAGAACTCAAAAAATCCTTTCAGACAAGAAATGTTCAGGAGCCTTTGTGCCGTCGTTGCGGATACGCCGCAAAATTCAGAAAATAACACTGCAAATTTAAAATCGGGAGTGAATACAGATGACAAAGAAATATAATCCTTGCTTTGATGTGCTGACAATAATAGCTTGCCTGATGGTTGTTTTCTTTCATTTCAACGGCGTTATTTATACATATACAGACACAATAAGCTGGAAAATCAGTGTGATTGAACGATGCATAGTTTATAGTGCAATTCCCATATTTTTTATGCTTACAGGTGCAAAGCTGATGGAGTATCGAAAGCGATATTCCACAAAAGAATATGCAAAGAAACGTCTTCATAGAGTCGCCGTTCCTTTTTTGTTCTGGAATCTTTTTTATGTTGGCTTTGAAGCGTTTATGTCACGCGGATTACCCTTTGAGTCGGCAAAGGATTTTATTTCTAAATTCCTCAATTCAGGTTTTCAGAATAGATACTGGTTTTTCTGGCCTTTGTTTGCAATCTATCTTGCCATACCTGTGATTTCACTTGTGCTTGAGGCAAAGAACCACAGGAAATATCTGTGGTATACAGTATATGTGACCTTTGCCCTTTCCTGGCTTGCAAAGCCCTTACTCAGTATATTTGGTATTCAGTATAACTCTTATATGATTATGCCTGTTTGTGCAGGTTATCTGATGTATACAGTTTTTGGCTATCTTGTAAGCACCGAGCAGTTGAACCGTGCAAAACGATATGCCATTTACATATCCGCAGTTTTAAGCGGAGTATTTGCCGTGTGGTATACCATATCCAAATCAAAGGAAGCAGGGGAAACCGTAACATATATGCTGTCCTACAATTACTTCCCTTCAGGGCTTACCGGTGCGGCGATATTTGTTTTTGTAAAACAGTTGTTTACAAATAAAGCAGACAAGCCGAAACTGAAAGAAGGTAGCAAACTCACATCATTAATCAGAACAGTATCTTCAACCTGTATGGGCGTGTGGCTTACTCATTCCTTGGGAATAACTGTTATGGCTTATGTAACAAAATTTCTTATAGACAGCTACCTGTGGCGTTTTGTTTTCCCTTTGGTAGTATTCGTTCTGTGCTCAGCAGGAGTTTACATAATCAAAAAAATCCCGATAATCAAGCACATAGTGTGAGATAAATGTTTGAACGTTGGAATACTTTGTTTTTTAACCATATACATATCCAATTAAAAATAAAGCCACCTTCAAGGTGGCTTTTCTCATAGTGGGGAGGAAGAGGTTACGATAGCTGAGTACAGGGAAGATAAATCTATCCAACGCAAACTTCTTCAAAAGAATTATTCTGATATCGATAAATCATCTGATATATATCGGATCATAGAAAAACTCAAATCCCGTAACGATAAGTATACATAGGATTATTAACTATTCCAAAGCAGGAGTTCGTAACGCCCTTCCGCTACGGGTTCGCATATTTGCAGTTGTTGTGTGGGTGGGTTTTATCAAATTAACTAAGAATATTTGTTTTTTTATAAACTTGTTGTTGAATTTGTTGGGTGAGCGTAGTATAATTTACTAAAAGCGTTTAATGTGTTATTTATGAATTGATATCGATAATTATCTAAGATGCACTATGCGCTAAATTTGAGGAGGAATGTTGATGAAAAGGATTGTTTCGTTTTTATTGTCTATTATGGTTGTGTTTGCTATGATTGTGGTAGGGGTGCAACCAATCTCTGCTACATCACAAATAGATAGTATTATTTCTATTGCAAGGACACTTGACGAAACAGAAGAAGTTGCAGCAGACGTTGATGGAAGCGGTAATGTGAATGTTAAAGATGCAACTGCTATTCAGAAGTGGGTTGCAGGTATTGAAACAGGCTTTGCAATCGGTGAGGGAATCTGATTTTACGGAGGGGACGTTTATGAGTAAAAAATTTATCAGTTTTGTACTTTGTTTGTTAATGCTTATGAGCATTATTCCTGTTTC
>JAFQQF010000046.1 GCA_017411385.1 Ruminococcus sp.
AAATAAAAATATTTCGATATGGTTAAAGTTTGAATCGGACTCCAAATTTTATAACTAAAGAAAAACCAAATAAAAAGTACAATTCCGTCTTCTGCATTTGTAAAAACAGAAGGCGGAATTAAGTGCTGCAGGAAATATTGGTGCAGACAGTTCTTGAAATCATTATGTTGAGCAGATTATGCGGAACGTCCTGAATTCAAATGGCTTATATGTGATTTCTCCGGAACATTCTCCGATATACTCTTCAAGGGGTGAAACCTCAGTGATTTTTGCGTCGTGTGTAACATTCATAACAGTTTTTCCGGGAATACCGTAAGGCTCATAAACACGCACGATATATCCGTTGCCGTCTTCAGCAGGCTTGATACAATCAACGATAAGACCTTCATTTGAAAGAGAAACAACAGGCTTTTCATTACTTTCGCCTTCAAACACAACAAAAGGAGAATTGAAAAGATATGCTTCCTGAGCAACCTTACCTGTCGATAAACCACCCATATGAGGATAGATTGAATATGCAAAATCGTGTTCACCTGTATCACGGAAGCGTGTAGGATTGTCAACGTTGCGCATAAGAGTTATAGTCATATCGTTGTCAATAACATTGTGACCGTATTTGCAGTCGTTGATAATTGCAACACCGTAAACATCATCTGACAAATCTGTGAAACGGTGAGCAGCAAATTCGTGCTTCCATTTTTCGGCAGGTGTGTTCGGATGGGTGTTACGTTTTGTAATGCCGTAAGCAATTTCGTAGCTTGCATGAGCAGAAACCACATTTACAGGGAAAGATGCCTGAAGAATTTTATATTTTTCCTGCCAATCAACGTGAGAAACTACGTCAACCCTTGTAATGTTTGCATACGCAATAATATCCTGAGTAAGAACGGTGTTGTTATGCTTTTTAGTAACCCTTACCGTCACACGCTCGTCATTTATATCAACAAGCGTAATTTCATTCTGCCAATTCATATCAACAGGACGCATTTTGTATCCGTCATCAATATTCCATGCATCCTCATGCTCGGGACCGTCCTTATATGTAACAAGGTTGTTAAGGTTGTCACCGACAAACCTATCTGCACGCTTGTCATAGAAATCGCCGAGAGTACCGTCCTCACGGATAATGAATGTAAAGAAGGGCGTTTCAATGCTGATTTTTCCGTTTTCCTTGTTTGCTGTAATTGCTTTTTCAGTATGTACAACTGAAGTTTTGTGATATGTTCTTGCACTGAAGCCTGCAAGATTTTTTACATATAAAATACAGTTACCGTCTGCATCTGTAATAACATTTGATGTGTTTTCTCCGTCCGTAAGTGCACAGCTTTCATACTTTTTGTCAACCTTTACGTATGCACTGCCGACAAATGAGTTTGGGTTATAAACTGTAACCTTGTCCTGTGCATCATCGCAAAGAGTATCAGTGACAAGCTCTTTTTCTTTTTTCTCTGCGAATACAAAAAGCTCTTTGTAGATTTTTTCTGCATCATCATAAACTGTATCTATAGAGCTGCCGGGAAGAACATCGTGGAACTGGCAAAGAAGCAGATCCTTCCAATGCTTTACAATTTCATCATATCCTGCATCCTTACCCTTGAGCTTTGCAAGAACTGAAAGCAAGTCAAGTCTGCGAAATGCCATTTCAATGTAACGGTTGTTGCGTTTTACATCGGCAATAGTTGTATATGTGCCCTGATGTGTTTCGACCGAGAGCTCCCCTTTCCACACAGGAAGATTTTCACGCTTTTTGTCAAGTTCAGTGAAATAGTCCTCTGCTTTTCTGATTTTTACCTCAGGCATACCGGGAACTGTCTGAAGCAGACGGTAATTCTTAAGCATTTCATCGGTTACACCGCCACCGCCGTCACCGTAGCCATAGGACAGAAGAACGTGGTCCCATGTTTCTTTTTGCTGAAGCTTATCTGAAACAAGGCTGATATTTTCACAGTCAATTGAGTTGTTGTAGCAATCTTTTGTGATAGGTACTGTTGCGTAAAGATTACTTCCATCAATACCTTCCCAGATAAAAGCATTATAGGGAAATTCATTGGCATTCTGCCAACGCACCTTGGTTGTGTAGAAGCTTTTCATTCCGCATTTTGTGAAAATCTGCGGAAGTGATGCGGGAAAACCGAAAGAATCGGGAATCCAGCAGACATCACTTGTTTTGCCGAATTCTTCTTTGAAGAACTGATGTCCGTAAAGAAACTCTCTTACAAGTGATTCTGCACCTGAAATATTAAGGTCTGATTCAACCCACATAGGGCCTACAAGACGCCATTTATCTTCCTTCACACGCTGACGGATCTGCTCAAAAACATCAGGATAAACTTCCTTGATATAGTTATAGACCGAGGGCTGTGAAAGCGAAAACTCAAATTCATCGTATCTGTCCATAAGTCGGAGCTGATTAAGTGCAGAACGGCCTGATTTGCGGATTGTATCCTTGAAACGCCACAGCCACGCAACGTCAATATGAGTAGAAGCAACGCAGTCAACGATACAGTCATCGTTTGACAGCTTCAATTCTTTTAATCCGTCAAGCAATTCCTTGTGAATTGCGATAATATTTTCAAGAAATTGGGTGTAGTCAAGGGAATTGTCGCTTTTACGGATTGTATTTTCAAACAAAGTGTTGACCTTGGCTTTCGTGTAATCATTCTTGATGTACTTTATAAGGTCACGGACAAAATCCATAGTATATGAAAAATCTGCAATTGCTTTATCTGCAATAACATACTGAGGATTTTCAACAGGTCTTACCATTCTTTCATCATTGCAGAAGGTACAGGCATATATTTCAAGCTCAATGGCAATTTCTCTGTCGTACATTGAGTCTTCAAGGTAAACCCTGCAGCGTTGTTCACCGTTGTCAACACCTGCAAAGCGTTTTCCGTCAATTGAAACAAATGCTTCGCAGTTGCAGGGCAATCTCAGTTCAAGATAAGCTGACTGGTGTTCCTGCGGCTTTTTAGGTGTGAATAAAGTTTTCATCATACATGTTTTATGGTCGCAGAATGTAATGGTATCAGTATAATCTGCCCAATCTGTAAGAGGAATATATGTTTCCCTGTCCGCATAATCAAAAATTCTGTACTGCCATGCATCAATGGGGAACGTTTCCATAATCGCTCTGTTACGGTACAGCCATAAATTTTTGTCAATCATTTGTTCTACCATAGGTATCACTCCTTGTTTTTTTGCATAGGTTTTTTGTTTTATTGTAGCTTTTGGAACAAAACATTTCATTGTTTCTTTTTGTTTTATTATTGTCTTTTTTTGCCATGCCATTGTTTTTTATTGCAATAAACAATCAAGCGTAGTAAAATAAAACTCAACACAAATAATTATATTATCAATATCAATAAAAATCAACATCAGTTTAAAAATACAGGTGATTAAATGAATACGATTAAAAACGCAAAATTCATTAAAGAAAATGCAGATTTCGGTACAGTTGTTCCCGTTTTCATCAAGGCTATAAAGCCCGAAAAAGCAATCGGTAAGGCAACACTTTTCTGTTCTGCGCTCGGCTCTTATGAAGCATATATCAACGGAAAAAGAATCGGTGATTTTATTTTTGCACCGGGTTGGACAACCTATGGCAAACGCCTTCATGGGTATGGGACAACAGAAACGGTAACCTTCAAACATTGGAGGTTCGTGCATGGATGGACGAACTCGGTGTTCAAAAGAATTATGTTGCAAAAGACGGTTCTCAGCTGATTCTGTTGTAATTATGCTGTAACAAATAAAAATCAAAATAAAAGCAAACAAGCCCGTTGACTCATTGTCAGTGGGCTTGTTTGCTTTTATTCGGTTATCATACATTCGGTGACTTTTCCGTCAGGCATAATTCTGACAGTTTTGATTTCCTGCGGTTTCCAGCTCATTGAGAATTTTGTGTTAAGAGCGGTGAAATCAACCGTAGCATCGGTTGCGGTGCCGTTTGTTTCAACAATACGCATGATGATACCGTTGCCGTTTTCTGCAGACTTGATTGAAGTGACAACAATATTTTCTTTATCAACGTCAAGTGCAGAATAAATCTGAGGTAGATTTCCGCCGTGGTGTGTTTCCTGATGTGTCTGAAGCGGATTGTTAAGAACTTCCGATGCTTTGAATAGTTCGGAATTGACCTTCTGAATATGAGGAACGATTTCATAGGTAAATTCCTGCTCGCCCTTATCAAGAAATTCCATTTCACCGTCACGCATATGCTGACCGAAGTGGTCAAGGTATGCACAGCTTCGTGCAATCATCATACGCAGATCATTACCGATTGAACAGAAACTGTATTTGCCTGTGTTCAGAAGTCCGAGACCCTTACCAGTTTCATCGCATATATCGCACCATGCGTGTGAAGGCTCTTCCTGACCGTTTGCATCCTTTTCAATAAAGCCATAAGGCATGGAATATGTGACGGTTGAATTGTTTACATCCGCTTTGAACGAAAGCTTGACGGATTTATACTGCTCATCAAGCTCAAGAACTGTTCTGACTGTAAGCTTATCGCTATCGTCATAAAGCGAGTAGTATCTTGTCAGTACGGAATTGCCGTATTTTACAACGGATTTGACGGTTACCCTGACAGGACCGTTTTCAACAATCTCAAGAGTACCTTCGCCAAACTGACCTATATCAATATTATAATCAAAAACTCTGTGTCCCCATGTATCGTTGGCAAAATCGTCGCAAACAACTGCTCTGCCAAGCAGACCTTCGGCAAATTCGGTGTTGCTTTCTTTTAATATACAAGAAGAAACTGCACCTGTTTCTTTATCAAAAACAAATCTGACCTTACTGTTTTCAAGGCTGTTTTCTGTTGCAGTAAGATGTGACTCGAAGGATTTTTCATCGTTGTTTTCTTTGTGATAAAGATAATATACAGCGTAACCGTAAGCAGGAACATCTGCTTCAAAAATGCACTTGTAAAGATGCTCACCGTCGGTATATGAAGCACGCACAAGCTGGAACGGGACTTCATTACCCTTTGAATCAAGAACCTTTGAAATGTACTGCGAACCGAACTGCGCAATAGATTTAACAGCAAAAGAATGAGGGTTAAACACAACCATTGGTGAGCCTTCGCCCTCTTTATACCACATTCTGCCTCTCATTTCAGAATCGTCAGCGTCAAGAAAATCGGTAGTCTTGATTCTCCAAGTTATACGCTGTGCAGCAAAGGTGTTTACATCAAGAGCTGTTTCACGAGCGTAACCGTAAGAATTTTCTGCATCAAAATATGCTTCTTTTACTGAACAGCCAGCAAGGATATCGTGGAACTGATTGAACATAACCCGTTCCCATGCGGCTTCAATCTGCTTGTTATGCAAAGCAGAACCCGTCATTATATTAGCAAGAACATCCAGTTTTTCAGCCGTTACAAGCTCTGTTTCTGCCCTGCGGTTGATGTTTTTAATTCTGCTGTTTGCGCTGTAGCAACCGCTTGCGTGGTGCTGCAAATCCTCGTTTACAAGCGGCATTTCAGTGCCCTGTGCTTCTTCAAAATAAGTATCGGGGGTGGAATATTTGAAATCACCGTTACAGATAAGCTTTTCAGCGTTTTTAAGGTGCTCCTTTGAAGGTCCGCCACCGTGATTACCGACACCGAAAAGCACCATCATCGGCTGATTTTTGTTGTAATAGTGGTCAACAAGGCGCTGCTCGTGAACATCTCCGCCGTATCCGTCAGGAACACGGAAAGCATTGATAACACTTCCGTCAGGGCTTTGCCAATAATGCAGATCATCAAACGGAAGATTAGGTTTTTCTGTACGGTTGTCAGGTCGCTGATAAATGTAATTGTCTATTCCTGATTTTTTCAGCAGCTGAGGCAACATACCGTTATGTCCGAATGAGTCAACATTGTATCCCGTTTTTACGATGAATCCGAAATTCTCTTTGAAAAACTTTTGTGAATAGAGCATGTGACGGCAGAATGCCTCACCCGACGGAATGTTGCAATCGGGTTGCACCCACATACCGCCAACAATTGCCCATCTGCCTTCTTTTACTCTTTGCTTTATTTCTTCGAACATTTCAGGCTCGTTGAGTTTTATCCATTTATAGTAGCTTGCACATGCACTTGTGAATGTGTAATCGGGAAATTCGTTCATTCTGTCAAGTGCGGAGCGAAAAGTGGATTTAACAAGCGACAGTCCTTCAGGGACACGCCATTGCCAGACGGGGTCAAGGTGAGCGTTTGCAATGAGGTGGAACTTTTTCTTCATCTTTCAATCTCCTTTTTATGAATTCATTTTTATTTTGAGAAAAAATGTTTTTCAAGAGATGCACACAGATAGTGATAAACAGGCAAGTGATATTCCTGCACTTCATAAGTTTCGCAGCTCGGAACATTTATTGTAACATCGCACAGCTCCATCAATTTGCTTGGCTTTTCACCTGTCAAAGCAACGGTCTTTACGCCAAGTGATTTTGCAACGGTCAGGGCATTGATTATATTTGCAGAATTCCCTGAAGTTGAAATACCTATAACAAGATCATTTTTGCATGCGTATCCATATACAAGCTGTGCATACATCATCTCAGGATCTGCATCATTAACATAAGCGGAGAGCACGGATATCTGGCTTGGTAAAGATATTGCCGGTAAAGCTCCTTGCAAACCTTTGCGGAGTTCTTCCGGTATGCGTTCATCGGAAACAGGTCGCTTCAAATGAAAACCTTTCATGAGTTCGCCTACAATATGTTCACAATCTGCCGCACTGCCCCCGTTGCCGCATATAAGTATCTTTCCGCCTTGTTCGTATGTTTTTATCATAAGTTCAAGAGTATTTTTAATTTTACTCTCGCAGGACTTAAGAGCAGGATAGCGTACCATTAGCTTTTCCATTCATATTTCTCCTTTTATTCCGCAAACCGCTACACACAAAGCAGCAACATCTCCAAGTGATTCACCAAGCTCTGCAGGAACTATTTTGCAAACATTGCGCGATTGAGGAAGAGTTTCTTTTGCAATAACCTTTTCCATTTCTGCTCGTAATAATTCTTCGCTGCGTTGAAATATGCTTCCAAGAATTATCTTTTCGGGGTTGAGTATATCAATCAGCACTGAAAGACCTCGACCTAACATATGTGCACACTGCTTGTATACTTCCAATGCACTTTCATCGCCTAATATAGCGATATCAGCGATAGATTTGGCTGTTATTTCATCACCCGAAAAACTTACAGGATGGCCCATTTGTTGGTTTTCTTTTGCAATGGTTTTTCCTATTTGAGCTATACCGCCGCCGGAACAGAATCCTTCAAATGAACCTGCTTTTCCGTAACCGACCGGTCCATAATCAGAAAGCCTTATATGACCTACTTCGCCTGCCATATCACAAGCACCGGTGTACAGTTTGCCATTCAAGATGAGTCCCGCACCAAGACCCGTGCCAAAAGTAAGAAATATCATATTCTGTGTCCCTCTTCCTGCTCCGAATTTCCATTCTGCAAGACTGCATGCATCTGCATCATTTCTTAAAAAGACAGGAACATTGAATTCGTTTTTTAGCACATCTACTATTTTAATATTATCCCATCCGGGAAGATTAGGCGGTGATTTTATTATTCCGTTTTTAGAGTCCAACGGGCCTCCGCAACTTATACCTATAGCATCACATTTGCCCATTGTTTTTGCAATTTTGATTATCTTATCAATAGTGTTTTTGCAATCCTTTGTTGGGACTTTTTCCTTTTGTATAACTTCACCCGCATCATTGCCCGAAACCACTGCGCATTTGGTTCCGCCAATGTCGATACCAATAAATTTAATAACTGACACCTCCTGTCTAATACGTTCCATTGATTATGATTTTATTATACTTTGCATGTCAGAATCCTGCATTGTCTTTTTTTGCCTTTGTATTGATTTTTATTATCAGACAAGTTAAAATAGAGCAAAAGGAAGTGGGCTTATGCAGAAATATACAAAGAGCAGATTTATAGAAAACGGCTACCTCAGTGCAACCAAAAAGCAAGAAAACACTTTTATAGAAACGCATTTTCACGATTTTTATGAGCTGGAGTTTATTGTTTCGGGCAACGGTACATATACGGTTGACGGAACCGAATATGAAATAGAACCGGGCAATTTGTTTTTCTTGACTCCGCTTGACTTTCACTATGTGGATATCAAGGATGCCGAACTTTATAATGTTATGTTCTCGGGCGATATCTGCAATCAGACTTTTCTGCAGAGCCTCACAAAAAACTCGCCGGTGTTTCTGAAAGTAAGCGGAGAAACCAAACTTTGCTTTGAAGTTTTGCTTAACGAACTCTGCAACAATATAAATGATAAGGATTTTTCCGAAATGTTGCTCAACGCCATTATTGCAAAACTTAAAAAGGAAACTTCAGATGACGAACCAATCAGGGAACTTTCCGCAATAAACAAAGCGGAGTTATATGTTCTCAACAATTTCAGAAATGAGCTTAAACTTGAAGATGTTGCCAACGAGGTTGCACTTGCACCCACATATTTTTCACGGCTATTCAAGGCAGAAAAAGGAATAAACTTCAAAGTTTATCTGAACAATATGCGCTTTGAATATGCAAAAAAACTGCTTGAGCACACAGACATGACCGTGCTGCAGATATGCACGGAATGCGGATTCAACGACTATCCGAATTTCATAAGACGTTTTAAACAACACACAGGATATTACCCTGTTCAATACAGAGAGTTGTTTGGATAAAACTAAT
>JAFQQF010000010.1 GCA_017411385.1 Ruminococcus sp.
AAAGCTCTCCCCATCCCTGAACTCTGGATTCCTGCAACACAGTAAACTCCACCTCTTCCAAAGGAGCGGTAGGTGCAGGCGGAATGGTGGGCTCTTCATCTACAGGAGGCTTGGGCAGAATGTCTGTATCGTCGATATCAATACTGCTTAATTTCCAATGTCCGATATCAGAAAGGTCTGTTGGATAGCAAAGCACTCCATCAAAGAGCGCCGTAAAATCCTCTGTCTGTACTGACTCCATAGGTGAGTTAAACACTACTCCTACTGAGTCAGCTGGGATTTCTAAAGCATATAAATCGTAACCGTGGGTACCCTTGCACAGGTAATTCATTTTCACACCGGGCCAGTTAAGCTCTGGATTATCGTTCCAATAGAAAACGTTAATCGTTGTCCACTCCAAGGTGTTTTCAAAGTAAACTGTAATCATCTCTTTTGGGGGCTCGGGGACAGGGTTAGGATCGGGTGTTATAGTGCCGTAAGAACTACCGTTCACGATAGTATCTACACCCTGTATATCAGAGTTTTTCACCTCTATAAGCACATACTGACGGTTCTTATCGGGAGCTGGCTTAGAGGGTTGATATACGGTTCTGCGCACAGTTAGCACATTATCCTTTACTGTAACGGCGTCAATGGTCTGAAAACAATCTCCACCACCTACCACATTCAGAGAGATAATCAAAGAGTTCTCCTCAAAGAAAGCCTCGTTGTATTTTTCGTCCCTTACAGGCTTTGTATATACAGCAGTATTCTGTCCGCCTATAGTATCAAGAATTTCATCCATCTGTGCAGGAGATTTCACAAGATAAAGCTTTATTTGTGATGAAGGGTACGACCATACACGGCACTCTTCTGCTATGGTAAATGGAATGGAACTTTCACCATTGTTGAACAATGGCACAAGCTTTGCCATTGCCTCTTCGATAGCCTTTATAGCTTCGGTCACATCATCCTGTGACTGTCCGTAAAGGCATGCCATCTGTCCCATATAATTTGCATCTATGAGTCTGTCAAGGCTTTCGTCGGTGTAGCCGCCTGCGTCAATAAGACGCTGAGCTTCTCTCATAAGAGGTGTAAGTTCAGATGTATCAAGTTTAACACTTTCAAGACCTTTGATTGCAGCATCAAGCGCCTCAATCTGAGCCATAACCTCTTCGTACGTAGGGGTTTCGCTCTTGTATAAAACCTTAGCCTTATCAATTTCTTCAGATAGTCTGTGTAAAGTTGCCGCTACAAAATTACTGCCCGGAGGATTTGCATCTTCGGCAAATTCAATAGTTTCGCCAAGCACTTCAAGTGCCTGATTTATACCTAGCGGATATTCTTCAAAAACAGCCACAAGATAGCCTGTACCGTTTGAAAAGGTAAAGCCTGCCGAGTATTTCTGAATCTCGGTGGCATCCTTGATGTTAACCTCGCCGTCAGCATTTGCATCTGCTTTAAGCTCTGTGGTGGGTGCAAATGTATGCAGGGAAGCTATGCTCTTCTGCACTAAAGTTGCATCCTTTACGTTGATTTGTTCGTCGTTGTCAGCATCCCCTCTGAGTCCATACACCCACTTGACTTCCGATTGAATAGGATCTCCGGATAATCCACAGTCAACCATAGTAACACCTTCAATGTCAGAGAGTGTTACCTCCATAAGTGCAAATCTATGCTGCCTTATGAAATCATTTTCATAAACAGAAAAGTAGAATTTTTCGTAAACATACAGAGTGTTGCCTTTTACAGATAGTTTTTCTATGCTATGACGGTCACTTTCACTTGAAAAAGTATACAGTCCAACAACTACAGCCTTTTCCTCAAAGAAATCATCTGTGTATTTTGCATCTCTTTCGGATTCAAGGAAGGCTGTGCTGTTTTCGTCACTCTCAATAGAGTCAAGCACTTCCAAAAGCTCAGCCTGTGACTTAACAAGATAATACTCGTTTTCTACATCTCTGCCCACAAAGCCCTGCACACGACATTCCTTATAAATCGCAAAGGGAATTTCGCGGGTAACCTCATCAGCACTCACGCAAGGCACAAACAAGGTGCACATCAAAGCGAGAACCAGCAAAACCGATAAAAACTTTTTAAGATTCATAATAACACTCCTTTGTAGTTTTATATGTAAATACACCGCGTATAGTATCCGTTTGAGTTTTTTTGCTCTCTATCTCTAATACAATTCAAGTATACCATATATCACATTATTTTAAAATGTTTTTAAAAAAAGACACCGTGCCTCAGGGAAAAAGGCACGGTGTCTGCTTTTGCTTTGCGGTGCTACGCAAAGCATTCAGGGGAAAGAATAATATCAACACAGGGATAAAATAATCTCTGCTATGAACTTCTGAATTTTTGTGGCATCCCTGACAGTCACCTTGCCGTCTGTGTCCACATCTGCGTTTTTATAGTCAAAGTCCTTGCTGTTTTCACTTACAAGACCTGCAACATACTGCTGGATTGTTGTGGCATCTCTAATATTCACTCTGCCGTCATTATTCGCATCTCCAATAGTGCGTACATTCCATGCAAGGGACATAATCTCCTGCTTGTTTCTTTCGAATTCGGGTTTTGCAGCTTCGTTGTAGGTGTACTCGTAATCTGCCATCTCACCAGCAAAACCTAATATATAGCCATCCTCGGTAACTACGGTGTCTGACGGAGGATTTGTGGGAGGATTTGTTGGTGGCTCCTCATCCGTTGTGCTGTCGTCACCATCAACTGAAGGAGGTTTGGGGGATGTAGGCTCATCCATAGGCGGTGTAACCGAGGGATACCCGTTGGGAGTATCATCCCCGCAATTCTCAAAAGCATCCTCGGCTATGTACTCTATTTCTCCGTTTTCATAAACATTATACAAGCTTTCACTCTCTGCAAAGGCTTTCTCGTAAATATACTGCACAGTAGACGGTAGGGTTACACTTTGAAGTCCGCTCCTGTAAAAAGCATAGGGGCAAATCTCAACAAGCTCCTGTGGCAATACAACCGAACGCAGGGATTTGCAATAGCTGAATGCACCCTCGGGAATGAAGTAAGCAACATCAGGCAGCTCAATTGTTGAAAGATTTGTGCATCCGTAAAACATATATTTCCCCAAGGAGGCATTGCCGTGCATATTAACATTTTTAAGGCTTGTGCAAGCTCTGAACACGCCTATGCCTGCTGATTCAAGAGTTGTAGGCAGACTTACGTTTGAAAGCTCTGTGCAGTAAAAGAACGCTTCATCACCAATGCTCTTTATACCCTCAGAAATTATAATACTTCTAACCTTTGTGGTATAAAAAGCTCTTTCTTCTATACTGATTACAGGCTTTGAGTCTATGTATGCAGGCACCACAACACCGCTCAGGTTTTTTCCTGTATAATAAAGGATGCTGACTGTGTTATCTTCGTTAACCTCATACACATATTCATCATTATAATAAACTCTTCTCTGCCTTTCCTGCGCCGAGCAAATGGCTACTGCTGAAAAAGCCAGCACCATACTCAGGCAAAAGCACAAAAGCTTTTTGCTTATTGTTTTCATAATTCTTCCCCGTACTTTCTTATTTTATTTCGGTCATAGCACCGACCGAATAATACTCCGAATAAGCTTCAAGCTCTCCATTTTCAATTTCAAACACACACCACACGTTTCCCTTTGACTTTTGAACACTATAAACGCCCAAAAGCTTTTCTCCCCTGTAAAGGGTAACCTGTGCCGATGTATCAGACAGCGCCTTAGTGCTGTCCTCCTTAAGCGCAGAGTAAGAAGCTACGCTGAATCGGATAAGGGAATTATCCTCGCAGTTGAAAGTTATGGTTTCTGGATAACCCGATGTTTCGCTGTCTGTATCCAGAGCGGCTATAACCTCACCCTTATCATTTTCAATACTGCTGTTAAAGTAGTGAAGCTTTTCGGTTTTGCCATCCTTTGTAATGCTCAGATGTGCGTCCAAATCACACTCAGTTTCCCAAGTAAGTACCGCACGGTAGGTATCTTCATTCATTTCGGGACTGATATAATAATTGTCCTCGGCTTTGTCTGCAGTAAAAGGAATATAACCCTCTGCATCAATATGCGGAACATAGCCTTCGTTGGGAATAGTCGCCTGAGCCTCACCATTATCGTTAGTGAAAACCTCCACAGCTTCACCTGTATCATCTGTAAGCAAATCTCCATTTGAGTTTACAAAAACAATCCTCGCACCCTTTACGGCAGAAAGGTTTGTAGCATTTGAAACCTTGAAGCTTATCTGCATCTCAGATGGCAGCTTGTTCATTGCAAAGAGCGTAAACGCAAGTCCAAATAAAAGCACCAATACCGCCGCCGCGGATAAAGCATACTTATACACTCTTGCTTTTGTCTTGCTACTTTGACTGTCTTTGCTTTTTCTTTCATCTATTGCGGAGAGGATATTTTCCTGATAATTCCGTGGCAAAGCTATGCTTTCAACAGACCTTTTATATTCGTTTGTGAATTTCAAATCAGTCAAAAAAATCATCTCCTATCTTTTCTCTTAATAAGCTTCTGCCTCTTTGAAGCCTTGTTGACACCGCTGACTCGGTGATTTTCATTAATTTTGCAATTTCCTTCTGACTATAGCCCTCATAATAAAAAAGGTGGATTACAAGAGAGTATTTTGAAGGCAGAGAGCAAACCGCCTCGTAAAGCCCCGAGGAGTAATTGTCGCAAACGCTTATATCCTCAGTAAGCTCTGCGTAAGTCTTTTTGTAAGCAGAGGTCATGTGGTTTTTACACAGGTTGATTATGACGCGTATAAGCCATGCTTTTTCGTGCTCCGAGCTCAAAAACTCCGGTGCTTTTTCTATGTATTTAAGCAAAGCCTCTTGCACCATATCCTGTGCATCGTACATATTATTTGTGTATGTAAAAGCAACACGCATCAAGCTGTCGCCGTGTTTTTGCAGTGCCTTCTGTGCACGTAAAGCATTTGATGACAATCTCTCACCCCCTGCATAAATAATACAATTCAAACTATCAAAACATCTCACAAAGCTTAAATTTTTTTGCAAAAAAGCACACCGAAAATCTCCGATGTGCCTTGAAATTCCATTTATTCTTCTGCAACAAACAAACCTTCAACCATGGAGCTTTGCTCTTCAAGCCACGAAATTATCTGTGCTATTCCCTGTTGGCTGTACTCAAAGCTTTGACTCCTTTGGTCCACACGTGCAAGCTTCTGAGAGAAGGGAAGCTGAGTAAAGCACTCGGCAACAAGGATTATTGTGTCCTCATCTTCTCCCTCTCGCTTCTCATCTGTTGCATAAACCTTATAATTAAAGGTCTTAAGATGCAACGAACCGTGGGCAGGGTCTGTACCCAGAGAGCCCGTAAAAATATTGCGTACAGGGCGATTGTCCTGTATTTGATGAAACCAGCTAAGCTGTGGTAATTTAATTTCCATATATAACTCCTCCCGAGGTTTCGGTGCAAAAATTTCCGCACAAAAGTCTTGTTTTATTCATACCATTAGTTTAGCAGATAATTACACATTAAACAAGTAAGAAGCATTTCGCTTTACAAGATTTTTTCCATACCGATTTTTTGCACACTCAGTCCCATTGCTTCGTAAAATTTTTGGGCACTCTTATTCTCTGCCCAAACGTTTAAGGTTATATTGTAGCACCCGATGCTCTTTGCAAACTCCACGGCGTATTCATACAAAGCCTTGCCCACGTGCTGACCACGTAAAGTTTCATCAATACACAAATCGTCTATGTAAAGAGTTTTTACGTCCGCAAGGGCACAATGATTTTTCACCTCATTTATTACCGTAAAGCAATGCCCCAGCACTCTGCCCGAGTCCTTGCAAACAGCCACGAATAGCGGTGTACTGTCATCATTTATAATTGAAGCAAGCTCCTCGTCACGATACTTCTTACCCTCTGCCTTAAAGATATCGGGTCTGCCCACGTGGTGCACATAGAGCACCTGTCTGAGCAAATTGTTTATGCCCTCAATATCTGTGATTTCGGCTCGTCTGATAATCATAAAACCACCTCTTGCTAACTGATAAATAAATTATAAAACAAACAGCAAATAAAAACAATACACCGCTGAAAAATATCAGCGGTGTAAGCCTAAAAATCAGCATTATAAAAACTTGCGGATGTTGACGGTAAGCTCTTCCTCTAAGTTTATAAGGCGTTTGGTAATATCCTTTGAAACCTCGTCTGCCGCCTTATACTGATTGAGGTATCTGTTAAGGCTTTTCACACCCATATTACAGCCATCAGTCATCAAATCAGCCACGGTTTTGTCGGTATTTTCAATTCCGAGCTTTACGTTTGTTTTCATCCAAGACATACCCTTGGCAATGGGGTTGGGGTCTTTACCGTCATCCTTGTACTTATCAAGAAGCACCTCAAGTTCACTTCTGAGTTTTTCGTGCTCCTGCTTGCAGTCTGTAAGAAGTTTTCTAAAATCCTCGCTCTTCACGTGAGGAAGCACATCATCAATAGAGGTCACACCCATTTTGATGCCTGCATCGCACTCTCTGAGAAGCTTTATAGTATCCTGTTCTACCACTTTGCATTACTCCCTTTGATTATTTACAAAGAGTTTACCCTAAAAAAAAGCACTCTATACATATTGATTTTGTAAATGCAAGTTGGTTACATACCATTTCAAAGCGTTGTGAGTACCGCTCCTACTAATTTATCTCAAAGTAGAACAGAATATTAACTGTTTAATTTCTCTTTGTTTATTCTGTAAACTTCTTCGGTTGCAAAAGCGAGCTTTGTAATCACGTTTTCTTTTGTGGGATAGCAATAGAAGGAATCGTTTTCGGTGGAAATATCGAAGCAATCGTAGGGCTTGATGTAGCAATAATCGTACTCAACGTGAAGGCTGTTAATCTCAAGCGGTGTACGCTGAATACGGTAGTTTTCGCCGTTGTAAAAACCCTCAAGCACAAAGCCCTTATCTTTATCGTGAGTAATCCGTGCCTTGCCAAGCTTTTCAAACTTCCAACACCTTGGCAGGGAGTAAACCTCTACCTCATCAGCGAATGAATACTCACCCTTTTCAATCTGCTGTCTTACCTGACAGCGTTCCCACTCGAACCAATCGGGCACGTGAGAAAACTCGGTTTCGCCCTCGTTGGCTTTAAGTGTGCCGTCTTCGTTAAGTGTCCAGCTTTTTGAACAAGCTTTGCAGAAAAGCTCTGTACCCTTTGAGTCCATCTTTGACTCAACACCGCAACGAGGACACTGATACAACACCTTGTGAATCCCCTCTGCACGGAAAGGCTCCTTAATAAGTATGCCGTTGTCTTTCTGATATTTATACTCGTCATAAGCCATAGCACTCTTTACAGCTTCGTTAATTTCCTCCACAGACATACGGCTTATATCCTCCGGAGTAAGAATCTGAGTAAAAGTTGTGTGATAAACACTTTTTCTCTTTTTGCGGAAATTCCAAAAAGGAGAATGCAGGTAGTTACCTCTATGCACAGCAACCACCACAGGCACCTTATTCATCTTGATAAGCTTACCCAAGGACTCGGGCAGATAAGAAAGGGTTCCGCAGGGAGAGTACCTTGCTTCAGGATACATAAAAAGAATATCGCCTCGTTTAAGCACCTTTTTTATAGACTTTATAAGATGCAAATCAAGGGTGAATTTACGGGTGCAAATAGCACCAATAAGCTCCAGAAGCCAAGGTCTGCGGTAAAAGCCGTCAATGCTCACGACGTTGTTAACCCTGTGAGGAAAGGTTGCCATAGCCGCCAGCTTAAAGTCGATAAAATACATATGGTTACTCAGCACCATATAAGGAGGCTTTAAGTTCTCCATATTAATCTTCTCAACCTTGTATTTTTTATTAAGAAGGCAAAGCTTGCACAAAATCCAGATAAGCCACACAATAATCTTGGGCTGACGGATTGGATACTTTGCTGTTTTGTATCTTTTTTTATTCTTATAATTTACATCAACATTCGCCATACTATCCCTCATTCATTCATATTTCTACATAAATTGTAAACGATTCATTAACAAAAAGCAATAGTAACTTAGAGGATTACAATTTATTGAAATCCTGCATAAAAAGTGGTATAATTACCCATCATAAAATAAAACTAAACGGAGATGGTATAGTGACATTTTTATGGATAGCTCTGGGCGTTGTTGTCTTTATAACCTTGCTTGTGCTTGTAACCTCCTTCGTGTGCTTTCGTATGGCCTTTTTTACAAATAGAAAAGAAAACAAAAACGCTGACGAATACAGCATCCCCGAGGGTGAAATCTACGAGCCCTACAGAGAACAGATGGTAAACTGGATGAAAGAAGTCCGTGCTATGAAGTGCGAGGATGTAGAGATCACTTCCTTTGACGGACTTAAGCTCAGGGGCAAGTACTACGAATACCAAAAAGGTGCACCTGTAGAGCTTATGCTTCACGGATACCGAGGCAACGCAGAAAGAGATTTGTGCGGCGGAGTACAAAGATGCTTTGCACTTAAGAGAAACGTACTCATTGTAGACCAGAGAGCCAGCGGAAAAAGCGAAGGAAACGTTATTACCTTTGGTGTGAACGAAAGCAAAGATTGTCTGTCTTGGATTGATTTCATAATCAATCACTACGGCGAAGACTCTCGCATAATCCTCACAGGCATATCAATGGGCGGTGCTACGGTGCTGATGGCAGCAGGCAAGGAGCTTCCAAAAAACGTAATCTGCGTGCTTGCAGATTGCCCCTATTCCTCACCCAGAGCGATTATAAAAAAGGTTATCCACGATATGAAGCTTCCCGAAAATCTGCTTTTCCCTTTTGTAAAGCTGGGTGGCATTATATACGGACACTTCAACATTGACGAAACAACACCGATGGAATCCATCTGCAAATGCAAGATACCTGTTATCTTCATCCACGGAGAGGCAGATGCCTATGTTCCCTGCCAGATGAGCCGTGATATGCACGACAAATGCACCTGTCCCAAGATAATCCTCACAGTCAAGGATGCAGGCCACGGCCTTGCATATCTTGTGGACCCGGAAAGCTACTTTAAAACTCTTAAGCTCTTCTGTGCCCAACAGGGAATCGAGTAAAAGAAAAAAACAATGATATATACAAAAAGACCTGTGATGCAATACATCACAGGTCTTTTATATGCTTTTTTACTGATTTGCTCCGCCGTCGATATTTGTGATTACAGAGTCACTACCCATTGCCTGAGGAAGCTTACCGTCCCACTTATCGTAGAACTTGCTTCTGATAACCGCATCGCTCAGAGAAGCCTTGATAAGGGAGTTCGCATCCGCCTCAGCCTGAGCGCGAATACGGGTGGCTTCTGCCTCTGCCTCAGCGTTGGTAATTGCTGTCTGCTTCTCGGTTTCTGCCTTGAGAAGCTGCTGCTGTGCTACCTGCTTCTCCTCAATAGCGGTGATGAAAGCTTCTGAGAAATCGAAGTTGATAATGTTAACATCGGTTATATAAAGTCCGCTTGAGTTGAGCTTTTCGTTAAGTCCCTCTACCAATCCGTCAGATATAAGCGAACGGTTTGTAACGCTCTCCTCAGCTGTATACTGAGCCGTAATTGCCTTGAGCACCTCGTTTACAGCAGGAGCAACAAGAACGGTTTCGTAATCTGCGCCGATATTCTTGTAAATGCTGTAGGACTTGGCGGTATCAACTCGGTAGTTGATAGCAAGGGTTGTTGCAACAGTCTGCAAATCCTTTGAGAAAGCCTCTGTGTCAACCTCCAGTTTTACAATTCGGTTGTCAATCTTCACAACCTCCTGCACAAAGGGAGCCTTCACGTGCAAACCCTCCTGCAATACACCCTCGTTAACCTTACCGAGGGTTACCACTACGCCTGTGTGTCCTGCCTCAACAATTGTAAAGCAGTTGAAAGCTGTAATCAGCAGCAAAAGAGCTGCCACACCAAGAATAACAAATGTTGTAATCTTCTTTGACTTTGTCATAAATAAATTCCTTTCGTAATTCATTGTATACAATATACCACATAATGTTTCAATTTGCAACATTTAAGCATTAAATCCCTGTAAAATAAATATGAATAAACCGTATACATTACCTGTCAAAGCAAACACTACACAGCAGGGAGGTATGATAATGAACAAAACAGAACTGCCTGTTGGATTTTCAATGGCATTAGCACAAAACCCCGAGGCGATGCAGAAGTTTGCATCCCTCAGCGAGGATAAACAACAAGCGATAATAAACGGAACACATGCAGTATCCTCAAAGAAAGAAATGCACAGATATATAGAAAACATAAAATCAATATGCTGAACAAAAGCAATAAACCGCCGCTTGCAGTTTTGCAGACGGCGGTTTGTTTAAATCTGTTCAATTTTTCTTCTTTTGTTTTTCAGTATAAAAAACTCTGTGATTATATCCGCAAGGAGTATCACCCACAGTCGGATACAAATATACAAAGGTGTAGTGACATACTCCTGCAATGTGTATATGTCGTTTGGATTAATAATAGCAAACAAGACACCTATCCCAAACACAGATATGGTAAGCACCCCTGCATAGATGAGCTTTTTTCTTGTTGGCAGATATGTTTTTGTAGCGAGTATCACTGCCAGAAGCCCTGCATATCCCCAGAAGGATAGTGCAATATTCACCGCATCCACAGCTTTGATTTTGTCCCACAAGGACATCTTCATCAAAAGATTCATAAGCTCATCGGAGTGAACCTCTCCATCGTTGACAGGATAAAACATATCTGCATAAGTAAGCATAAAAGCACTTGCAAAGTTAAGCAAAAACACAACCACCGCCAAAGACAAAGCCACAATACACACAGCCTTATATGCTTTGACAGTTTTTTTCTTGCCGTAAAGGATGTCATTTATATCTGTGTTATAAACCTTGCACAAGCTTATGAGCATATCAATATCGGGCTGACTTCTGCCGGACTCATAGTGGGAAAGTGCTTGCCTTGTAATTCCTACCTTCTGAGCTACCTGCTCTTGAGTTAAGCCCAAGTCAAGCCGAGCGCCTTTTAAATTATCATTAATTTTCATAAAGCTCACCTCTGAGCCCAGTATATAAACATATCTAATATAAAGTCAAGCAACAATCTGTTGCACCCGATGTTTATGGGAGCTTTCACTAATCTGCGTAGTCAAAATCCTCCACAAGCTCATTGGTTTTTCTGCTGTAGAGTCTGCCGTTTTCAGAGTAAAAGTGCTTGTTCTCCTCAGAACAATTAATACTCACCACAGGATGGTAATAAACTACACTGCCGTCATCCTCAATATGAGTATAATATTCATTCTCAACGTACACAATGCTATCCACATTTTTACCGATATTAAGCACATAGGGCAAATCCACAATCTTATACCCTACCTCATCTATTGTTGAGATTTCTATGTAGTTTTCTTCATCAGAAGAGCTTATATGCAAAGCATCGATACCAAAGTAAAAAGGTGTAGGAAAGCCTCTGCCATAGTATCCGCCTATGTGCTTTATGGGTTTACCCTCATACTCATCAGGAATGGTTATCTCCATACCGTATGTATATTCTTCGCATGTATAAGGTCCCGCAAAGCAACAACCAGCGGTGTCATTGATACAAATATGCAGATTTTCAACATATACGGATTCAGCATACAAAAGTGAAAGGTCTTCGAGTAATTTACAGCCTGTAAAGCTAAACATAACAATCAATGCGAATATAAACGCAAGCAATCTTTTCACAGTAATACACCTCACAATAAGTCAATGTATCAGCTCTGCTTACTCCCCTAAAAACTCAGCATAGGTATCTATTTCTTCGGTAGACTTACGCAGAAATTCACGGCATTTTTCATCCTTTGCAAGGATTTTGCCCACCCTTTTCACAGCCTTGAAAAATCTTTTATCAAAGAGGATTTCCTCTGAATGTGTAAGTAGGGGGCACAGCCTCTTTGCCCTAAAATCAGGCTCAACGAAAACTTTGCCATTATCATCAATTGTAGGAAAAAACGGAAAAATCCTGCAGGCAAGAGGGCGCTCATTACGATTGCAGCTGCCGTCGCATACAACAAGCCTGTCCCCCGTCTTAAGATAAGTTACAGGAAGGCAGGTTTCTTCAAAAGGAAACAGCCTCATTCCTGTGTCACTGTCACCTTTGCAACAGGCACCTGCGCACAGCTTTCCGCAATCAGCTTTAAGCGGTGTCAGCTCCCCCATCACTTTGAATATCTTTTGATACATCTTTTTATAGTCGGTACTACTCATAAAACCACCCCGCATATCTTCACAATCCAGTTTATCAGAAAACCTGCACCAATGAGCACAAGCACCAAGCTGTCAAGCCATTTAGCTTTAAAAAGCTTCCAGTCAAAAAGATAGTAAAGAAGCAGTACGGGCACCGACCAGAACATAGGATGCATAGAAAAAGCACCGTAGAAATCCAAATGCAGGAGGCTTATGTATGCTCTCGTCATACCGCACGAGGGACATGGAATATTAAGAAGCAAATCAAACACACAGGGGATATCAAAGATTTTATAAACTGCAAGAACAATGCAGAGAATAAGTAGAGTCAACGCTTTATCGCGGATATTATTGATTTTTACATCTGCAAGCTTCATTTCACCACTTCCCTTCTTTAAAAAATTATACACCAATAAGCCAAGATATTCAACTATACAACAAACTTCCCAAAACTCTGTCAGAAAAACAAAAAAGCAGACCGCAAAACACGGTCTGCCTGATTGTACTGAAAAAGCTGATTATGCGGGGATACCGCTTGTGATAGTAGCCTTCTTCTCGTTGAACTCTTCCTCTGTCATCTTGAGAATCTGGATGCCAAGGATGATACCCTTAATCTCGTTGATGATACCGATAACACCGCAAGAAACGATGCCCAGAACGATTCTGAGGATACCTGTCTTAACGTTACCCTGCATAAAGTTGGGAACACCGATAGAATTGAAAACGATGCACATAATACCAAATAAAACTTTGTTGTTCATAAGAAAATACCTCCTATTTGATTTGCGATAATTATATCACGTATTATTGCTACTGTCAACAATAATTGACAACTTTCGCACAAAAGATAATTATTGCTATTACTTATTGTTCTATCTGTTTCTTTGTCCTCAAATCCTTAATTAACCAAGGCAGATACATAACAAAAAACAGAGCTGAAACCACCGCCGCCATGATAATAAGACGTAATGCAAAGTTCGAGGGCAACACGTCAAGTATGGATGGCGTAGACTCGGGGCGTGCCATAAACAGATAGTTGGCACCCTCTCCCAGCATATCGTTGGTAAAGTATGCAACAACCGCAAGTAAAGCCAAGGCTATGTAGGACTTTAGCATAGAACGCCAAGTCGGTCTGAATTTATGGACAAAAATCATATAGAAAATAGCAATGAAGCCTAAGAGATGCTCTGCCCAGAATTGATAGTATCTAAAGCGTGTGGGACCCGTGAAGCTTATAACAGTCGGAGTTGCAAGAGCGAACACCGAACCGCACAAAAGCCAGAAGTAGGATATATCAAATAACGTCTGAGATTTACCCACCACCATAAAACTGCAGAACACCACAGCCCAACCGCAAACGGTAATGGGCAGATGGTCAATGGGATTCGGTCCCAGTGAAGGCACTGCTACCAAACGCCAATAGTACGCCATTTCAGAAATAATCAGTGCAAAGGCTAAGATATAACGAATTGATTTTTCGTATTTCCACTCTCGGATTTTATCCCGCAGAAAGTAAACAAGAAATATTACACCAGTAGCCAAAAGAATCGGCAAAAAGTGTGCAAGTGTGAAATTTTCAAATTCTACATTCTCGCCCTTTCCAAAAAAGTAAATTAAAAATTCCTTCATTTTTTCACCTCTTAATAAATAATACTACCATATTCTTAAAAATATTACAACCTAAGAAAAGGAAAACAGCAGAGATAAACTCTGCTGTCTTATAATCATCCTTGTAGATTATTGTTTGCACGATGCAAAGGTATTGTGCCCTTACAAACACCAATGCAAAACCACAATATACTCATCGGTTTTTTAAAGCTTCCTGCACATAATCGGTGGTGAGAATCTTTTCAACTACACCCTCAACGTCTAACAGACGGGTATTGTGGCTGGTATAGGACTCGTCTGCCTCGGTGTGTACCTCTCCCTTAACCACAAACTTGTCATAGTTAAGGTCACGGCTATCTGCCGCTACGCGGAAATAGTCGCCCATATCCTCAGCTCTGAGTCGCTCTTCACGTGTCATCAGGGTTTCGTAGAGCTTCTCGCCGTGTCGTGTACCGATAATCTTGGTACCTGTATCACCAAAAAGCTTCTGAACCGCCTGTGCCAACACACCAATAGTCGAGGCATCTGCCTTCTGAATGAAAAGGTCGCCGGGGTTAGCGTTCTCAAAAGCAAACTTCACAAGGTCCACCGCCTCATCGAGGTTCATCAGGAAACGAGTCATTTCAGGGTTGGTGATTGTGATAGGATTACCCGCTTTAATCTGGTCGATAAACAGCGGAATTACCGAACCGCGGCTGCACATTACGTTTCCGTAACGAGTACAGCAAATAACCGTACCTCCCCGTTCAGCTGCAACACGTGCATTAGCGTAAATAACATGCTCCATCATCGCCTTGGAAATTCCCATTGCATTAATCGGATAAGCAGCCTTGTCTGTAGAAAGGCAAACAACACGCTTTACCCCGCAGTCAATAGCCGCGTGCAGCAAATTGTCGGTACCCTCTACATTGGTACGCACTGCCTCCATGGGGAAGAATTCACAGCTTGGAACCTGCTTTAATGCCGCCGCATGGAACACATAGTCCACACCCCACATAGCATCCTTAACAGACTGGGCATTGCGAACGTCACCAATATGGAATTTAACCTTATTTGCGTATTGAGGGAAGCGAGTCTGCAAATCGTGACGCATATCATCCTGCTTTTTCTCATCGCGGGAGAAAATACGGATTTCTCCTATATCACTTGCCAAAAAATGCTTGAGTACGGTATTACCAAATGAACCTGTACCACCTGTTATCATTAATGTTGCATTATTAAAACTACTCATATATATCTACCTTATTAAAGAATAATTGTAAAGACAAGTTCATTATATACACATTTTTATTTAAAGTCAATATAAGAAGAATGCCGTAAAAATATCCTACAGTATGCACACGAACAACTGTGCAAGAGAAAAAATTTTAAGCTTAATACTTTCACTTTTCCTAAACAAATTTTTTAAAAATTTGAAAAACTATGCATCCAAAAACTGAAAACAGTTGTTATAATAGTAGAAGTGCTTCAGAACAGCAACCGAAAGAAAGGGTGAAATCATTGAAAGACGGACTTTTACAAAGACTGAAAAAACACGACGAAAAAGCATTGGAAGCAATAATGGACCAATATACCAATCTGGTAGTTAAAGTCATCCTGAATATATCAAATGGAAGCCTTTCTACTGAGGATATTGAAGAAACAACAGCAGACGTTTTTGTTACATTATGGAACAATGCAGATAAGGTGCTCGAAGGCAAGCTGAAAGGTTATATCTGCAGTATTGCAAGAACCCGCACTCTGAATAAAATAGCAGCTACCACTAAAAAAACCGTTCTCAATATTGATGATTACGACCCCGAGGATGATTTCTCCATTGAATACGCAACCGAGGAAAAGGACATACACAGGGAATTGCGTGAGATTATAAGCGATATCCGTATGCCTGACAGAGAAATCCTCATCAGATATTATTACTATAACCAGAGCGTTTCACAGATTTCTAACATAATGGGAATCAACCTTGCAACCGTAAAATCAAAGCTCAAGCGTACCCGAGAGAAAATCAAAGCATTACTAACCGAAAGGAGTTACACATTATGAAAACCACTTTCAAGGCAGTTTTTGATGAATTTGACTACGAATTAGCAGACATTGAAAATAATAACACAGCTGATATTGACACAGACAGGATAAAATCCAAAGTGCTTGCACAAATAAGAAACAAGCACATCAAACATAACACAAGCAAGAAAATTACAGCTCTGCTTATAGCGGCGGCTATTCTACTTGTAGGCACAGTCGGCGTTTTTGCCACACGAAGCATAGGCGATGTCTTCGGAAGCCTGTTTCACAAAGGAAGCAATCTGAACGCTTTGGGACTTTATGATGCTAAGAACGTCGAAATCAACTGTGCTGATGATTCCCTGAATGTAAAGCTTCTTGGCATAACAGGCGACCACAACAAACGCTTTGCCTCAATTGAAATCACAAAGAAGGACGGCAGCGAAGTTGTAGATAAAAACTACACCCATCCCCAGCACCTGAGAGCAAAAGAATATGTAACTGAAAAGGACGGAGAAACATGGCCTGACTACAGCTTCGAATATGAGCTTTTAAATGACAATAAAACTCTGATGATTTATACTGACCAGCATGCAGTAGAAAAAAACCAGATGGAGCGAATCACTATTATCTGCGAAGCCATACGTGTTGCTCGATTTGATGAATTTCTCTATTCCAAAGACGCCCCCATAGACCAGCTCACTTCTCCTTCAGAAGAAGAAGCTGACGCCGAACGCAAAGAATTAATGGACCTGCTTGAGGAAAGAGGAAATACCAACGAAGAATGCTTCAGCACTTACAATAATGGAAAACGATACTACTATATAGGT
Source organism: Ruminococcus sp. (assembly GCA_017411385.1). Taxonomy (GTDB): domain Bacteria; phylum Bacillota; class Clostridia; order Oscillospirales; family Acutalibacteraceae; genus Ruminococcoides. The sequence goes on from JAFQQF010000010.1 coordinate 16,614, forward strand.
GAGGCAAAATTCTTTGACATTCCCTTTGAAATAAGCTTCGATATTGACATTGATTACAACGAGGATCTTTTCATCACAAAAGAACTTACAAACAGAGAATTCCCCAATCTGATTTGTGAAAAAGCAGAAAAAGCCGAGCTTAAAATAACACCTGTGAGCGTATACGTAACCGCTACCTGCAGCCTTGATTCCATCGACACAAAAAACGAGAGTTTGCTGATAACACCCCATTGGGATGATTCATCAAAAGTCATTCTCAAGGATGGTACCACTTATAATCTCTATGCCTATGTAGACTCTGGTTCAGAGATTGACGAGAAAAACGGCATATTCACAGAAACCCTCTCCCTTAATCTCTCGACAGTAATAGGCCCTGCCTACTACGTAGAGAAAAACGCAATTGATACAAGGGATGTTGATAAGGTTATTATTAATAATGAGGTGGTTTATGTAAAAGACTGATATAGATATATTACGAATAAAATTAACAATCTACCTAAAATCCACACAAATACTCAAAGAACAGGGCTTAGCAATCGCTAAGCCCTGTTTTCTTGCTAATCTTAAAAAACCTACATATCAAATCACGGCAAAGACGTGCATATCATCAAAACGAAGTTTTGTATAGCATCTTTGCGGAAATTTTATACACGCTATGTGTGATAATATGCAGTTCACCGGACTGTTTTCTTAAGCCTCTCAGGGTTCGAAGTCCCTCCATTTCTGCATAACTGTTGCGAAGCAATACACCGTTTGTGCAAAGCACAACACTGTTTGCCGAAAGCAACTTCATTTTTGTGCCCGCTTCGCGAACAACGATGTTTTCGCAATGCTCGAAATGATGTTTGCAACTATGTTGCAAAACGATGTTGTGTCCTGCGTACACAAACACAAAGAGCAAGTCTATCGACTTGCTCTTTCTTTTGGAAACGTAGTACAAATCCAAAACCTTTTAAAATCTCGACCTATATGTTCGAACTTATACATATTAATTAAGCTACATTTTTTACGAATTTACAGAATAGTCTTTTTTGAATCCATGTGCGCCGAAAATTTGCCACTCTCCAACACCAAGTCGCCCTATAATGGCTTTCCGCTCTTCAGCGCAAAGCTTAGGATCGGTATCTACGGAAGTCATCAAAATAGGTGCGTATTGATTATACTCAGCTTGTTCGGGTGTTAATCCATGCACATTAATATATATATCGCCGGTAATAGCGATGTGCTTAGCATATTCAATCAATACAATTTCACCGGGTAAATGACCTCCCTTTCCTTCATAAACCTCAAAATGCAATTCTTCAAAATCAAAGAATCCGATTTGAGTAAGAGGTTCAGTCAAATTTTCAATATCATTCCACATGCTCTTTATTTTATCGGGATTCGTTACTTTATAAGAGGTAAGTATTTTACAGATATTGATATATGGCCTATGCAGAGGATTCTTTTCTCTGTAACCGTCATTACCAAGATATTCATTTTTTAAGCATAGAGCCGTTTTAGTGCTCGCTATTATTTCATCAAACAACGGCAGCAAACCACAGTGGTCAACATCAGCATGAGTTACTAGGATAGTTTTCTTAATCTCATCAAAGTTGGGAACAATCTTCTGTATAACTTCAAGCATTTCATCGCTGTAACAAGCATATCCGCTATCAACAAACAATACCTTATCATTGCTTTTAATAATGATTGTGTTGCTACCGCAAGGAGGCTCTATAAGAATAAATTCCGTGTTATCAGAAATTCTATGAGTGCTGACTCTCGGTGCGAAAGCTTTTCCTTTTGAAGCACCAAGCAATTCGGCAAACCTGCTAATACTATCAAATGTTCTGTATGGAGATAGTCCTTGCTCATCAAGTGTTTGCATCGCAAGATTAACGTGTACCAATAGTTCACGACTGATTTTTTCGGGAAGCCCCACGGTTTGAGCCAACCCCATAACATAAGTATTATAAAAAATACTATTGTCATACACCTTCTCCGAGCTGTTATAATTAATCACACGAACCTTACACAGCTTTTCTGCCTCCAAAAGAAAATCGGAAATTTTATCAATATCCTCAACATATAAGCCCATCTTAAAATATTGATAATCTGTGCCATTTTCTTGAGAGCTGATATAAGAAATATTAAAGTTAAAATCATTGATAAGTGACAAGACATTTGTAACACTGCCGGGCTTATCCTCAAGACAAAACTCAATTAACACAATGCTTGTCTTATTTGCATCACTTTGAAGATATCCGATTTTTTTCAGTTCAATATCCGCCTTATTTAACTGTTCTTCCGTTCCTTCAGCATCAATAAAAAGAGTATTCAAGTCAACGGCTTTGTTATAGCTTACACGGGTAATATTAATTCCCAAAGCAGAAAAGCATTTGCTTGCCTTCAAAAACGCACCTATATGGTTTGGCATAGACGTTACATAAGTCTTTTTCAAAGTAATTCACCTCATTTATGATACCGTTTCATTACGGCAGTCTGCATTTTACGATAGCCTCAGTAACATCGGTTAATACAAGTTCTCCGTTCTGATTGTAAGCTTCTATTGTCACCTCAACCAACCCGTTTTTTTCACTTCTTTTTGCAAGTTTTGTAATGACTGCTTTTCCCGTTAACACATCATCGGCAAACACCGGCTTCACCCATTCAATTTTGGTGGATTTTCCAGCAATCAGTTCCTCTCCAAAGAAATCAACTTCAAGATATTTTGCCCATACAGACACAAAAGACATCACACCGGGAGCAATCAACCTTCCAAAAGGCGTTTTCTTTGCATATTCTTCATCAGTATGAAGAGGTATGTTATCATAATCACGGGCAAAATCCATCATTTTTTCTTTCTTAATAACAGCAGGTTTTGTTTTTACCGTCATTCCTACGTGCAGTTCATCAAAGAACATATCGTATCACCTTGGTAATTATATCATAATACATTTTATTAATCAACGATTTGCGAAGTAAAGCACATTTTCTTTTATCTCTTCTCTCTTATCTATGGAAATGACAAATTTTGAGAAGAGAGAAGAACGATAATATAAGAGTTAAGAGTACAAAACAGTCCACAGGACTTTTTCTTAAGCCTCTCACCCTCTCAGGGTTCGAAGTTCCTCCATTTCTGCATAATTGTTGCGAAGCAACACATCGTTTGTGCAAAGCACAACACTGTTTGCCTAAGGCAACTCCATTTTGTGTCCGCTTCGCGAACAACGATGTTCTCGCAATGCTCGAAAAGATGTTTGCAACTATGTTGCAAAACGATGTTGTATCCTGCGCACACAAACACAAAGAGCAAGTCTGTCGACTTGCTCTTTCTTTTGCGAAAGACTACCTAAACGGAGCAGAATTGGGAGAAAAACTACCCAAAAGTAATGTGCCTATCCTGTTAGACAAATTGGAATTTGACGAATTAAAAAATACCCTTGTTATATTTAATCATGGCACGAAAACTTATAACAAGTCCAAGAATAATACCAATAATCAAAACAGCAGTTCCAACTAAAATAAAAATATCGTTTTCAGTATATAGGGTTACAGATGACAGAACACTAAATACGATTATGCCAATACCGACAATAATAGTACCCAAGCCCACTTGTTTTCCAAATGGTATTCTATCTTCTTCTGAAATACGACTCCTGTGATATGGATGAAGAGATGATATGTTTCCTCGCATATTTGTAATTCCAAGAACAATACATACAACACCTACAAGAAAAGTAACAATATTGCCTGCCATAGTATAGCCTCCTTCAAATTCTTATTTATTGAACAGATTATATCACGCTTTGCTGCGCTTTTCAACGACATATCGCTGGCGCAATATGATATACGGCGTTGCCGTATGATATATTTGCGCTGCAAATATGATATAATATCCGTTCCTACATACGCGAAGCGTATATCATCGCACGATAGTGCGATATCATATCGAAGATATATCACCCGTTCTGACAGGAACGGATATCATTGAAAAAAGTCACCTTTGTCAGTAGACAAAAGTGACTTTTTTCATGGCCCGCCCGAAGGGATTCGAACCCCCGATCTTCAGAATCGGAATCTGCTGCGTTATCCAACTGCGCCACGGGCGGATATTAAAGGGACAGCAGGTATTTCTACTTTGCTGTCCCTTAATGTTAAAATTGATTAGACCTATCAGATGAGCTCGATAATAGCCATCTCTGCTGCGTCACCGCGGCGAGGACCGATCTTAGTGATACGTGTGTAACCACCGTTTCTGTCCTTGTACTTGGGAGCAATCTCTGTGAAGAGCTTGTAGGAAACATCCTCCTTAGTTACGAAGGACATAACCATACGCTTGTTGTGCAGAGTATCCTCCTTAGCGATGGTGATCATCTTCTCTGCCATAGAAGCAACTTCTTTAGCACGAGTTACTGTGGTCTCTATCTTACCGTTCTCGAAAAGGAAGGTTACCATTGCTCTGAGCATTGCTGTTCTGTGAGCTGTAGCTCTTCCGAGTTTTCTTGTACCGGGCATTAAAATTCACTCCTTTATCTGATTATAAGAAAGGGTTATTATTCTTCCTCACTGTGAAGGCTGAAGCCAAGGCTTGCCAACTTCTGCATAACTTCCTCGAGAGATTTTCTGCCGAGGTTACGAACCTTCATCATCTCTTCCTCACTCTTGCCGATAAGGTCCTCAACAGTGTTGATACCTGCACGCTTGAGGCAGTTGAAGGAACGAACAGAAAGGTCGAGTTCTTCGATAGTCATCTCGAGAACCTTCTCCTTGCTTGAGTCTTCTTTAACAACCATAATCTCCTGTGAGCCTCTGTCTGAGAGGTCAACAAAGAGGTTTAAGTGCTCGCAGAGCACCTTGGCTGCAAGGGAAACTGCTTCCTGTGCATTGAGCACACCGTTTGTCCACACGTCAAGTGTGAGCTTATCGTAGTCAGTAATCTGACCAACACGGGTGTTGTCAACTGTATAGTTAACCTTGAGCACAGGTGTGTAAATGGAATCCACGGGAAGTACGCCGATGATTGTGTTGCCTGAAAGAGCCTTGTTACGCTCTGCAGGAACATATCCTCTGCCTTTGTCCAAAGTGATTTCCATATTGAGTTTTGCGTTTTCGCCGAGTGTAGCAATACGAAGGTCGGGAGTAAGAATCTCAACCTCGCTATCGCATTTGATCATATCAGCGGTTACAGTGCAAGGACCTTCAGCAGAAATCTCTACTGTCTTAGGACCATTGCTGTGAAGCTTTGCTACAAGACTCTTCATATTAAGAACAATCTCAGTAACATCTTCTTTAACACCCTCAATAGTTGAGAACTCGTGGAGAACACCATCAATTTTGATGGATGTTACTGCTACGCCCTCAAGAGATGACAGCAGAACTCTTCTGAGACTGTTGCCGAGGGTGTTGCCAAAGCCTCTCTCAAGAGGCTCAACTACAAAGCGACCGTAGTTGCCTGTAGGGGATAATTCTTCAACACTGATTCTGGGCTTTTCAATTTCGATCATGCGAATCCTCCTTAACATTTTTCAGCATCCTGCTGAGATGTTTGTAAACCTGCTTAGTTAGGGATTACTTGGAGTACAGCTCAACGATAAGTGTTTCATCAACATCAAGGTCGATGTCCTCACGCTGTGCAACTGCCAGAACCTTACCCTCAAATGTATCAGCTGAACGCTCAAGGAACTTGGGGATAGGACGAGCGGAAGTTGCCTCAATAACAGTCTTGAACTTAACGCTCTGACGGCTGTTCTCAGCGATAGCAACTACATCGCCGGGCTTTGTCAGATAAGAAGGAATATCTACCTTCTTGCCGTTAACGGTAAAATGACCGTGGTTAACAAGCTGTCTAGCCTCTGCGTGGGAAGATGCCCAGCCGAGTCTGTATACTGTGTTATCAAGACGGCTCTCGAGAATAGCAAGCAATGCCTCACCGGTCTTGCCCTCTCTCTTCTCAGCCAGCTCGTAGTAATGTCTGAACTGACCCTCGAGTACACCATAGTAACGTCTTGTCATCTGCTTTGCACGAAGCTGGATTCCGTACTCGGAAACCTTCTTTCTGCCCTGGCCGTGCTGACCGGGAGCATACTCTCTGCGTGCAATAGCACACTTGCCGGTGTAGCAACGCTCACCCTTAAGGAAGAGCTTCTTGCCCTCTCTGCGGCACTGTCTGCAAACAGCATCTGTATATCTTGCCATAGTTAGTTACCTCCTTTTATACACGTCTTCTCTTGGGAGGACGGCATCCGTTGTGAGGAATCGGAGTTACGTCTTTAATCATTGTAACCTCGAGACCTGCGGTCTGTAATGCTCTGATAGCTGCCTCACGACCCTGACCGGGGCCCTTTACGTATACGTCTACGTACTTGAGGCCATGCTCCATAGCTGCCTTAGCAGCTGTTTCTGCAGCGGACTGAGCTGCAAAGGGAGTGGACTTACGGGAACCACGGAAGCCGAGCTCACCAGCGGAAGCCCAAGAAAGTGCATTACCCTGTGTATCAGAGATAGTAACTATTGTGTTGTTGAAAGTTGACTGGATATGTGCTGCACCACGCTCGATATTCTTCTTCTCGCGGCGGCGACGTACAGTCTTCTTAGCATTCTTTACTGCCATTTCGTGTTTCCCTCCTTACTTCTTCTTGTTAGCAACCTGCTTACGGGGACCCTTACGAGTACGAGCGTTTGTCTTGGAACGCTGGCCTCTTACAGGAAGACCCTTTCTGTGGCGAACGCCACGGTAGCAGCCGATTTCGATAAGTCTTTTAATATCAAATGCAACTTCACGGCGAAGGTCACCTTCAACTGTGCAGTTGTGGTCAATGTACTCTCTGAGCTTGGAAATATCATCCTCTGTCAGATCTCTGACACGTGTGTCAGGATTAATACCTGTTGCAGCAATGATGTCGTTTGCAGTTTTTCTGCCGATGCCGTAGATGTAAGTGAGTCCGATTTCAACTCTCTTATCTCTGGGCAGGTCAACGCCTGCTATACGAGCCATATTGGTTGCACCTCCATAAAAAATTTAAGTTAATGTTAATTTAGTGCGGTCAGAACTTACTCCGACCTGTAAAGTCTTGCGACCTGTTGAGCTATTAGCCCTGTCTTTGCTTGTGCTTGGGGTTCTCGCAGATAACCATAATTCTGCCTTTTCTCTTGATAACCTTGCACTTTTCGCAAATTTTCTTTACTGAAGGTCTGACTTTCATTAATAATCATTCCTTTCTTGAATTTTAAGAATGTTCTGAATTACTTGCTTCTCCAAGTAATTCTGCCTCTTGTCAGGTCATAGGGGGACATTTCCACCGTAACCTTGTCACCGGGAAGAATGCGAATGAAGTTCATTCTCAGCTTTCCGGAAATAACAGCCAAAATTGTGTGGCCGTTGGGAAGCTCAACCTTGAACTGTGCATTGGGAAGAGCATCCGTTACTGTACCTTCTATTTCGATAACATCCTGCTTAGACATAAAATAACCTCCTAAAGTGTAGCCTCGTTAAAGTTTCTGAGAACTTCTCTGATTCTGCGGTTAGTAACCATTGAAACATCATACACGGTGTTTGTAGCCTGAAGATGCATAAGCTTCTTTTTCTTTGGGTTTTCTGCCTTGCGGCGTCTGCCGTCAGCAATGAAAGCAAAATCGCCTTCAAGCTTCAGCACCAAAAAAAAGCCGTCTTTGTCCCTTCCTGCTTTTGCTCTGACCACAGAGCCCTCTGAGATGGTCATAAACTCACCTCATCGTCAGGTACTGTGAGAATCTTTGCTCCGTCCTGAGTAATGACAACTGTATGCTCAAAATGAGCAGAGAGCTTGCCGTCTGCTGTGACGGTAGTCCATTCGTCATCAAGAACGTTTACCTTGTGTGTGCCCATATTAATCATAGGCTCAATGGCAATAGTCATACCAGGTATCAATCGCACGCCTCGACCGGGGGTGCCATAGTTTGGTACGCTTGGTTCTTCGTGTAACTTCGCACCTACGCCGTGGCCGACAAAATCTCGTACCACCGAGTAACTGCGAGCTTCGACATAACTCTGAACTGCGTGGCCAATGTCACCTACACGATTTCCTGCCTGAGCAGCTTTGATACCCTCATAAAGAGATTCTCTGGTTGCATCAAGTAAAGCTTGTGCTTCTTTTGAAATCTCTCCGCAAGGATAAGTGTAAGCGTTATCGCCGTGGTAACCCTCAAAGAAAGCGCCAACATCAATGCTGACTATATCGCCTGCTTTAAGGATGCAGTTCTTATTGGGTATGCCATGGATAACCACATTGTTAACAGAGATACATGAACTCTTGGGAAATCCATTGTAACCGAGAAAGGAGGCGATAGCGCCTTCTTTCTCGATGTACTTTTGGATAAGAGTATCAATCTCAAGTGTCGAAACACCCGGCTCAACAGCCGTACCCGCGAGCTTGAGAGCGTTTGCAGAAATTCTGCAAGCCTCTCTCATAAGCGAAATCTCGCGCGGAGACTTGATAACTACCATAGTTTAAGCCTCAAGTGCCTTGAGCGTTAAAGCTGTTGTATCCTCAACCTTATCCTGGCCCTCAACAATTACGAGCTTACCCTGCTTTCCGTAGTAGTCCTTCAGGGGCTCAGTTTCGGCATGATAAATGTCAAGTCTTGCCTTAACGGTATCAATGTGGTCGTCCTTGCGCTGGATAAGGGCGCCTGTGCAGTCGTCACAAACCCCGTCAACCTGAGGCTTCAGGTCAACAATGTGATAGGGTCTGCCACACTTCTCACAAACGCGGCGTCCGGACAGTCTGGTAACGATGACTTCGTCAGGTACTTCGATATCGATTACCTTGTCGATGACAACGCCCATCTTATCAAGAGCCTCAGCCTGAGGAATAGTTCTGGGGAAACCATCAAGGATAAAACCGGACTTACAATCGTCAGCCTTCAGTCTTTCCTCAATGATGCCGATAACTACCTCGTCGGGAACAAGCTTGCCTGCATCCATAAAGGACTTAGCCTTGAGTCCCATCTCAGTGCCGTTTCTCAGCGCCTCTCTGATAATATTACCAGTAGAGATAGTGGGGATTGAAAGGTGATTGCAGATAACTGCCGCCTGTGTGCCTTTACCGGCACCGGGCGCACCTAAGAGAATAATATTCATAATCCTACTCTCCTTTAACTTTTGATTAGTCCAGGAAGCCTCTGTAATGACGCATCATCATCTGGCTTTCAAGCTGCTTAACTGTTTCAAGTGCAACACCTACAACGATGATGATGGAGGTACCGCCCATAGAAAGGTTGTGCAAACCTGCAACCGCTGTGTAAACACTGGGTACGAGGTAGATGAAAGCGAGGAAGAGTGCACCGATAAGAGTGATTCTGGAGAGAATCTTCTTGATAAAGTCGGCAGTGGGACTACCGGGGCGAATGCCGGGGATAGTACCGTTATTCTGCTTGAGATTGTTAGCCATCTCAACAGGATTATACTGAATAGTTGTGTAGAAGTATGCAAATGCAAGAATCAGCAGGAAGCTAAGTGTCAGATACAGCCAACCGTTCTGGTTGAATGCCTGGAAGAAGCCGTACCAGAAGGTACCCTCCTGAGGATTGACAAACATAGCAATTGTGCCGGGGATTGAGAGGATAGAGGAAGCGAAGATTACGGGCATAACACCGCCGAGAGCAACCTTGATGGGAAGGTGGCTGGACTGGCCGCCGTACATCTTTCTGCCTACAACTCTCTTTGCATACTGTACGGGAATTCTTCTTTCTGCATCCTGCATAAAGGTGATAACCCATACCATAACAAGGAAAATGAGAATAAATACAGGAACGAGGATGTAATACTTCCACTGTCCCTGCTGTGCAAGGTACCAGTAGCTCATAGAAGCTGTGGACTTCTGCACGGGGAACATATAGTAGATGGTGGAGGGCAGACGAGCAATGATACCTGCGAAGAGGAGCATTGAGATACCGTTGCCGATACCCTTCTCGTTAATCTGCTCACCAAGCCACATCATAAATGCAGTACCTGCTGTAAAGCTAAGCACGATAACAAATGCTGCAAACCATACAGGGAAGCCGGTCTTGTACTGGAGGAAGCCGTAGCCCTTCAGATAGAAGAAGTAAGCTGTACCCTGAATCAGACCGAGGATAACGGTCAGATAACGAGTCATTGTAGCAATCTTCTTTCTGCCGTCCTCGCCTTCCTTGCTCATTCTCTCAAGAGCAGGGATAGCAACGCACAGAAGCTGCATAATAATGGAGCTGTTGATGTAGGGTGTAATACCCATTGCGAAAATTGTTGCGTTACCAAATGCACCGCCTGAAATAGTATTCAGATAAGCGAAAACTGTGTTGCCGCTTGTCAAGAATGAGCTGTTTGCAAGGGATGCAATGTCAACAAAGGGAACAGGGATAACACAGCCGATTCTGTAGATAACAAGAACAAGAAGTGTAAAAAGAATCTTCTTTCTTATATCTGCAATTGACCATGCGTTTCTGATTGTCTTAAACAATTAGATCACCTCTGCCTTTCCGCCTGCGGCCTCGATTTTTGCCTTAGCAGATTCGGAATAAGCAGATACCTGAACTGTCAGATTCTTGGTGAGGTTACCGTTGCCGAGAATCTTAACACCGTCAAAGGAGTTCTTTACGATGCCTGCAGCAACAAGAGCCTCAACGTTAACAACTGTGCCATTGTCAAACTTCTCAAGAGTTCCAACGTTAACAGAAACAATCTTCTTAGCGAAAATGTTATTGAAGCCACGCTTGGGAACACGTCTCTGAAGGGGCATCTGACCGCCTTCGAAGCCTACTCTCATACCACGGCCTGCTCTTGCCTTCTGACCCTTGTGGCCCTTACCGGCAGTTTTGCCCTGGCCTGAACCGTGACCTCTACCGATTCTCTTAGCTTCCTTTTTGGAGCCTTCAACCGGAGATAAATCGTGTAATCTCATTTCTCGCACCTCCCTATTAAGCTTCAACCTCAATGAGGTGGATGATCTTCTTTACCTTGCCCTGAGTCTGAGCGTTGTCAGGCTGCTCTGTTACATCGCCGATTTTGCGAAGTCCGAGAGCGTGAGCTGTAGCAATCTGATCTTTCTTAGAGCCGATAAGGCTTTTAACCAATGTGATTTTCATTATGCGGCCCTCCTTACAGAATTTCCTTAACGGACTTGCCTCTGATAGCAGCTACCTCTTCAGCAGTGCGCAGAGCCTTAAGTCCCTGGAAAGTAGCACGAACAACGTTGCAGGGGTTGTTAGAACGAAGTGCCTTTGTTCTGATATCCTTGATACCAGCAACCTCAAGCACAGCACGAACGGGACCGCCTGCGATAACACCGGTACCGGGAGCAGCGGGCTTCATAAGAACTCTGCCTGCGCCGTACTCACCGATAACATCGTGAGGGATTGTAGTGCCACGAAGTGAAATCTTAACAAGATTCTTCTTAGCATCCTCGATGCCCTTGCGGATTGCATCGGGAACTTCACCTGCTTTACCAATACCGAAGCCGATTGTACCTTCGCCGTCGCCAACTACTACGAGAGCAGCAAACTTGTAGATACGACCACCCTTAACAGTCTTGGAAACACGGTTGATAGCGACAACGCGCTCTTTAAGATCCATTGTGGAAGCGTCAATAATAGCCAAAGTAATTCCTCCCCTTCCTTAGAAATTGAGGCCGCTCTCACGAGCGCCTTCGGCCAATTCTTTAACACGGCCGTGGTAGATATTACCGCCTCTGTCAAATACAACATCAGCGATGCCCTTGTCCTTTGCACGCTCTGCGATGAGCTTGCCGACTGCCTTTGCAGCCTCTTTGTTACCGCCGTTACCCTCGATGGACTTATCCAAAGAGGAAGCAGAAGCCAAAGTAACACCGTTTACGTCATCAATAAGCTGAGCGTAGATGTTATTTGTGGAGCGATAAACACAAAGACGGGGACAATCTGCTGTACCGCTTACTTTGCCACGAACTCTCTTGTGGCGCTGAATACGAGCCTTTTTTGTATCAGGTCTTTTAACCATTTTAATTCACTCCTTAAATTACTTCTTACCGGCTTTGCCTTCCTTGCGGCGGATATGCTCATCAACATACTTGATACCCTTGCCCTTATAAGGCTCAGGAGCACGCTTAGAGCGAACCTCGGCAGCAAACTGACCTACCTTTTGCTTATCTGCGCCGTGAATGATGATCTTGTTGGGACCGGGTACCTCAATGGTAATGTCCTCGTTGTCAGACATAATTACCTGATGAGAATAACCCAGATTCATAACAAGATCCTTACCCTGCTTCTGAACACGGTAACCTACACCGTTAACCTCCAGCTCCTTCTTGAAGCCTTCGGATACACCCACCATCATATTGAAGATGAGTGTTCTGGTTAAACCGTGGAGTGAGCGGTTGAGCTTATCATCGTTGGGGCGGGAAACAGTAATCTCTGCACCATTAATCTCAACCTGCATGTTGGGATGGATAGCCTGTGTAAGAGTACCCTTGGGGCCCTTAACAGTCATAACGCCGTTTTCGAACTTAACGTCAACACCGGCGGGAATATTTATAGGTTTTCTTCCAATTCGAGACATCTTCGCACCTCCTTACCAAACAAACGCAAGAACCTCGCCGCCAACATTCTCTTTGCGTGCCTGACGGTCAGTCATAACACCCTTGGAAGTGGAAACGATTGCAACGCCAAGGCCTTTCATAACCTTAGGCATATTCTCTACGTCAGAGTAAATACGCAGGCCGGGCTTGGAAACTCTTCTGAGCCCTGTGATTACGGGAGTCTTACCCTCGCCGTACTTGAGAACTACAGTGATGAGGCCCTGCTTGCCGTCTTCTGTAACTGTGAAATTCTTGATATAGCCTTCATCAAGGAGAATCTGGCAAATTGCCTTCTTCATGTTTGATGCAGGGATATCAACTGTGTCGTGCTTTGCTGAGCTTGCATTACGAATTCTGGTAAGAAGGTCAGCAATAGGATCAGTAATCTGCATTCTTAATTTCCTCCTTTGATGAATTACCAGCTTGCTTTCTTTACACCGGGAATCTCGCCCTTGTATGCGAGCTCACGGAAGCAAATACGGCAGATACCGAACTTACGGAGGTAGGCGTGGGGTCTACCGCAGATTTTACATCTGTTGTACTCTCTGGAAGAGTACTTCTGGGGTCTCTGCTGCTTGATTTTCATAGCTGTCTTTGCCACAGTAATACCTCCTTATTTAGCGAAGGGAGCGCCCATAAGTGTGAGTAACTCACGAGCCTCTTCGTCTGTTGTTGCGGTTGTAACAAAGCAAATGTCCATACCGCGGATTTTGTCGATCTTATCGTAGTCAATCTCAGGGAAGATGAGCTGCTCTTTGAGGCCCATGTTGTAGTTACCACGGCCGTCAAAGGAGTTGGGGTTGATACCTCTGAAGTCACGAACTCTGGGGAGAGCTACGTTGAAGAATCTATCCAAAAACTCATACATTCTTTCGCCTCTGAGTGTAACCTTAGCACCGATGGGCATACCCTCACGGAGCTTAAAGTTAGCAACTGACTTTCTTGCGTGACAAATCATAGGCTTCTGACCTGTGATTGTAGCAAGGTCTGTGCAGATAGCGTCCATCATCTTGGAGTTATCCTTAGCCTCGCCGGAAGATACGTTAAGAACGATCTTGTCCAGCTTGGGAATCTGCATTACGCTCTTGTAGGAGAACTTCTTCTGAAGAGCAGGTGCAACTTCCTTGATGTAATAATCCTTAAGTCTTGCCATTTCTTTTAGTCCTCCTTATCAAAGCTTCTCGCCGCACTTAGCGCAAACGCGGGTCTTATCGCCCTTATCGTTTACCTTGTGTGCAACTCTTGTAGGCTGCTTGCAACGTGAGCAATAAATCTGAGCCTTGCATGCATAGAATGCACCCTCAGCCTTGATGATACCGCCCTGCTCACCCATCTTTCTGGGCTTAACGTGCTTGGAAACCATGTTGATTTTCTCAACGATGATTTTGCCTTCCTTAGGGCTTACAGCAAGAACCTTGCCCTTCTTGCCCTTATCCTTACCGCTGATTACAACTACGGTGTCACCTGTTTTTACATGAACTTTAGCCATTGTTGACACCTCCATTAAAGTACTTCGGGAGCAAGGGAGAGAATCTTGAGATAATCCTTATCACGAAGCTCTCTTGCTACCGGTCCAAAGATACGAGTACCCTTGGGGTTCTTGTCTTCCTTAATGATAACCGCTGCATTCTCATCGAAGCGGATATATGTGCCGTCATCTCTTCTTACACCCTTAGCGGAGCGTACTACAACAGCGCGAACAACGTCGCCCTTCTTAACTACGCCGCCGGGAGCTGCCTTCTTAACGGAAGCAACGATAACGTCACCAATGTTTGCGTACTTTCTACGAGTACCGCCGAGAACACGGATACACATAAGTTCCTTAGCACCTGTGTTGTCGGCAACCTTTAAATAGGTCTGCTGCTGAATCATCGTGTTCCCTCCTTACTTAGCTTTCTCTACGATTTCAACAAGTCTCCATCTCTTATCTCTGGAGAGGGGACGAGTCTCCATAATCTTAACGCGGTCGCCAACTCTGCACTCGTTGTTCTCATCGTGTGCCTTGTAGCGAACTGTGCGCTTAACGATTTTGTTATAAAGCTTATGCTTTACGCTGTCCTCGATTGCAACAACGATGGTCTTATCCATCTTATCGCTTACAACCTTACCGATAACAGTCTTTCTCATGTTTCTTTCGCTCATTTTTTCGTCCTCCCTTATGCCTTATTCTCAAGCTCGAGCTGACGAAGAACTGTGGAAACTCTTGCGATGTCCTTCTTTACAGCACTGATACGCATGGGGTTCTCGAGCTGGTTGATAGCAAGCTGGAATCTGAGGTTAAAAAGCTCCTCTTTGAGGTCAGCAAGCTTCTTCTCGAGCTCAGAAGCGGATAATTTCTTAAGTTCTGTAGCTGTCATTACTGCTCAACCTCCTGATCTGCTTTCTTTACAAACTTGCACTTGATGGGAAGCTTGTTAGCTGCAAGACGCATAGCCTCACGAGCAATCTTCTCATCAACGCCTGCGAGTTCAAACATAACTCTGCCGGGCTTAACAACTGCTACCCAGTACTCGGGTGAACCTTTACCGGAACCCATTCGGGTTTCAGCGGGCTTAGCTGTTACGGGCTTATCGGGGAAAATCTTAATCCAAACCTTACCGAAACGCTTGCAGTAACGGTTGATTGCAATACGGGCTGCCTCAATCTGGTTTGAGGTAATCCATGCAGGCTCTAATGCCTGAAGACCAAACTCACCGTAAGTAACCTTGTTGCCACGGTAAGCCTTACCGGTCATACGACCTCTGTGTACTCTTCTGTACTTAACTCTTTTGGGCATCAGCATTATTTATTGCCCCCTTCCCTGCGGTTTCTTCTGGGACGGTCGGATCTCTGGTTGTTGTTTGTGTAACCGAGAACCTCACCCTTGTAAAGCCATACCTTTACGCCAATCTTGCCGTAAGTGGTATCAGCCTCTGCAAATCCGTAGTCGATGTCGGCACGGAGTGTCTGCAGCGGGATAGTACCCTCGTGGTAACGCTCAGAACGAGCGATTTCTGCGCCGCCAAGACGACCGGAGCACTGAGTCTTGATACCACGTGCACCGAGTCGCATAGCACGACCGATAGCCTGCTTCATAGCACGGCGATAAGAAATTCTCTTTTCAAGCTGAGATGCAATGCTCTCTGCAACCAGCTGTGCGTTAACATCAGGCATCTTTACCTCAACGATGTTAATGGAGCAAGCCTTGCCGCCGAGCATCTTCTCGCACTGGAGTCTGAGCTTCTCAATCTCTGCACCGCCCTTACCGATAATCATACCGGGCTTAGCGCAGTGGATGTGAATTCTAACCTTTTTGCCATCGCGCTCGATTTCAATCTTAGCGATGCCTGCAGCGTAGAGCTGCTTCTTCAGTTCCTTGCGGAGGTTATAGTCCTCAACAAGTGTGTCACCGAAGTCCTTCTTATTAGCGAACCAGCGTGAATCCCAGTCCTTAATAACGCCTACACGTATGCCGTGTGGATTAACTTTCTGACCCATGACTATTTACCTCCTTCTTAGTTTTCTCTCTCTTTGAGAACCATTGTGATGTGGGAAGTCTTCTTGTTAATTCTGAAGGCTCTGCCCTGTGCACGGGGACGGATTCTCTTAAGAGTGGGACCCTGGCTTACGCTGCAAGCTGCAACGTAAAGCTTTGTAACGTCCATATCGTGGTTGTTCTCTGCATTTGCCATAGCTGACTTGAGAAGCTTCAGAAGAGGCTCACAAGCTGCCTTGGGTGTATGGTCGAGAATAGCCTTTGCAAGCTTAACATCCTTACCGCGGATAAGATCCAGAACGATGCTAACCTTACGAGGTGAAATACGGACATAATTAAGATATGCCTTAGCTTCCATTTCTGTATTCTCCTTCCCGCTTATCTGGATGTTTTGGAACCTGCATGACCTCTGAAGGATCTTGTGGGAGCAAACTCACCGAGCTTGTGACCAACCATATCCTCAGTTACATATACAGGAACGTGCTTGCGTCCGTCATGGACTGCAAATGTGTGACCTACAAAATCAGGGAAAATTGTAGAGCTTCTGGACCAAGTCTTGAGAATTCTCTTCTCGCCGGAAGCGTTCATTTCCTTAACCCTTTTGAGCAGTACAGGCTGAACAAAAGGACCCTTTTTCATACTTCTACTCATATTAAATAAGCTCCTTTCTTACGCCTTACTTGCTGTTTCTACGCTTCACGATATCCTTATCGGAGCGGTTGTGTGTCTTTCTGGTCTTATAACCAAGAGCAGGTTTACCCCAGGGGGTAACAGGACCGGGACGACCAACAGGGGACTTACCCTCACCACCACCGTGGGGGTGATCGCAGGGGTTCATTACAGAACCACGAACTGTAGGTCTCCAACCCATGTTTCTCTTACGACCTGCGGAACCAATCTTAACGTTCTCGTGGTCTGTGTTACCTACCTGACCGATTGTAGCCATACAATCAACAGGAACCTTACGGAGCTCGCCGGAGGGAAGTCTCAGAAGAGCCTTGCCGTCCTCTTTAGCCATAAGCTGAGCCATGTTACCTGCAGCACGAGCAAACTGTGCGCCTCTGCCGGGATAAAGCTCAACGTTGTGGATGAATGTACCTGTGGGGATAGCGGACAAGGGAAGTGCGTTACCTACCTTGATGTCTGCATCCTTACCGGATACTACTGTATCTCCAACCTTCAGGCCTTCGGGAGCGATGATGTATGCCTTCTCGCCGTCCTCGTACTGAACAAGTGCAATGAAAGCACTTCTGTTGGGGTCGTACTCAAGTGTCATTACCTTGCCGGGAACGTCAAACTTCTGACGCTTGAAGTCGATGATACGATACTTTCTTCTGTTACCGCCGCCTCTGTGACGAACGGTGATTCTGCCGTAGCTGTTGCGACCGGAATTCTTCTTCAGCGGTGCAAGCAGGCTCTTTTCAGGCTCTACCTTAGAAAGGATAGAGTAATCTGTAACCGACATGTTACGGCGTGCGTTTGTAGTCGGTTTGTAAACTTTAATAGCCATTATATTCACACTCCTCATGATGGCTTTGCGGGAAGATGGCGCTTCCCATACATTCTGCCTGTATTAATATAGTATAGAGTATATTTTTTTACAGGCTTACATCATGCCTTCAAAAAATTCGATGTTTTTGCTGTCAGCTGTCAGTGTAACGATAGCCTTTTTCCAAGCTTTTGTGTAGCCCTCGCTTCTGCCCTGTCTGCGGTACTTGCCGCGAACATTAACAGTGTTAACCTTAGCTACCTTTACCTTGAAAACTTCCTCAACAGCGCGGGCGATTTCAATCTTGCCTGCTGTCTTTGCAACCTCGAAAGTGTACTTCTTCTCGGTAGCACCCAGCATGCTCTTTTCAGTGATGATAGGTCTGATTATGATGTCATGAGAAATCATGCGTACACCTCCTCGAGCTTTGCAACGGCATCCTTAACGATGATGAGCTTATCAGCGTTGAGTATGTCATATACATTAATAGTGTTAACCTGAGCGGTCTTAACACCCTTGATGTTAGATGCAGACTTGATAACAAAGTTGTTAACCTCGGGAAGAACGATAAGTGCCTTCTTCTCAGCGCCAACTGCCTTGAGCATATCAGCAACTGTCTTTGTTTTGAACTCTGTCATTGCGATGGAATCGAGAATTACGATTTCCTCTGCTGCACACTTAGCGGAAAGAGCAGACTTCATAGCGAGTCTTCTTACCTTCTTATTAACTGTGAAACGATAGCTTCTGGGCTTGGGTGCAAAAGCAACACCACCGTGAGTCCACTGGGGAGCTCTGGTTGAACCCTGACGAGCACGACCTGTACCCTTCTGACGCCAAGGCTTCTTGCCGCCACCGGAAACTTCTGATCTTGTAAGTGCAGACTGTGTGCCCTGTCTTTGGTTTGCCAGATAGTTAACTACCATATCATGCATAACAGCCTCGTTGGGCTCTATTGCGAAAATAGCATCGGAAAGGTCGATTGTACCAACCTTCTTACCTGCCATATCTAATACTGCTACGTTAGGCATTAATACTCCTCCTCCCTATTACTTGATGTCTTTGATAACAACATAACCGCCGTTTGCACCGGGGATAGCACCCTTGATAGCGATGAGGTTGTTCTCAGCATCAACCTTGACAACTGTGAGGTTCTTAACGGTAACCTTCTCTGCGCCCAGGTGACCTGCCATCTTCTTGCCCTTCCAAACTCTGGAGGGAGAAGAACAAGCACCCATGGAACCGCCGTGGCGGGCAACAGGACCTGAACCGTGAGTTTCCTTCAAGCGGCCGAAGTTCCAGCGCTTGATAACGCCTGCATAACCTTTACCCTTGCTGGTACCGGTAACATCTACCTTCATACCTGCCTCGAAGGTGTCAGCCTTGATGATGTCGCCAACGCTGTATGCGTCGCAATCATCGAAGCGGAACTCCTTGAGAACCTTCTTGGGAGCAACGTTTGCCTTGTTGAAATGACCCTGCATAGGCTTGGTAACTTTGTTAGCTTTTACATCACCGAAGCCAATCTGAACAGCTGTGTAGCCGTCAGTTTCAACTGTCTTTTTCATAGAAACAACGCAGGGGCCTGCTTCTACAACAGTTACGGGAACTACATTTCCCTTCTCGTCGAAAATCTGAGTCATACCGATTTTCTTGCCGATTAATGCTTTCTGCATTTTATTTTCCTCCTTTTAAGGTTATTGGTCGGGGGCGATGTAGTCATCCTCCGACTTGACCCTGTCTGCTTGTAGGTTGATAACCGAACCTTAAGTCTTAATTAGAACTTAATCTCGATTTCAACGCCGGCAGGGAGCTCAAGATTAGTAAGAGCATCTACAGTTTTGTTTGAGGGTCTGAGTATATCGATCAGACGCTTGTGAGTTCTCATCTCGAACTGCTCGCGGCTGTCCTTATACTTGTGAACCGCACGAAGAATTGTAACAACCTGCTTCTCTGTGGGAAGGGGAACAGGACCGGAAACTCTGGCACCTGTACGCTTAGCTGTCTGAACAATTCTCTCTGCAGACTGATCAACTAACTGATGATCATAGCCCTTTAATCTGATTCTGATTTTTTCCTTGACTGCCATAAAAACGCCTCCTTAAATATTTTTGAGTTGGCGGGCATCTTTGCCTTCCAGACTCCTTGGCTTTTTTATTACACACAGCCGGGTGTTTCATCACCCTGCATTAAAAAAGCCGATTAACTTTTCTGTTAACCGGGAAGTCCAAAAAAGCAAAAGTACACACTTCGGGCATAGCAACCCCTTTGTCCGTTATGTGCATTGAAATTTTCTTTCGCCCGGTTTGAAATCGGACATACTCCACGGAAAAACCGGCTAAAAAGCCGCAACCTCCCGCTTCATCGCATATCATTATTGCAGTCACGCATCGAATATTATATATTATATATAGGGCAAAATCAAGGGTTTTCGCCGATTTTTCTGCAAAAATTCTTTGTAGAAATATATAAAATTTTTAATTGAAATTTTGTTAATAATGCACAATACAAAATTTTGTGTTTATTTTTGTAATCAGCCTATATATTGTGGTTTCAGCACCCACTCACCACTAATTTGCAAATTTTAATTCAGTACACTAAAGAAAAATTAAATGGGCGGTTCATATAAAAACCGCCCATTTTTAATTATTTTAATAGCTTTGTGCAAAAATTAACAAAAACACACAAATTATGCTCAATCTAAGGCTTCATTGTGGCTTCAAGCTTCAGACTTAGCTTTCTTCTTTTTCTTCGGCAAAATTAAATCAGTTAAAGTCTGCAAAATAATCCCCGAGAAAACCGAAGCCAGATAAATAGGAACCGTTACACAAATAAACATCAATATGTACTTTTCGGGGTTCTTATACTGGGGATAAAGATCGTAAACCCACGCATCAAACAGATGGCATAATAAATAACCGCCATAACAGCCGCCCGACATAACAGCCAGCACGCTTGCAGGAAATTTGGGAATATTCAAACGATACAAGGAAACAAAAAGGCAAACCGCAATAAATACAATCCAGATATCTGCAAATTCCCATGTCAACGCTTCGCTTAGCTGTCCGTCTGTAGAAAGCACCGTAAAGGCTCCGAGAATTGCCGCCATAGTAAGAGCACAGCCTATGCCAAGGAAAGGATTAAGCTTTGGCTGAAGTCTGCGCACAACAGCACCCAGCACATAATAAGTAAGCGGATAGGTCACGCGCCAATGGTCGGGGAAAATAACCCACTTTGTTGCTCCTGAAAGAGCCGTGAGCACAAGCATCGCCCCTGCAAAGCAAAGAAGATGCTTTGTCTTTGTTATCTGCTTGAGCGCCATATTCACAAAGGGGATAATCAACACAAGACCTAAGTACATCTCTACATACCAGCCATAGTACAATGCGCTGAAATCAAAGAGCTTTGTCATCCATTCGGTGAAGGTGTGCTCTGCCCCAAACTGAAAATGACGGATTGGAATAGTAATAAAAGCCGCCAAAAGATACCCTACACCTGTCGTGAGCAAGGCTCTGTAACACGACCTGATGCTTGTGTTTTCACATTTGAGATATCCTGTGAGCATCAGAAACAAGCCGATACAGCCTACGCTGAGCCAACGGAAGCTACCGGCAAGCCACATCAACCCTCCCGTCTGAGGTGTGTAATAATAGCCGTTATATAGAAAGGAATGAAAGGTTATCACAAACAAAAGCGCAAGACAACGAATCAAATCCAGTCCCGCATACCTTGTTCCTCCTGATGCAAGCTTACTCATAAATAACTCCCCTTATCTTTTCTCTACAACCTCGCCCTGCTTCTTATAGATAGAGTTTGCCTCAACATAACCTCTTACAAAGGAGAGCGGATAAACATTTGTGCCCCTGCCGATAACCGAGCCTGGGTTCATAACCGTATTGCATCCGATATCGCCGAAGTCGCCAATCATAGCACCGAACTTCTTAACTCCTGTAGGCACCTTCTCACCACGGAAGTTAACTGTTACAAGGGACTTGTCTGCTTTAAGGTTTGATGCGATAACACCTGCCCCTGTGTGTGCCTTGTAGCCGTAAATGCTGTCACCCACATAGTTATAGTGAGGGGTCTGCACACAGTCAAAGAGAATGCAGTTTTTAAGCTCTGTTGAGTTACCTACAACAGCTCCCTTGCCCACAATTGCATTACCGCGGATGTATGCACAATGGCGAACTTCAGCATCCTCATCAATGATAAGAGGACCGTTAAGTGAAGCTGTGGGTGCAATCTTTGCACTCTTTGCAACCCAGATGTTCTCCCCTATTTTATCAAACTTATCCTCGCTGAGTGTTTCGCCCAGCTTTACTATGTACTCAGAAATGAGAGGCAGCAGCTCCCAAGGATACTCCTTGCTCTCAAAAAGCTCTCTTGCAATAGTTTTTGAAAAGTCAAACAGATTTACGGATTTAAGTTCATTCATACCAAAACCTCCTGATATATATAATGTAGTGCGAGTCGTGCAGTTTACCTGCCAAAGCTTTGAAGCTTTCTGTCAAGGTGAGTTTTTGTGAAAATCAAATATGTTGCAAAGGCACAAAGGATGCCAAGCACAGCTCCTGCCAGAACATCTGTTGGGAAATGCACAAAGAGGTACATCCTAGAAAGACCTACAAGAAGCGCCAACCCCAAGGCAGGAATACCAAGCTTTTTATTAAAAGCAAAAATTCCTCCTGCCGCGGCAAATGACGAACCTGTGTGTCCGGAAGGGAAGCTGTAAGATGAAGGCGCAGGAATAGCAAGCGCCACAGAAGAATCCACCACGCAAGGTCTTTCTCTGCAGATAATATTCTTAAGTCCCAGCTCACCTATAAGCAGAGCAAGGAGCATAGAGCAAAGAAGAGAAACTCCTGCCACCCTTGTTTTGCGAAAGGCAATGAGCACCACAGCCGTCACAATCCAGAGGAAACCAGCCTCAAAAGCGTAGCTGAGCATTGCACAAAAAGAGTCCAAAAAAGGTGTGCGGATTGTTTCCTGTATCCAATATAGAATGTTAAAATCCCATTGGGTAACAACCTCAAACATATTCCCACCTCCTTGCATATATATAGTATTATAACACGGCAAAAGCATGGTATCAACAAATAAATACAATAAAGACAGGAAAATCTCAACATAATAATATTGACAAAGACAAAACGAATTGATATAATTACTTTTGCTACCAAATGAGGGCCATTAGCTCAGTTGGTTAGAGCAACCGGCTCATAACCGGTTGGTCCGGGGTTCGAGTCCCTGATGGCCCACCATATCAAAAGGCAGTAACACCAAATGGTGTTACTGCCTTTTGATTTTACCCGTAGTGGCGACATCAGGGACTCGAGGCGACTGTGCCGAGGATACAGCGACTTTGCGCTGTATCCGAAGGTAAAAATGATTCGGTGAATCATTTTTAAGGAGAGCGCTGATGAAACTTCTACACGATGCACACCGCAACATGCGAGGACAATAGGCTTTGTATATATGATAGTA
>JAFQQF010000011.1 GCA_017411385.1 Ruminococcus sp.
GTTGCCTGAATATGCCTTGCCGTTCTTGAAGATTACCGAGTTTACTCCGTCAATGTCTGTCTTATACATTGCCTTGATAAAGTCGTTTCCGGAGGTTGTGAAGCTGTATGTATACTCTTTTGTCAGTATCTGTCCGTTTGCAGGATTAATCCAGCCCATAAACTCCGCATCGGAATTGCTCATAGCAACAACGGTGACAGAAGCACCAATAGGCATTTTTGTATTAATGTAGGTTGAGCCCTGAGGACGACTTGCACCGCCGTTTACAGAAATTGTAAAGCCAGTGCCGCCTGTTACGTCGACCTTAAAGGTTCCGTGATTCTTTTGATATACAGCCGAAACCGTAACATCCTCAGTTACATTATCAAAGTTCTTGTCCCATCCTGTAAAATTATAGCCGTCAACAACAGGTACTTCGGGAGCCTGAGCAGCTCCTCCTCTTCTTACTTGCTGAGTGCTGAGAACCGCACCGTTGTAGCCCTTAAAGGTAACAAAGAAATCGTTTATCTCGGTTGTGTACGTAAGTGTGTTTGCAAAAATATCCAGAGTAAAGGTTACGTCTGTTTTTCTGCTGAGAGTAATGCTGTTGTTGAATTCAGGCCACTGCTTTGTATACTCCTCGTTTGCCGCCTTGAACTCATAGGTACCTGCATCAAGAGTCAGAGTCTTTGAGAAGGTGCCGTCTTCGTTTTCAGAAAGCACATCCCATGTACCCCACTCATTAAAATCACCGCGGATATAATATGTATCGGGTGTGTGCAGAACCTTGAGCATTCTTGTTTCCTTATTGTAAAGGAAGGTATATATGCCGCCTGTTGCGTTGAGAATACAGTTGCCGGCATCGGCAGTCATCTCCCAACCGTTTTCGGAGGTATGCTCTGTGGTGTTCTCAATTTCTCCGTTGTTTCCGTACCACTCGCTGCCGTCAAGAAGCTTAAATTCATATTTTCCTTCAGAAAGCTCCAATGCAACTGAAACGTTATTTTCATCCACTCTCTGCATATTTGGGGTTGCATTCCAATTATTGAAATTACCCGAAAGAGCAACGTTGGACATTGAACCGGGTTCGTCGGATTCGTTTAAAGTAAGCATTGTACCTGTAACGCTGATTTCATTTAGAAGAACCATATCACCCTCAGCTACACTTACAGCATACTTTATGTATCGGGCATATACGGGCTCATCCCAAGTAAACTCTGCCCAGTAGGGAGAGGTTTTGGAGACATCGGGATTGGCATAGGTAATATAGTCAAACACCTTGCCGTCATCGGATATGTATATATTCATAACTCCGGGCTGTACGGCGCCGGCATCGTTTGCACCTGCAAATAGATGAATCTTACTTCCTGTAATTTCAGCCTGACCGCCCAAGTCTATGGTAACTATTCCCCTGTTGTTGGTTGTATTGCCTGTAGCATTATCCCCTGTATTCTTAAATGCAAACCACGAGGAATTGTTCACTCCGTACTGGAATATGTTTGAAGCAGTTCCGTCTGTGAGCGAAGCTGTAAAGGGAGAATTTGTGAAAGCCGGAGAGGAATAAGGCTTCTCCAATGCAATGTTGTTATCGTCTGTCTGAACGTGAACATTGCCATAAATCTCCACTTCATTCAGGAGAGCCCACTTATCAGCATTTGTAACCTGAATCTTCACATAACGGCCTACAGCGCCATCAGTAGAAAGCTCTGCCCAATAAGGTTCTGTGCTGTCGGCATTAAGCGCCAATGAACCCGCCTTTGCATAGGTACTTCCATCAATCGAAACATACACAACAGCCTCTGCGGGAGAAGCAATTGATTCTGAGTTTTCTCCTGCAAAGAAGTGTGCCTTAACTTCTCTTATGCTGAATCTTGCACCCAGGTCAAGCACAACACTTCCTACTCCGTTTTCGGTATTCTGAGGCACATCCTCGTCTGTGCTGAGGAAGCCGAACCACTTATCTGAAGCAAGCTCCTTGTCAGCAACTCCGTCTGTAAGGCTTGTATAGTAACCATCAACTGAGTCTGCGGTCTGTGTTGCGCCCAAAGCAATGTTTTCTTTGCCTGTAACAGAGGTGCCGTAAGCCTCAACCTCATTGAGCATCATCCAGTTGTAGCCTTCTTCGTTATTATATATGGTGTAACGAACGTATCTGCCGATAGTGGTTTTATCAGTATCACACTCTGCCCAATAGGAAACGGAAGCATCCTGATTTGTTGTCATATATCCAGCTAAAGTATAATTTTCACCATCCAGAGATGTTTCAACCATTATCTTGGCAGGCTGAGCTACTCCTGAAGGTTTGTCGTTTTCTGACAGATGCACACGGAAGGATGACAGATTATATACATCCTCAAGGTCTACTGTAACAATACCCGCTCCGTTTACTGCGTTTATGTAGAATGTAAAGCCAAACCACTCGTCTTTATAGTCATAATCAAGTTTTTCAGCATATTTTCCGTCTGTCAGGTCAGCAACATATCCGTAAGCTGTTGCTGCAGATGCTTCATAGGTCTTGTTAAGTGCCAGATTAACAGGCTCTGTAATAAGCTCATCTTCCTCTTCTTCCACTTCTCCTTCATAATCAACAAAATCGATATTGGCAGAAATAGAGAGATAATCTGAGCCTGTGTTGGGAGAAATTCCCGAGAACACAACCTGTTGACCGATTTGTGCAGTATCCAGCATATTATAGTTACCTGTAGAACCTGCAACAGATGTTCCGTCAGTTACACCTGCCTCCCAAGCGTAACCGGAAATAACAACCTGACCGTCTGTAATCTCAATATTTGAGCTTTCGTCCTCTTTGCCGTTTCCGTGGAACTTATCTGTAACAACCCAAATACCCTTGCTCTCATCCCACTGTGCAACCACGTTGAGAGTCTTATGAACATTTGCATTGGAATGTGTAAGCAGACCGCCGTTAAACTCAGGTGTGAAAAGTACAAAATCGCCTTTTTCTGCTTTTTCATTTTTAGCAGTCATCTTTGTTGACTCAGGAGGAGCAAACTTAATAAAGGCGGCAGGCTCTACGTCTGTGCCTGCATTCAGAATTGTGCCGCCTGAGAGGTATACCTTAGTACCTTCTTCCAGACCTAAGAGAGTATAATAGTTTGTTCCGCTGTATTCCACCGGATTATCAGAATCTGAAACTCCGTATTCCCAGTTATGAGCAGCAATAAGCCACTCTCCATCGTTAAGCTGAATTGAAGGTGTGCTTGTGCCTGTTCCCTCAGAAACAGACTTTACCACATTGCAGTTAAGATAAGAATCCCATCCGACTACAACATTTACTGTATAACAGATGTTTGCCTTGTTGGTAGCAACAAGACCGTCATTCCACAATGGCGAATAGACAAAACAGTCACCTGCACCTATATAGGCATTACGTCCGCTGACATAAACACCCTTGTTGTTGTAAGCAATGGTGTTGCTTCCTGTCTGTGCAATTAAGTTTTTCAGTGTAGTATTTGCCTCTTTGAGCTGTGCCTCTGTGGATGCTGTATTGTTAAACACAGAAACAGCAGAACTGTATGCACTTCTTATTAGGAGGATTGTTGCCTCTGTATAATTATAGTGTCGGATACTTTTTGCTGACTCAATCGTTTTCTTCAGGTCTTCTCTTGCTATTTCTTCAGGAGTCATAGTTTCTTCAGTAGAAGTAAGCTGAATTACTCTGGCATCTGTATTGAGCAAATATCCTTCAGCAACTGTACCCTCGGGAGTGGTATACAGAGCTCTCAGACGACCGTTGCTGCACTCACCTGTAACTTCAACAATTGTGTATCTGGGAACAATGTAATCATAAGCATCTCCATCCTCTGTGGTGTAGAAATACTTATTTGCATAGGTCACATAAAGACCGGGAGTAGGATTCTTACCGCTATAGTCAATCTGAGGTACAGAGCTGTTCTTTACATAAGGCAGAGTTCCGTAGCCATACAGATAAGATGTACCCAGGTCATAGTTCTTGAAGTATACACCGCCGCCGTTTGCCTCAAGACCTGAGTTACTGCTGGTGTTGCCCTCAACTGTATAGATTCTGCCGCCGTCTGTATAGAGGCAAAGACCTATGTGAGCAACACCGCCGGAGTTCTGGAAGAACACCAGATCACCTGACTTGGGAGTATAGGAACCGCCCTCATATTTGGAATATTTGAAATAACCAGCACCCTTAAGCTGACGCACCCACTGGCTGCAGCTGATTTCTTTCCAGATGTAGTCATAATCACCTGAATGATAACGGGCAAGGGATGAGTATGTTCCCTGATTTGTGCATCGTGACTGATACAAACACCAGGATACAAAGCAAGCACACCAAGGATAGTCTGAACCACCATAGCCCAAACCTAAATCGCCCATATTGTAGCTATACTCAACATAGTTGGAGCTACCTGAAACCTCACCGGAAAAAGCACCGTTGGAGGCACCCTCCTGATATCCCAGCTGAGAAAGGGCAATGGCAAGCAGGTCGGTTCTGTTGTCACCTGTAATGGGAACCTTTAGGTAGTTCTTGTAATACTTACCGTTTTTGTAAGACGAGGAAGGTCCTGACTGAGCACCGTTTCTGTATGTAGCTGCTGATGCAGGCACCACCGAAACCACAAGGCAGGAAAGTACAACCACAAGTGCAAGCACTGCTGATATTACTCTTGAAAACTTTTTCTTCAAAAAAATCAACTCCTGTCAAAATCCTCGGTAAAATCCGTTTCCTTGGTATTTTACACTTATAAATTTATTATATCACAAAAGCAGTAATTAAGTAAACATTAGCTTAAAAACATTTATTGTATATACAAAAAACGGCGTTTTCACCAAAGACACTTTAAAGACTTTGTCAACTCCGTTTACCCTTTTTTGCTAAATCCTCAGAGCAGCACCCTGCTTCCCCGATTTTTCCCTCGAAGATACAAAACCACCGCAGGACCTTACCGGTTCTGCGGTGGAATAATAAGTAAGTATAAAATTTACAGGAGTGCTATACCGTGCTGTTTGCATTTGAGCACAGTATCCGCATCCCACAAAGAGGACTGAACCTCACCTATGTGGGCACAGCCCAGAAGGAGCATACAAAGTCTTGACTGACCGATACCTCCGCCGATGGTTAAGGGCAATTCGCCGTTTAAGAGCATCTGGTGATAAGGCTGGTTTCTGCGTTCCTCGCAGCCTGCCTTTTTAAGTTGCTCCTCCATACTTGCTTTGTCAACACGAATACCCATTGAAGAAAGCTCAAAGGCACGGCTGAGCACCTCGTTCCACACAAGGATGTCACCGTTAAGGCTCCAATCGTCATAGTCGGGAGCACGGTTTGAGTGAGGCTTGCCCGATTTGAGCTTGTCGCCAATCTTCATAATAAAAACCGTCTTGTGCTTTTTAGTGTATTCGTTCTCTCTTTCCTCAGGAGAAAGCTCGGGATACATATCCTCAAGCTCTTGAGATGTGATAAAGGAAATCTCTCTTTTAATCTCTGCGCAGAGGGCAGGAAACTTGCTTCTGAGCTTGTCGTTTACATCTGCTACCGCGTTTACAATAAGTGCAACCACACTTTTCAGATAATCTTCTGTTCTATCCTCGGCAGTAATGATTTTTTCCCAGTCCCACTGGTCTACATATATTGAATGGATGTTGTCCAATTCCTCGTCACGTCTTATGGCGTTCATATCGGTAATGATGCCCTCATGTGCTGAGAAGCCGTACTTCATAAGAGCTACTCTCTTCCACTTTGCAAGAGAGTGAACAATCTCCGCTGTAATGCCGATTGCAGGAATGTCAAAGTCAACGGGACGTTCTGTACCGCTTAAGTTATCGTTCATGCCCGACAGAGAGCTTACAAACAGAGGTGCAGATACTCTCTTAAGATTGAGTGCCTGAGAAAACTCCTGCTGAAAAGCCTGCTTGGCACAATCAATGGCAAGCTGAAGGTCGTGGCCCGAAAGCTTCGGTGTATAGTCTTTGGGAACATAAAGACTGTTCATTGGAATCACCCTTTTAATAAACGGATTTAACTATCTCTATACATATACGAGATAATGTTATATGATACCACTTTTATCAACTAAAATCAAGTGTCCGTGTGTTTTTTCTGATTAATACAAAATTCGGCCCCTGCAGATTTCTCTGCAGGGGGCTCATTTCATTTAACGGAAAGCGAAAACACTGTCTTCAAAGCTTATTCCTCGCGTTTTTTGCGATTGTAAGCAACTGTAACTATTCCTCCGCCAAGCATGAACATAACGGCCATCCACATCAGTGTGTTGTTATTTTCGCCTGTATCAGGAACATCGGGACCCGTAGGCTTCTGTGTAGGAGGCTCCGAAGGCTTCTGTGTAGGAGGTTCTGTAGGCTTCTGTGTAGGAGGCTCTGTAGGCTCCTGTGTGGGAGGCTCTGTGGGAGGTTCTGTTTCTTTTGTAGTATTCACAAACGCCAAGTCGCCGTTCGTGCTTATATCAATGTGTGTTCCATGGGCGTGAATAACAAGCTCTTCTCCCTCACCCGCATTCTTTTTCACATCCACCTCAATAAAATAGTTACTAAGGTTGTGATGAGGCTCAACCGTAACATAGATACTGTATACGGTTTTGTCGTAGATTATATTCTCTTCATCACCGATAATCTCGTTCACTGTGTAGGTGTAATATCCTACCTCGTCAAAGGTCTGGGTGCTCAGGGCGATTAGTCCGCTTTCGGCATTCTTAATTTCCTCAACAACTTTGCCTTCGCCGTTCCTTAATTCAAAGGCAAATCTGTCTTTCTGCGGTGCAAGTCCGTCAAGAGTCTTCACAAAGTTCAGTTTCAGGGTTGCTTCTTCTCTGGTTAAATTTCTAAACACGGGAACTTCTGTTTCTTCCCCTTCAAGGAAATATTCTACTTTAGTTTCAAAAGCTGAGTTATCCTCGGGTGCCGTAACCGTTACCACTGCATTATAAACCGAATGGTCAAAGAAAATCTCGTTAAACACTTCGTCTGCGTGATTCTCCGCAATTGTATAACGGTATACACCTTCCTGTGTATATTCAATCTCATCAAAAGTCGCTTTTCCGTTTACGGTTGACTTGGTTTGGAGAACCTTCCCATTTTCGTCTGTCAATGTAAAGCTGAAAACTCCATCCTCCGGAGCTTCGCCGTCCAGAGTTTTTTCAAAATTAAGACTCGCCTTTCCTGCTTCTCGCAGAGTGTTGGTAAATTCAAAGGGAGCAGGGGATGCATCATTCTCCACAGCCTCGCCGTTAACAGTGGTTTCAACCGTATAGGAACGTCCGTCATCAGAAAGTCCAATCTCTATATCAATGTGATATACTCTTGTGTCATAAACAACAGATGCATCTCTTCCCTTTATCTCACGAAGCTCAAATTCGTATGTTCCCACCTGATCAAAACGGATTTCGTGGAAGGTAACCAGTCCGTTTTCATCACAAGCTTCTATCTCATGGAATTTGTTACCAAACTCAAAAACACCTGTAAGTGAAAAATGAAATTCATCCGCGGTGATATCCCTGCCAATCATATTCTTCTGAGCTTTAAGCTGTATCTCTACAGGCTCAATGGTGTCATTTTTTACAACACCGGGAGCTTCCTCAGAAACCTCCACAGAGTCAAGGTAGGTTTTGCCGTATGCAACATTTACAGAGTGGTGAGCACCGCTCTTGTAACCTTCGGGAGC
This sequence comes from Ruminococcus sp., assembly GCA_017411385.1. GTDB lineage: Bacteria > Bacillota > Clostridia > Oscillospirales > Acutalibacteraceae > Ruminococcoides. The sequence goes on from JAFQQF010000011.1 coordinate 7,640, forward strand.
CTTGGTTTCAATCAACACGTATTCGTGGCCGGAGGGGATATTCTCAAACTCCACCTGACCTCTGCGGTTGCTTTCTGCAGTCATCTCTGAAATTACCGCATCTCCGTTACATATATGACAGCTTGCACCATAGTGGCGCAAAGTAAACTCTGCACCTTCCAGAGGATTGCCTGTTGAGGCATCTGTCTTTGTAAAGACAAGCTTGCCCTTGTAGCCCTCTGCCTGAGGGATGGGATAGTCTATACTGTTATCTCCGTAAAGAGGCTTGCCTGTTCCAAAATCCGTGGTCTTGAAATAAAAAGTTGTTTTTTCGCTCGTTTCCAATGCTTTGGAAACTTCAAAGCCTTCCGCCTCAGCTTTAAGTCTTACTCTGTATTTCACGGAAAGCACGTAATTTCCAATCTCATCAATATAGAAGCTCTGTGTTGTTGTCAGCCACCACTTGATTGTTTTATTCTCTTCGTTAAACACGGCAACATCTCCGCCGTGTCTGGTGTTTGTAAGCCTCTCTGTGGGGTTGCCCTGCAAATCATAGAAGTACATAAACTCCACATTGTCACTCATAGTGTCAAGGGTATAAGCTTCTTCCAGAGTTTTCGAAGGAATAATCTCAATATCTTTTAAGATATTTGTAAATGCGGCGGTAAGCTCAAGGGCACTGTTACCTGTTGAATATCTGTGAATATTCTCTGTTTCTGAAGCTTTATCAAGCATAGCACCGCCTGCAACAGCATCCCTGAGCCACTCTTTGTAGGAATCGGTAGTGTTACCGACAACGTGGTTTTCTGATGTGCGGTCAACTGTTGTAAAAGCTGTGTTGTTGGCAAGACTCAGATAATTCGGAATGCTCTGAGCGTCAACATCCACACCGATAGAGAATATATTGATGCCTGCATCTTTAATCTCTTGTGCAACATCATCCGCTCTGTCTGCCGCCTTATCAGAGTAGTTTACACCGTAGGTGCAAATCTTTTGGGTTACAGAGTCTGCAAAGTAGCCGTCTGTACCTGCCTTAGATGCCGAGTAGGCACCTGTCATATATGTATCATATCCCACAATCTGAGTATTGGAACTTCTTCCGCTTTCAATGTAGGTTGTGGGGAAACCGTCTGTAAGAAATACTATATACTTAAAAGCTGCATCAGAGTCTTTGAGCAGATTGTACGCAAGCTGAAGTCCGCCCTCAATGTTTGTAAATCTCACCCTGTTATCTGTGGGAGCAGTAATTGCATTTACCTTTGCAATCAGCTCCTCAGCCTTCTCGTGAGTATTCACCGTAGTCAGAGGAATAACAGTATTCGCGTAAGAGTTAAAGGTCACCAGACCAAAGCGTCTGTCCTCGCTTATTTTTTCATCAACAGAATACAAATCAAGGAAGGTGTCTACTGCCGCCTTTGCATGGGTGAGCCTTGCATCCTTTATGTCATATCCTGCGTTATTGGGACCTAAACCCTGATGGGTTGAATTCATTGTATTGGACACATCCATAACAACCACAACGTCTACCGACTGGTCAATAACTCTGGGCTTTGCCACAATGCTCAAAGTTACATCAAAGTAATTCTCATGCTCTGTGGGAGCAACCGTCTTGCTCACCGCAACGCGGTCCTTATAAAGTGTTCCCTCTGTGGGATATTCAGCGGGATTCCATCCGCCCGTATATTCAACCTGCTGAGTGTTGTCTGCTGTTTCAATGGCATTCACATAAGCAAAAGGCAGAGAAGCCAGAAAAATAAGAACCGTCACAACCAAAGTCAGTATTCTCTGTAAGTTCTTGTATTTCCTTTTCATATTGCTCATCCTTTCCGTATGTATCATTGCAAACTTTCACAGTCAATGTTTTAAATTTTCGGATTTAGTCTTTTTGTACCGCCGCGAACGATTAATAATATTATATTCTTCTGCCCTTTAGCACATCAAAATGCACTGCAAGTCTGCTCAAGCGTTCAAACTCCATCCGCAACAACTATCTTTTAACATAATTATAACATTACGGGATAAGAAAACAAGATGTTTTGCACAAAAATTATCTTCAAATAAAAAAAACACTATTGCTAACAGTTTTTTTATGGTATAATGTAAATGTATCAATTAAAGATTCAGAATTGAGGTACAAATAATGAAGGTATTGATGATAAACGGAAGTCCCCGTGCAAAGGGTAACACCGCAGTTGCACTTGCTGAGATGGAAAAGGTTTTCAAAGAAGAGGGTATTGAGGTTGAAATTCTCCATGTAGGTGCTCAGGAAATCCGCGGCTGCATTGCCTGCGGAGCCTGCCACGAAATGGGCAAATGCGTTTACGACGACATTGTAAACGACACAATCCGCAAGTTTGAGGAATGTGACGGTCTTGTTGTAGGAAGCCCCGTTTACTACGCATCTGCAAATGCCACACTTATGGCTTTCCTCCAGCGACTTTTCTACAGCACAAACTTTGACAAAACAATGAAGGTTGGCGCTTCTGTGGTATCCGCAAGACGAGGCGGACTTTCCTCCACCTTTGATGAACTTAATAAGTTCTTCACCATCAGCGGTATGCCTGTTGCATCAGGTCAGTACTGGAACAGTATCCACGGCGCAAAGCCCGGCGAAGCTGAGCAGGACGAAGAAGGCTTACAGTCTATGAGAACTCTTGCAAAGAATATGTCCTTCCTTATGAAGAGCATTGCTCTCGGCAAAGAAAAATTCGGTGTTCCCGAGCGCGAGCCTGTAGTCCGCACAAACTTTATTCACTAATCCATTATATATGAAAAACCACCCGTAGCTTTAAAGCCTCGGGTGGTTCCTATTTTATCCGTTATTTATAATCAATAAATGTTGTCAAGGAAAGCGGAGCCGATAATACCTGCGTCATTTCCAAGAGAAGCCTTGCAGATTAATGTCTGCTTGGGATTGTGCTTGGTGTAGCGCTCAGCCTCAATAATTCCGCGCAGAGGAGCAAGCAGAGTTTCGCCCTCGTTGGAAACACCGCCGCCGATGCAAAGCACATCAGGCTGGAAGATATTGATTGCATTGATAAGTCCGCAAGCAAGGTATGAAAGATACTCGTCAACTACGGCTTTACCACTTGCATCGCCTGCGCGCATTGCGTCAAAAGCAGTTCTGCCGTTGGCATTGTTAATGTCGCCGTCGCAAAGTGAGAGCATATAGGAGAAGTCGGGCTTTTCCTTAAGGATAGCTTCCTTTGTCAGATTAATCAGACCTGTTGCGGAAGCATAAGCCTCCCAACAGCCCTTTCTGCCACAGGCACATTCCTTACCGTCTTTTACGATAACCATGTGGCCCATCTCTGCACCTGCATAGTTGGAACCTGAGTAAATCTTACCGTCAATGATGATACCTGCGCCAACGCCTGTACCGATTGTAATAGCAATAGCGTTCTTTGTGCCCTTGGCACTTCCTGCAAGGAACTCACCGTATGCAGCGGCATTTGCATCATTCTCGATTATAACCTTTGTGCCAAGTCGCTCCTCCATCATCTCAACAATGTTCCAGTTGTGGAAGAACAGGTTTGCAGAATACTCGATAATACCTGTAACAGGGTTAACCGCACCGGGAACACCGATACCGATGGAAACGATGTCGCTCATCTTGAGCTTTGCTTTTTTAACAGCCTCTTTTGCAACCTCAGCCATAGAATCACAAACCTCGGATTCAGGTCTGGGTACGTTTGTCTTACATTCTGCCTTGGCTACGATGTTGTAATTTTCATCTACAACGCCTGCAACGATGTTTGTACCGCCCAGGTCAATTCCAAGTCTATACATAATAATCTTCCTTTCACGTTTTCATTTGTGCTTTGAGCACTCATACAAATTTATTATATCACAAACAAATCCCATATTAAAGGGGCTTTTTAATATTTTTCCTCTGATATTCATTCTCTGATAAAGATTTTTTCAAAAATGGCAAAAGAGCATTCGCGAGCATTTACGAGCATTTTTGAGATTTCAAGAGATTGTAGTGTACTAAATTAAGATATTTGCAAAAAGGTGTTGACTTTAGATTTTGCCTGTGTTATCATACTGGAGCAGTAAAAAAAGATTAAGAATTTAGGAGGCAACGCGTATGTCAACTTTTATGGCAAAAAAAGGCGAGGTTGAGCGCAAGTGGTATGTAATTGATGCTACCGGCAAGCCCCTTGGTAAGGTTGCAGTTGAGGCTGCAAAGCTTCTCAGAGGTAAGCACAAGGTAACATTCACACCCCACGTAGACTGCGGCGACCATGTTGTTATCATCAACTGCAAAGACGCTGTTCTTACAGGTAATAAGCTCACACAGAAGAAGTGGCAAAGACACACAGGCTACGTTGGTCACCTCAAGGAAACCGACTACAAAACACTGATGGCTACCAGACCCGAAAAGGCAATGGAGCTGGCAGTTAAGGGTATGATTCCCTCAAACAGCCTTGGCAGAGCACAGATGCTCCGTCTGCGTCTTTTCGCAGGTGCAGAGCACAAGCATCAGGCACAGCAGCCTGAGGCTTGGGAAATGTAAGAAGGAGGCAACTAAGAATGTACGATAAGGCACCTTATTTCTATGGTACAGGTAGAAGAAAGAGCTCCGTAGCAAGAGTTCGTCTTTACCAGGGTACAGGTAAAATCACAATCAACGACCGCGATATCGACGATTACTTCGGTCTTGAAACACTCAAGCTCATCGTTCGTCAGCCCCTGGAGCTTACAGAAACAGGCGCAAAGTTCGATGTAGTTTGCAGAGTAGCAGGCGGCGGTGTTACAGGTCAGGCTGGCGCAATCCGTCACGGCATCTCCAGAGCTCTCCTTCAGTACGACAGCGAGGCTCTCAGAGCTACACTTAAGAAGGCTGGCTTCCTCACACGTGATCCCAGAATGAAAGAGCGTAAGAAATACGGTCTTAAGGGCGCACGTAGAGCTCCCCAGTTCTCAAAGAGATAATTTTATTATCTTACAATTTTTCACAAACAAACCCCGAAGCCATTACGGTTTCGGGGTTTTCTTTTTGTCTTGATTTTTGCTTTGGTGCAAACTTGGTGCAAGTTTTAAAAAGATACCCTACGACCATTAAAAATCTTAGGGTGAGGATATCTAAAAAGGAAAACTCAATCTTCTGTTGTAGTATCTTCTGACTCTTTTTGTTTTTTCTCTTCCCGTATTAGAGATATAATTTTAACAATATTATATATTTGATAAGGGATGTAGGAAAAAATGCCCGCATATACACAAACACCAAATGTAATGGGCCATAAAACAGATGCAATAATTTTAAAAACTAATCCTCGTTTTTTAAAAAAACCAACGGAAAGTATAATAGTAGAAACTATGGCACTAAAGCCGAAACCACCCAAGCAACCAAAAAGCAAGAAGGATTGAACTTTGCTATCGTTCACAAGTGGTTGTTGACTTGCAAGAAGTCCATAAATAAGGAATCCTGTAACAACCACAGTTAAAGTGCATACTAAATACTCTATTCGGTTTTTCTTGGTCATTAGTATTCCCCCTATTAAATTATCTTTGTTTTTATTGTATCACAAGCAGAGGAGTATTTCAACATTTTGCAATCTTCTTGAGTCATAATGATTCTTTATAGAATCTTTATGACTCTTTTTCTTTATATAAGACTCTTATTAATCATGATGATTATATAAAACAAAACCCCACAATATACACGATTTTCAACGATATTACACGATATAAACGGTACACCGAAAACTCAAAGAGATAATTTTATTATCTTACAAATTTTCACAAACAAACCCCGAAACCATTACGGTTTCGGGGTTTGTTTGTTTTGATAAAACATCTTTTTATGCCAATTCAACACCCCACAACTATGAAAGCCTAGGGCGGTTAATGTACTGTCAAGACTCAACAAAAATCAGATACTTTTAATATTAAGTCCATAAATACAAATTGTTATTATTCTTGAAATGTCTTTAATACTTTTTTTGCAATCATCATTTAACCATTCGTTAATTATAGCCATAATGCCGTTGAGATAATACATCATCACATATTTTCTATCCTCATCAGGGTAATTAAACCGTTTTAGAATAGGATTGAAAATGCTTTCATACATCCTCTTGTATATATCTTCACAACCAAAGATTTTGTTATGTAACAAGGCAGTTTTAAAAACCTCCTTGTGCTCCTTGATATAGGTCAAATACGGAGTCAAATATTTATCGCATATAAAAACCAACTCATTTAATTCACAATCTGTAAGATTGAATGCAATAGATTTAGTATCAATCGAAAAATATGACAAGAAATCATTTAACAAATATCGCATCGTTTCATCCAATATATCGCCGATGGTTTCATAATGCAAATAAAAAGTGGAGCGATTTACTCCGGCTGTTTTACAAATCTCACTTACGGTAATATATTCAAAGGGCTTCTTTTTCAGCAAAGAGATTAACGCTAGGTCCATTTTAGTGGCAGTATTAAAATATTTGCTTTCAGATTTATTCACAAGAACACTCCCTGTAAAATGCACTTACTCTTCTGCAATTTCACGAGCAAGCCGCACGATTTCATAGGCATATTTGGCTTTTCCTTTTTCAAGCAACTTTTTATAAATCGGATAATTCACACCACAACCAATAAGACCGACAATGCCAATAATAACGCCAAGCACCATACCTGTCACACCGCTACCGATAACCTGCATAGCCAAACACATTCCTGTACCAAAAACAAGTGCGGATATGATACCACAAGTGTAAGTAAAAACAGTAGCAGGTAGTTTTGCTCGATTGTCCAATTTTTTAAGAGCAATAATTTTTGAATTGTCTTTCGGTGCATAATCCTTTGCAATAGATTCTGCGTAAATTTTGTCTGTGTTCATTTTATAGTCCTCCTTTTTGTTTTGCAAAATCATTTTAACGTTTTTACGGAGGCAAATAAACAACACAGCATCAAAAAATGTTGATTTCAATAAGCCAGAACCAATTATATCACAAACATCCTCTTTTGTCACTTTACAATTCTACACCTTATGAAGCTTCTTGACAAAAAACGCGATTGTTATTCGTCATCATTTCAAACAAACCACAAAAACCGATGCCATCAGGTTTTCGGATTTTTCTTTTCCCTGTTCCTTTATTCTCTGCAATGTGATATAATTACTTAAACTTCAATCACAATTGGAAGGTGTTTTTATTTGAGTGCAAAACTTTTCTTAGGTGCAATCGCCAAATTTCTTTTAGGAGTAGTGCTTGTGGGGGTGCTTGTTTTTCTTCCTGCAGGGACTTTCAATTATTTCGGCGGTTGGCTTCTTATGGGCATACTGTTTGTGCCGATGTTTCTTGCAGGCATTGTGATGATGTTCGTAAATCCCGACCTTCTCAAAAAACGTCTGAATGCAAAGGAAAAAGAAAGAGAACAGAGCATTGTGGTAAAATTAAGCGGACTTATGTTTATTCTGGGCTTTGTTGTAGCTTCTCTTGACTTCAGATTCGGTTGGTTTCCTTTACCAACAGGGGTTTCCATAGGCGGTGCCGTAGTGTTTTTACTCGCTTACATAATGTACGCCGAGGTGCTCAGAGAAAACACCTACCTCTCCCGCACCATCGAGTTACAGGAAAACCAAAAGGTTATCAGCACGGGGCTCTACGGTGTTGTCAGACATCCTATGTATAGTGCCACCTTGCTCTTATTCCTCTCCATACCTATTGTTTTAGGCTCTTTGATTTCCTTTCTGATTTTTCTTTCCTATCCTTTCATAATCGCAAAGAGAATAAAGAACGAAGAAAAAGTCCTCACACAAAACCTTGAAGGCTACAAGGAATACAAAGAAAAAGTAAAATACCGACTTATCCCTTTTATTTGGTAACACACAAAAAACGACCGACGTTTCCTGTCGGTCGTTCTTTTCTTGCTTATATATCAGTCCTTGCTGATTACTTTTTTCTGCCAGCTTCTCTTACCGCACTCAGGGCATTTCATATGTCTTGTTCTGCCCATATGAGCTGACCACAGGACACTGTTAAATGTAGGCACATATCTGTGGTGACACTCGGCGCATTCGTAGTAGCCTGCCACCTGTTCGATTCTAAGCATAAAAGGACAAGCAACAAGAAATGGAAAAAATCCTACAAGTATAAGCACAATTCTCAGCCAATCCTCCATTGCCACAAGGGACGCGATTATAGTCATGGCAAAAAATACTACAATGCATATAATGCCAACGTAAATTTCAAACCTCAGCCATCTTTTGTCTGACTCTTCCTTCTGCTTTACCAGTTCCAGCAAATTCTTTTCATAAGCTTCTTTGTAATCCTTCATTTCGGTTACCTCCCCCGATAATAAATCATTAACTGTAATTCCCAGTATACCGCACAGCTCAAGCATTATAGATGAATCGGGCATAGCCTTACCGTTTTCCCATTTGGAAACCGCCCTGTCCGTAATGTTCAAAGCTTCTGCAAGCTGTATCTGGGTGAGTCTTTTTTCTTTTCTGCATTTTGCAATAAACTTTCCGATTTTGATTTGGTCCAAAAGGCTTCCTCCTTTCACCTACAGTCTAGCCTTTAATGCCCTCAAAGTCTACACACCCGTGGTTGAGTGGGGAGGTTTTATATATCCACCACAGGTTGAGTCGGCTTATTTACTATGTTTTCGGGGTGTTTTCATCACGGATTAATAGTATAAATATCGCTTGAAAGAAGCTTCACTTCATCACTGTAGGAAATAACCTGCAGCTCTATTTTTACCTCTTTAACCTCTGTTACTCTTCTCTGTGCAAGCTTATCTGCAGTCCAAGTCATCGGAGCAGTAAGACTCTCTCCTGCCTTTACATCACAAGCAAAGTCGGGGTGCATATCTTTATTGTTAATTGCAGATGCAGTTACCTTGAACTCCAAAGTTGTGTCTGTTTTGTTTTCAAGATATGCATTCATTGTAAAGCCTGCATCGGCATCTGTAGCACAGTCTGTAATCACAACTGTAAACTCCTCGGTTTCAACAAGAGTTTTTGCATAAGCTGTGCTGTTCTCTGTCTGAGAAGCACCCTCTTCTGATGCCTGTGTATCCTCCTCTGCCAATGCATCTGTTTCTGTGGGAATTGCTGTCATAGCTTCAGTAACGCTTTCTGTAGGAGTCCCGTTGCCACTTGTGTCTGAAGGATTATTCTCTGCAACATCACATCCCCCAAGCACACATAAAGATAATATACAAATCAAAATCAAAGCAATATATTTTTTCATAATAGCCTCCGCGATATTTACAAATGATGTCTGCATTATATCACAGCCTTAAAAACTGTGCAATACTGCTCTGAAGCAAGTATTTACATTTAATTACAATATGATATAATTCTAAAGAAGGAAGTGCTTATATGAAACGAATTCTCCTTGCTGTGCTTGCATTTTGCATCACATCTCTTACCTTTGCAGGCTGTAGCAACATAGCCTCTCAGAATGCTCTTGTTAACTTCTTTGAATATGAGGGAGTTCAGTCAATTTCAGATATTCAAGAAATTAAGTTGCCGAATAAATACAGCAAGCTTTGCTCAAGCTACAAGTTCACCTACAGCTCTGACGGCTACTCCGTCAAGGCATATATCTCCATTCCCCTTGATTGCAGCAGCGAAAATAAAAAATCCTGCTTACTGTATAACCGCGGCGGAAACAGCAGAATAGGTCTGCTTTCAGACACCGACACAGCTCAAATCTGTGCCGAAATCAACAGAGTTGTTATTGCTTCTCAGTATAGAGGCGCCGACTCAGGCACAGGCAAAGACGAATTCGGCGGCGCAGACCTTAACGATTTAATCAAGCTTATAGACTTGTGCGAGTCAACCTTTGATTTCACCGACATTAAGGATTTCTGTGTAGCAGGTGTTTCCCGAGGCGGTATGATGACCTATATGCTGGCACGCTCAGACACAAGAGTTAGCCGAATTGTCGCCGTTTCTGCTGTAAGCGACCTAAAAAAAGCCTACAACGACAGAGAAGATATGAGAGAATTGCTGAAAAGTTCCATCGGCGGTTCTCCCGAGCTGCTTCCCTCAGAATACGAAAATCGTTCGGCAATCTGCTGGGCAGAGGAAATCACCACTCCCGTTCTTATGATTCACAGCAAGTACGACGAGCAGGTATCCTATTCACAAGCAGAAAGCCTCAAAGCCGAGTTTGACAAAAACGGGTTAGCGTGTACCCTGATAACCCACGACGATAAAACCCACGGCATGCACAAAGAGGATATTACCACAATCAAGAACTGGCTTTCAGAATAAAAGGAGAAGCTAATGGAAGACAACAAGCTTATAAACAAACAAATCCGCAGAATTTCAAACACCACAGCCTTACCCTTGCTGATTTACATCGCACTTTACTTACTTTCCGCTTGCAACTTCTCTGACTGGATTATTAAACCCTTGGAAAGAGCAGGGGTTGTGGTGTCTGACCGAGGCGAAGGCTTCTTAAAATACGCAGTAATCTACCTGATAATTCTGCCCTTAGGAATCCTTACACTCAGACTATTTCAGGGCAAGAACACAGGTGTGCGACTCAACTCCTGTTTCAGAAAGCCCGAAAAAAACTTTAGCTGGTGCCTTAAATGGATTCTTATCTCAATTGGTGCAAGCGCAATGCTGGCATCAGTCCCAACCTTAATCAGCATATTGATTCAAAGCCTCCTCAGCACCTCGGCTTCTCCTACAGACGGTATGTTCTTAGTGCAGAGTATGAGTTTATTCACAGTACCCAAATGGATTAACGCCTTGGTTCCTACTCTGCTTTTTGCACCTGTAATCGAAGAGCTTATCTTCCGCGGACTCATATTCCCCAACAACCGCAAGCTGGGAGAGGTGTTCGCCATAATCGTTTCGGGTGTATTCTTCGGACTCTGGCACCAGAACCTGCCCCAGATTTTTGCAACAGCTTCATTTGGTATGTTCTCCGCATTTCTCTATCTGCGGACAAAGTCCATCTATCCCTCTATGATTGCTCATTGCATAAACAACGCTATTGCAGTGTTCAGGGATTATCTTGCAAGCAATATTGATTTAGAAAACTTTTCGGCAAATTCATTGTCATCTATCCTGGAAATCCTCCTCCCCATTGGTATTTACCTTTTATATTGCTTTTTTGCAGGCGGTATCATCGTGGTAGGAGTTGTGTTCTTCATTATTGAGGTTGTCAAAAAAAGAGAATTTCACTTTGAAAAAGGCGAGCTTGACATTCCCCTCAAAAAGAAAATCCTTGTGTATATTACTTCTCCCTTAACCTTAATTCTGATAACCTATCTGATAACAATTACAATTCTCAACACCATACTGGGTTACTACTGGTTCGTATAACACAGCAAAATAAAAACTCCCCGAGTCTAAGAAAGATTCGGGGAGTTCAATTTTATCCTTCAACTATACGTCTGAGGATTTGAGTATTACCGTTGTATGTAAGCTCCATTTCATCCGAGTCAACACTGAACTCACAAGTAAGCTCTCTTTCTTCATGCTTCATTGTAAGCTGAGAGCCATCGGTAGTATATTCAATATCGGTTACATGATATTCTTCGTTATCCACATAGTAAACATACCTGCAGATTCCGTCATCAGTAAAAGTAAGGTACCCAACGCTCTCGCCCTCGGGCACACTCTCGCCTATTACAGAAACCTCGCATTCCCATGTGCCGAGAATGGAGTTTTTCTCTTTGCAAGCAACAAGGGACAGACACATTACAACAGCTAAAACAATCACAAAAAGTCTTTTCATATCAAACCCTCCTGCAAGCTTAATGCCATTCAATGATGACATCGTCAGAATACTTTTCCAGAGTGCGGGTGTAATTATCCCATTCGAGATAAAGCTTATCACCCTCAAACCAATATTTAATAACTATCTCTTTGCCTTCGTCGGTAACAACATTTATCAAATCACCTTCAACGGTGTAATCAAACACAACCGTATCAAGCCTGTCAAGACCACTCATAGGCCCCCTGCCTGTGCCGTCATTGGCAAAGACAATGGAGTAATAGGGCGGTATTTCCGGTGAGTCAATGTCAACTCCCAAATCGTATGTGTGCCAAGTGCCGATAAGTTCATTATTATCTGTGCAAGCAGTAAACGAGAAGCACATCAGCACAGCAAATAATACAGCCAACAGTTTCTTCAATATTTCAACACCTCAACAGAAATTCAATTAATTTTACTCCTTAACATAAGAAAGCTCATACGTATAAGGCTTTGACGGATTATAAGGAACTGTGAGAAGTAAAGTTTCTCCCTCAAAACAATAAGTTGCGGTAATGTGAAAATCATAATAAATAGACTTAATGTGCACACACTCACCATCAACATTATAAGTAAATTCATCTGCATCATCAGGTTGTTCATCAAGCCATAACTGTCCTATACCACTACCGGTTCCATCTTCATTAAAAACGATTGTATGAAAAAGTGTATATTCTTCTCCGTCTGCATCATAATAGGTTAATTCTTCACGCCAAGTACCGATAAGCTCGTTCTTTTCACCGCAAGCAGTAAACGAGAAGCACATCAGCACAGCAAATAATACAGCCAACAGTTTCTTCATATTTACTCCTCTATTCCCGTCGCAAAAACATACTCCATCTCAGGGCATTTCCAAAGTTCGCCGTTGATAGTATACTCGTTCATATCAAACTGCTTAAATCCAACCGCTTTATAGCAGTTGCAAGCACCCAGATTATTCTCAAACACGCCCAAGGTAACTCTTTTTGCACCAAGGTTGTCAGACGCAAAGCGTAAAGCCTCTCTCAGCATTTTGCTTCCCAAGCCCTGCCCACGCTTCTCTGAATCCACAATAATATAGCCAAATCTGACTAATCCCTGCTCCTTGTCTAAAACTCGGACAATCAGATGTCCCACAGCTTCTCCGTCGCAAGTAAACATAAGAGGATAAACAAGACCATTGTGGTTGCTCTTAATCTCGCTGTAACGTAAAGCAATATCCTCCGGTTTTGCCGGATAATCCTTATATGTATCCGCCGACCATTGTCTGAAGGAGTGCTCGTCCTTTATCCAACTGAGAATCCTCTCAGCATCCTTATCTTCAAAAGCTCTGAAAGTAAACATTATTTCAACTCGTTTCCTAATCTATATTTTTAATATAGCAGAAGATATTATCATATTCAAGCCGTGCTTCAAAAGTTCACATTAAATTAACACACGAAAAAAGCCCCAGAGCAAAAACTCTGGAGCTATGAAAGGGCATGCACCCTGAAAACTGAATAAAGAGTGAGATAAGAGAGATAAATTTCAAATAAAGACCAAAGACTGACAAATCCTGAGATTGTCGTTTGTGGTCAAGCCCTCGACCTATTAGTATTGCCAAGCTGAACATATCACTATGCTTACACACGCAACCTATCAACCTCGTAGTCTACAAGGGGTCTTACTCGTTA
>JAFQQF010000012.1 GCA_017411385.1 Ruminococcus sp.
CGATACAGACATTCTGCCCAAGCCTCCTGTAGATGAAGAGCCCACCATTCCGCCTGCACCTACCGCTCCTTTGGAAGAGGTGGAGTTTACTGTGTTGCAGGAATCCAGAGTTCAGGGATGGGGAGAGCTTTATGAGCAGGAAGAGCTTGAAATTTACCTTGTTGAAAGCTCAGACGAAATGGACGAGGTGCTCTCTCGCATCCGCGGTGAAGTTACAGACCAGTGGGAGCCTAAGCCTAAAAGGGATGAAAAATTTGGCGATGAGTATTTTGCAGAGAACTCTCTTATTATTGCCCTTGTTCCTCTTGGAAGCGGAAGCTACACACAGGAAGTTCAGAAGCTTACAATAGAGGATAATATGCTTACAATCCACACACAGATTATAACTCCTTCAATAAGCACCTGTGATATGAATTATCGTTATTTGCTCATTGAGGTGAAGTCCGAGGATGTGTCTGTGGTCAATTCTTTTGATTATGCATCTGAGTACAAATGGATTGACGCTGAAGAAATGTTTTGATATATAAGGAACTGATTATAAAAGCAGAAAAGCTGTCCTACCCAAAGGGTGGGACAGCTTTTTGTTACTGCAAAAGTTTTTTATTTTTTCTTTTTGCGACTTGCAAGAGTAATAGCGGTGAAGACTGCAAAGCCTGCAAGAGAAAGAACAGCACCAAGGGCGAGTCCGCGGGTGTGGTATCTGAACTCAATGTGGTGTTCACCCTCAGAGAGGGCAAGTGCCATGCCAAAGGTATTTGCTCTGAGAATTTCAGTTTCCTTGCCGTCAACGTAAGCCTTGAAGCCCTCGTTGTAAGGAACAGAAACAAACAGAAGCTGAGGTTCAGCAAGGCTTATATCCCCATCAAAGCCGTTGTTGCCGATTTGAACATTTTGAAGTGTGTTTTTACTTCTGTCTGCGATTTTGCTTTCGTAATCCTCAAGAGGATTTACCACAACCTTCAGCTGGTCAAAGGTTAACTCTGCAGGGTCGCTTATTTTGATTGTGATGGAATTGCGCGACTCTTCATTGTAACCGAGATTCATAAGGAAGTTGTGATTTTCTTCGTAGTTCTGATGTGCAGGAGTTACAAGGTTGAATTTGGTTTTGTATCCCTGTGAGCTGACATAGATTGTATATTCTTTTACATCTCTGGAGTAAAGAACATCTCGCTTGATTTTCAGCTTTTCAGAAACAGAGAGTTTATTCCACTTGCCTGTTGCTTTTGAAACTTCCTCTTTGTCAAGATAGTTTTCTCCCTGAAGATTTACAAAGTTCAGATAAAGCTCACAGCTTTGCACGTCCTCGAATTCCAAAGTCACAGTGGCGTTTTTCTTGAGAGCTGTAATCTTGTTATCCTCAACAACAGCTCCGTCAGTTGATTCTATTGTAAAAGGGATTTCGTAGCTTTCTGTGGTGAAGGTGTTCTTTTCGAAGCCTTGCACATCTTCCTCTAAAAGTACATTTGAAAGCATAGCTTCCTGACGCTGAGCATAAGAAAGCTTCATATATTCGTCACGTGTCATATAATCTGAGTAACAGAAGCCCAGAGGTAGGGGATGTTTGTTTTCAAAAACTGAGAACGTTCCGTCGGCTGTTTTAATATCTTTTACATATTCGTATCCGTAGGGTGGTTTGTCAGTTTCCTTGTTCTCAGAGAAATAGTATTTTACCGCAAAGATAGAGTCGATGCTTGTGAATTTATACAGATGCTGGAAATTATAGGAAGTGTATCTGACAGCGGCATTGTCTTTCAGAAACTCACCTACATGGTTATCACAAAGACTCCAATAGAAGGCTACGTTGTTTGTATCCTCAACTACAGCTCCGTTACGAACAAAATTGTCTATTTGCTCATATCTGCAGAACTCTTTATCCATTTCTTCTTTCATCTGCCTTCCTGCAGACTTGTTGGTCAGAGCATAGGCTTTTTCTGTAGGGATGAACTCAAAAATGTAGTCTGAGTATAAGCAGGAATAGCAGAAGAAAGAGTTGGTCAGTATGGATAGTATAGTGAGAATTGCAACACTGCCAGCAAGAATTCTTCTGCCTTTTTTATCAGAAAACTCCTTTGCACAAACAAAGAGCATAATCAGCACAGAAAAAATAGCATACTGTGCTACCATAGATATATTGAAACTGTTTGAAACAACAACGCTTAAAAGAAGATATACTCCTGCAAAGCCGATAAGTGTCAGCTTTTCTTTTTTTGAGAGCTTTTGCAAAGAGGGGAACATAACAACAGCTATATATGACATAAAGAATCCGTATCCCCATATCCAGCGGTTAGATGTGTAAGAGAGGCCGTTCATAAATTTGCCTGCAAGAGGTATCATCAGCATTAGGGTGAGCAGGGCAAAAATGATTTTAAGATAGAGATGTTCGCCTCTTTTTTTGAAAAGCAGAACAAGACTAATAAGTGAAAGAGGAGCAAATCCGGTTATAGTCCATGTGCCAACGTTTGAATATGACATAAACTTTGAGAAGAAGGATGTGTAGAACAAAGGATCATAAAGAAGTTGAAGGCTGCCACGTTCAATTTCCGTGCGGCTGCTTCCGAGAAAAACTGTGAGCACAGGAAGCAGAAGAACACAGGACATCAGAACACCTGTGGCTCCAAAAAGAATAAATCTGCCTGCAGTTTTGAAGATGTTTTTTAGCTCTTTATCAGTAAAGAACCTTACCGCCACATAAATGACAGTAAGAATAACCAGCATATATGAGAAGTAGAAGTTGCTGATAAATGCAATAAATACAGTCAGAATGAAAAGCAAGGGACTTTCGTTTCTGAGAACTTTTTCACTGCCCAGAATAAACAAAGGGAACAGCATCAGAGGAATGAGAAAGAAAGGATGTCTTACACCTGCAAAGAGAGTATATCCGCAGAACATATAGGTAACGGAACCAAGCAAGGTTTCAAAGCATCTGTGCTTTTTGTAAAAACAGAAGAGAGAAAAGAATATACCTGCAAGGTAGATTCTGAGTATTATGAGGAAGTTGTAGAGATGAACTGTGTATTTTGCAGGCACAAAAACAGAGAGTAGACACAGGGGGTCACCCAGGCCATAGTAGTTAAAGGTTGTCAGGGCATCTGCACCCGAGCCTATTGAGAAATCCCAAACAGGAATAGAGAAGCTGTGCTCAATAAAGATGGTTCTGAGAATTTCTCTGAGCCATTGTCCGATATACATCAGAGCTAGGTAATGCTGAGAAAGTCCGTCGGTTTCCCAGATTAAGCTTTGTCCTCTGATGATAAACGGTGTGTAGCAGATAACAGCTACAAACATAAACACCAGAGAGAACAGGATTAAATAAGCAAGAGAGAACTTACCTGTGTTCTTGTCAGACAAAATGTTCAGTAGTTTTGCAGGTTGCTTTTGATTTTTGCAAGCATTGTTTTTCATATCTCACAGCCTCCTGAAAAAGAGTTTACGAATAAGTCTTATTGTTAACGTCTAATTATATAATAAATACTCCAAAGAGTCAAACTGATTGTTGAGAATAAAAGAGAGTAATGTATCAATATGAAGCTTAACGGGCTGATATAGAAAAACAGAGATTAACCCCAAAGGAGTTAACCTCTGTTTTATTTATAAAGAAGATGAATATGAAAGCTTTATATATCTGAAATTATATTGAAGTTAGAAAAGAGTGAAATAAATTCACATCAATGCGGATAAAAATACCCTACAGTTATGACAAGATACCGTAGGGACTGCAGTAGAGGTTTACGGTCTTGGTGAAATCCTTAGAACCGATAAGCAACTTTTGAGTTGCTGTTGCTGTAGCTGATGCACAGTTTCCGCTTTTGCTGCAGGAGGAGCTTTTGATTGACCAACTGCTATCGTAAGCAGAAGCACTGCGTGATACACTTGTGCAGGATGATGTTGTACCGTTGTAGGTGAAAGTACCGTATACTGTAACGGACCACATTGTATCACCATCGTTGTTATAATATTCGGATGTTTTTGAGCCGGATTTGGTGGCTGCTCTTGAGTTTGTTTCAAAATAGGTGATAGTAGTCTTGATGTAATCGCCATTTTCCAGATACTGGATGGTGGTTTCTGTTTTTGTTGTTTCAACTGCACTTGCTGGAACGCAGAGTGCAGAGCAACAAATAAGGGTTAAGATTAGAGTGATAATAAGAGTTTTTTTCATTTTATGCCTTTCTTTTAATTGTATTCGATTATATATGTTCTGACTCCAATTGCTTCTGTTCTTTTTACCATTTGAAACTGAGCATACAGAGTGATACAGAAAGCAGAGGTTAACACAGTTGCCAGAACAAGCAGACCAATAACAAAAGTTTTGAGTAATCTTTTGGTGCTGATTTGCTTTGCTATGTATTCTGTATCAACTGTAGAGAAATAGTTGTTAACAACATCATTAGGCTTGCCGTAGTTTTCGTACAGCTCCTGCTTGGTTGTAACATTTGCTTCCTCGCAATAGTCCTCAACATCAGCTATGATTTTTTTGATGTAATCTCTTTCTTCTTTTCTTTTTATAGGGAAAAGAGCCTTAATTTCAGAAATATATTCCTTGCAAAGTTTATTCATCTGCTTTATCTCCTTTATCAAGAAATGAGAGGAAATTTTTAACTCCTTCAATGGTGCTGCTGTAGCTTTTTGTGAGCTCATCAAGATAAGCTTTACCCTTGGGTTCAATATGATAGTAAACTCGGGTTCTCTTTCTGCCCACCAATTTTGAGTATTCGCTGATTTTTCCTTCACCCTCTAATTTGTAGGCAGCGGTATATATGGTGTTCTGTGAAATTGAGAGTAACCCTCCTGAATGTTCAGAAATAGATTTAACAATTTCATACATATAGCTGTCGTGCTTTTCAAGGATAGACAGGATTAGAAAATCAGTAATGCCGTTAATAAAATAATTTTTGCTCATAATATCACTCCATAACATAAATATACATTAATTTTTGTAAAAAATCAATATTTTAGACAAAAGTATTGCGAAAATATATAGCGAAACTAAAGATATTTTCTGAGAATTATGCAGGCAATATGGATATTATGAACTGTTTCAAACTATTTAATATCTTTTGCGCTTTCCGTGCAGGTTTCTATGTTGCACTACAATCGAACCTATCCCTGCGTTTTACTTATGTATAAGCTAATTAAGAATTCATAAGCTTGATTGCTCAACACACTAAATGACTCGGAAGTGATAATGCGACAAACAAAACATTGTTGACATATGATATTTTGACTGATATACTATAAATATAGAAAAAAGTAGTAAAAATATAGTTAATATTACTAAAATATGATGTGATATACATATGGGGACTCCACGTGGAAGGATTTGCTGACAAGTTACAACGGACAGACTATTACCTATGATGCAATAGGAAATCCGCTGAACTACCGCGACGGCATCACAATGACTTGGCAAAACGGCAGAGAGCTTGCAACATTCTCACAGACAAATGGTGCAAGTGTAAGCTATACCTACGATGCAAGCGGTATGCGTGCTGGCAAGACTGTCACCAAAGACGGCACCACAACTCAGTTTAAATACGTATACGAGGGCGGTTTGCTCAGGCAGATGACCCGCGGTGCAAGAATATATGATTTCAGCTATGATGCAAACGGCACACCTGTAAGTATGTCGTACAGAATCAATGCTACTACAACCCCCACGTATTATTACTATGGAACAAATAGTCGTGGTGATGTTGTGGCACTTTACAATTCATCAGGCTCAATCACCGCACTTTATGAGTATGATGCCTACGGAAACGTAACTGTAAAAAGCACCAACGGACAAGTAAACACCTCAGAAAGCCACATAGCAAACATAAACCCC
>JAFQQF010000047.1 GCA_017411385.1 Ruminococcus sp.
AGAACCGAGCATACGGAATTCAAACTTATTACCGGTAAATGCAAATGGTGATGTTCTGTTTCTATCGGTTGTATCACGGTTAAACTTAGGAAGTACATCCACTCCAAGCTTCATCTGTGTCTTCTCTGCACCCTTATACGGTGTATCTGTTTCAATTGCTTCCAAAACTGCATTCAGTTCATCGCCAAGGAACATAGAAACAACAGCCGGCGGTGCTTCATTTGCACCAAGTCTATGGTCATTTCCGGCAGTTGCAACCGAAATACGGAGTAAATCCTGATAATCGTCAACAGCCTTGATTACTGCGCAAAGGAACAGCAAGAATTGTGCGTTTTCATACGGCGTTTCACCGGGAGACAGAAGATTTGCACCTGTGTCAGTTGCCATAGACCAGTTGTTGTGTTTACCACTTCCATTTACGCCTGCAAACGGCTTTTCATGAAGCAAGCACACAAGATCGTGACGTGCAGCTACCTTTTGCATGATTTCCATTGTGAGCTGGTTATGGTCGGTTGCAATATTTGTAGTTGTATAAATTGGCGCGAGCTCATGCTGTGCCGGTGCAACCTCATTATGCTGAGTCTTTGCAAGGATTCCGAGCTTCCAGAGTTCTTCATTGAGTTCCGTCATATATGCTTCTACTCTAGGCTTGATTACACCGAAGTAATGGTCATCCATTTCCTGACCTTTCGGAGGTTTTGCACCAAAGAGTGTTCTGCCTGTATAAATCAAATCCTTACGCTTTTCAAACATTTCCTTGGGAACAAGGAAATATTCTTGTTCCGGACCGACAGAAGTATGCACACACTTAGCCTCTGTACCAAAAAGCTTCAGAATACGAAGTGCCTGTTTATTTAACGCTTCCATTGAACGGAGAAGTGGTGTCTTTTTATCAAGGGCTTCGCCGCCGTATGAACAAAAAGCTGTAGGAATACAAAGTGTTTTTCCTTTTATGAAAGCATATGATGTGGGATCCCACGCAGTATATCCTCTTGCTTCAAAAGTTGCACGTAATCCGCCTGAAGGAAAGCTTGAAGCATCCGGCTCTCCCTTAATAAGCTCTTTTCCCGAAAAATCCATAATAACTCTGCCATCAGGTGAAGGAGAAATAAAACTGTCATGCTTTTCGGCAGTTATACCTGTAAGAGGCTGGAACCAATGTGTATAATGTGTGGCTCCGTTTTCAACTGCCCATTCTTTCATGGCATCCGCAACGGCATTGGCTACATTTGAGTCAAGCTGCGCTCCTTCATCAATTGTCTTCTTCAGTGAGTTGTACACCTTTGATGAAAGTTTAGATTTCATAACTCTGTCATCAAAAACTAAGCTTCCAAAATAATCCGGTACGGTTTTCATAGTAAAACATCTCCTCATAAACAGCAAAAGACACCTTCAATGTAAAAATTCTCACATTAAAGACGTCTTTGCCTTTTTACTTGTTTTTATTTATTTGTTAGTATTAAACAATACCCTGTGCATTCATTGCATCTACTACTTTTTCAAAACCTGCAATATTTGCACCTACCACATAGTTTCCGGGGAATCCGTAACGCTTTGCGGCATCATCAATGTTGTCGAAAAGATTAACCATAATATCTTTAAGCTTTGAATCAACCTTTTCAA
Source organism: Ruminococcus sp. (assembly GCA_017411385.1). Lineage (GTDB taxonomy): Bacteria > Bacillota > Clostridia > Oscillospirales > Acutalibacteraceae > Ruminococcoides. The sequence goes on from JAFQQF010000047.1 coordinate 1,624, forward strand.
GTGACCAGCTGAGTCTCTCGCTATTCTGGCTCATTTCCAGGGCTGAGGTTGCTACGCCGCCTGCATTTGCAGCTTTACCGGGTGCAAAGAGCACTCCGTTTTCCTGAAGGTACTTTGTCGCATCAGCAGTTGTCGGCATATTTGCACCTTCTGCAACTGCGATTACACCATTTTTAACCAAAGTCTTTGCATCATCAAGTTCAAGCTCGTTCTGTGTTGCACAAGGAAGCGCAATATCCGCCTTGATACTCCAAACACCCCTACCTTCGTGATACTCGGAATTTGGTCTGTAGTTCTTATATTCGGTAAGTCTCTGTCTCTTTACTTCCTTGATTTCTTTAAGAGCTGCAACATCAATACCGTCAGGATCATATACCCAGCCGTTTGAATCGGATACTGTAACAACCTTTGCACCGAGCTGTTGTGCTTTCTCCACAGCATAAATTGCAACATTACCGCTTCCTGAAACGACTACGGTTTTTCCTTTGATATCCTTTCCGTTTTTCTTAAGCATTTCATCGGTAAGATACAAAAGACCATAACCGGTTGCTTCTGTTCTCGCAAGTGAACC
>JAFQQF010000028.1 GCA_017411385.1 Ruminococcus sp.
ATCAAGCGAAATGGCATATTCAAGCGGACTTCAGCAACAGGCACTTTTCTCTATTGCTTTAGTGTTGTTTCTTTTTATTATGCTTATAAATGTAACCCTTAACTTTTTCTTAAAAAGGGAAAGGAAGTGATACCGTGAATATTGAGCTTAAAGGAAAAATGAAGAAAAGCCGAAAGGCTTATATAACTTTTATGAAAAGCGGTATGCTTATTTGTACCGCGTTGGTTGCAGCCCTTACACTGTTTTTGATTTTGTATATTCTTATAAAGGGTATACCAAATATCACTTGGGAGCTGCTTTCTACAAAGCCAAGTTATATATCAGACAGAATCGGCATTTTGCCTGATATTCTAAATACACTTTACATTGTAATCACAACTCTGATAATCGTAATTCCCTTGGGTGTGGGTGCGGCAATTTATCTGACAGAATATGCAAAGAACAAGAAAATAGTAGCGGCTATTGAGTTTGCCGCAGAAACCCTTTCGGGTATTCCGTCAATTATTTACGGACTTGTTGGTATGCTTTTCTTTTGTCAGTTTATGGGACTTAAAACTTCGCTTATTGCAGGCTCTTTAACCCTTGTTATTATGAATCTTCCCAATGTTATGCGTACCACTCAGGAAAGCTTAAAAACTGTTCCTCAAAGTTATCGAGAGGGTGCTTTCGGACTTGGTGCAGGCAAATGGCGAATGATTCGTACAGTAGTTTTACCCGGTTGTGTAGACGGTGTTATTACAGGCTGTATTCTCTCAATCGGTAGAGTTTTAGGCGAATCTGCGGCACTTTTGTTTACGGCAGGCTTTGCTCACGCTATGGGTAATGTGTTTGAAGCTCTCACAAGTCCCGGTGCTACTCTTACGGTTGCACTTTATGTTTATGCAAAAGAGCAGGGCGAGTTTGAGGTGGCATTTGCCATAGCGGCAATTCTGATGATTCTGACACTTATAATCAATTTTTCGGCAACACTTGTGCAGAAATACTTTGAGAAAAGGAGAAAAGTATGAGCAGTATAATTAAAGCTAAAGATTTGTGCCTCTGGTACGGAAGCTCTCAGGCACTTAAAAATATAAACATTGATATTCAAGAGAAAAGCATTACTGCGTTAATTGGTCCGTCAGGTTGCGGTAAATCTACATTTCTTAAAACCTTAAACCGTATGAATGACCTTATTCCAAGTGTGAAAATTTCGGGTGAAGTTACCTATGGCGGAGCTAATATTTTTGACAAAAGTGTTGATGTAAATGAGCTCAGACGGCAGGTGGGTATGGTTTTCCAAAAGCCAAATCCATTCCCTATGAGTATATACGACAATATAGCTTACGGACCTCGTACACACGGCATAAAAAGTAAGGTTCAGCTTGATGAAATTGTTGAGCGTTCTTTAAAAGGTGCAGCACTCTGGGACGAGGTTAAAGACAGACTCAAGAAAAATGCCCTTGGACTTTCAGGCGGTCAGCAACAGCGACTTTGTATAGCAAGGGCCTTGGCGGTTGAGCCTCAGGTGCTTTTGATGGATGAGCCTACCTCGGCTCTTGACCCTATATCTACATCTAAAATAGAAGAGCTTGCAATGGAGCTTAAAGAAAAGTATACTATTGTTATGGTAACCCATAATATGCAGCAGGCTGTGCGTGTTTCCGACTACACTGCGTTCTTCCTTTTGGGCGAGCTTGTAGAGGTGGATAAAACCGACAATCTGTTCTCCGCTCCTAAGGATAAGCGAACAGAGGATTATATTACAGGAAGGTTTGGTTAATATGAGAGGAAGATTTGACGAACAACTTGCACTGCTTAATAAAAAGATGATTGAAATGGGTGCCTTGTGCGAAAATATAATTGCGTTGTCCGCAAAGGCTTTGCTTGAAGGCGACATAGAAAAGGCAAAAACAGTAGCTGAAATAGGCGGCGGAATTGACCATATGGAAAGAGAGATTGAGTCTATTTGCCTCAAGCTTCTTCTTCATCAGCAGCCTGTGGCAAGAGACTTAAGACAGATTTCCGCAGCACTTAAAATGATTACCGATATGGAGCGAATAGGCGACCAGGCTGAGGATATTGCAGAGATTATCACTTTCTTAGGTGGTAGAACAGGCGATGAATGTGGAGAAATCCGCAAAATGGCAGAGGCTACCATAAGAATGGTAACAGAAAGCATTGATGCCTATGTCAGACAGGACCTTAGTTTGGCAAAAGCAGTGTCGGAGCATGACGATGTTGTGGACAAATGTTTTGACAGCATTAAATCAAATCTTATTGAAATGATAGCAGAAAACACCGAGGATGGTGAATATGCCATAGATTTGCTTATGATTGCAAAATATTTTGAGCGAATAGGCGACCACGCAGTTAATATTGCAGAGTGGGTAGAGTTTTCTGTAACAGGAGTTCATAAAGGAGAGTGAACTTATGATATTTTGTGTCGATGACGACAATACAATCCGAGAAATAGAGGTCTATACTCTTTTGCAAACAGGTTTTGAGGCAAAGGGTTTTTCTGATGGAGAGGCTTTATTTGAAGCACTTAAAACCGAAACACCTGACCTTATAGTCCTTGATATAATGCTACCGGGTAAAGATGGTATGGAGATACTTAAAGAAATCCGCAGTAACCCCGAAACCGAGAGAATCCCCGTTATTATGGCAACTGCCAAGGGTACCGAGATTGACAAAATCCAAGGCCTTGACAAAGGTGCTGACGATTATCTTGTAAAGCCCTTCGGTACAATGGAAATGGTAAGCCGAATAAAAGCTGTACTCAGACGCTGTAAAAGAGAAGAAATTACATCAGATACCTTGAGCATAGGTAACATAATGCTAAAGGATAACGAGCATAAGGTAATGGTTGATGGTGAGCGTGTTACTCTTACACTTAAGGAGTACGAGCTCCTTAAAACCTTTATGCTGAATCCCGGCATAGTTTTCAGCCGTGATAAGCTGCTTTCTCTTGTGTGGGGAATAGAGCATGCAGTTGAATCCCGAACAGTCGATATGCATATCAAGACTCTTCGTCAGAAGTTAGGAGAAGAGGGTAAGCACATAGAAACTGTTATCGGCGTAGGTTACAGAATGGAGGTCAAGGGATGACCAAAAAGATATTCCGTTCAATCATCTTGGCAGTAATTGCGGTGCTGATTCTCAGCTTTTCTGTTGTAACACTTTTGCTTTACAATCACTTTTCAAATGTAAGCTCTATTCACCTGGCCGACGAATTAAGCCTTGCGGTGCAGGGTGTAGAGTTAAGCGGAGAAGAGTATCTCAAAGAGCTTCAAAGCAAAAACTACCGACTTACTTTGGTAGCGGCAGACGGCACTGTGCTTTATGACACCGAGGCTGAAAGTGCGGCTATGGATAACCACAAAGACCGTGAAGAAATCAGGGAAGCGTTTAATAGCGGAGTAGGCGAAAGCGAGCGTTACTCCGATACCCTTACCCTTAAAATGATTTACCGTGCCGAGAAGCTTGCTGACGGCTCTGTGCTTCGTATTTCTGCAACTCAGGATTCTGTTGTGGCACTTCTTATAGATGTTCTGTTTCCTATGATTGTCATAATGATTCTGGCGTTGATTTTGTCAGCGTTTTTGGCAAGGTGGCTTTCAAAAAGCATAGTAAAGCCCCTCAATACACTTGACCTTGAAAACCCTGCGGATAATGACGTTTACGAAGAACTTTCTCCAATGCTCACCAAAATTAACAAACAACACAAGCAGATTAAAAAGCAGATGAAAGAGCTTCGGAAACGAGCTGACGAGTTTGAACAGATTACTGCCTCTATGAACGAAGGTCTTGTGTTGCTTGATAAATCAGGTGCTGTAATCAGTATGAACCTTGGAGCAAAGAAACTTTTTGACACAGACGAAAGCTCAATAGGTCAGGATTTTCTCATGGTTGACCGCAGCCTTAAAATGAGCCGTGCCGTAGAAAACGCCCTCTCAGGCAAACATAGTGAATTCAGAGAGCAAAGAGGCGGCAGCGAATATCAATTCGGCATAAGCCCCATAGAGTCAGGCGGTAAAACAATCGGTGCGGTTATAATTTGCTTTGATGTGTCCGAAACCGCTTTTGCGGAACGTAACCGACAGGAATTTACCGCAAATGTTTCCCACGAGCTAAAAACGCCCCTGCAGTCAATTATCGGCAGTGCCGAGCTTTTGGAAAACGGACTTGTAAAGCCCGAGGACACACAAAGATTTATCGGCAATATCAGGCGAGAGGCAACAAGAATTGTGAGCCTTATCAATGATATTATTCGCCTTTCTCAGCTTGACGAAAATATGGAGTCAGCAAAGGAAGCAACCGACCTTTATGCTTTGGCAAATGAGGTCAAGGGTGTGCTGACAGTGTCGGCAAATAAAAAGAACGTCGAGATAAATGTAAGCGGCGAAAGCTGTGTGTTAAACGGAGTACGCAGGTATCTTTACGAGATAATCTACAATCTGTGCGATAATGCTATCCGTTATAATAACGAGGGCGGCAGGGTGAATATTGATGTTCATAAGGATAAGGATTCTGTGATTCTCACAGTAGAAGATAATGGTATCGGTATTCCCTTTGAACACCAGTCGAGAATTTTCGAGCGTTTTTACCGCGTTGACAAAAGCCATTCAAAAGAAACAGGCGGCACAGGTCTGGGACTTTCCATTGTTAAACACGCAGTTGCTTATCACGGCGGTACACTGAGGCTCGATAGCACCCTTGGTAAAGGTACAACTGTAACAGTTGTTTTCTGATTATTAATTTAACCTATCGTGAATCCCTCTGTATAAAAAATGCAGAGGGATTTCAGTTTGTTTTTTACATCAAAAGGGGCTAACACAAAATCGGAATCCACTTTTCGTGAATTCCGATTTTTCTATAAGCAGAGAAAA
>JAFQQF010000048.1 GCA_017411385.1 Ruminococcus sp.
AAAAAATCGCCATTGGAGGCGAGCCTATAAATAGACTCCTCCAATGACGATTCTAACATCCTCATTTTATGCTATTTTACAATACTACAATAATCATCATGCTCATATTGAGCATACTTATTATAACATCGAACAAAAGTTTAGTCAAGTTTTTATTCTTTTGATATTATTTGTTTTGCCAAATTCCTCGATCACATTTGTTAAAACCAACTCGTAATAAAAATTTCAAGGCCGATGAAGATAAGGATCGCACCACCGAAGATTCCCGCCTTGCCTGCAAGTTTTGTACCTGCTTTCTTGCCGATATAAATACCGGCAAAGCAAATAAAGAAAGTCACAATTCCAATCAGCAAACACGCCAATATTGCTTCAAGCCAGTTGTATTCAGCGATAGTGAATCCTACAGACAACGCATCAATTGAAGTAGCAACACCCTGAACCAAAAGAGCTGTAAGACCTACAGAGGGCTTTTCCTCACAAGACTCCTTGTTTGTAATACCTTCATACAGCATCTTACCGCCAATATAACCAAGCAGTCCAAGTGCAATCCACGGAATGCACTTTTCAAATGCTTTGAAGTATTGTGCGATGGTTGATACACAGATCCAACCAATCATCGGCATTGCAAACTGAAATGCGGAAAAGATACCTGCAACACCAGCCATCTTGCATTTTTTCATACACGGCTCGTTAAGTCCGTTGGCAAGGGATACCGAAAAGGCATCCATAGCAAGTCCAACACCGAGTAAAATACTGTTAAAAAAGAAAGCAAACCCTAATTCCATTTTTTGTTCCTCCGCAAAATAAAAATCCAAGCACGGTTATGACCGTACTTGGTGTCAGAACAAAAACAAAGACTCCATGTACGGCTAAAACCTTAGCATACATGAGTCTCGCAAATTAAAACAAGCCAGACCGCAAGGTCAGTATGTTGACTTGTTACGCTTAGGGTGCGCTTGCTACTCCCTCACAACGTTATGAATTATAACATAGAGCAAGAAAATAATCAAGACTTTTGTCGAAAAACCTTGTTTCCTCATTAATTTGTTTAATTTTTCTTTGTCTACGGCAACGCAATTTTTGAAAACAAAAGAGGTTTTTATTACATTTTGGTACAAACCATTTTCGGCAGTTTGACACCTCAAAAACCCAGTGTTTATGCGGGTTTTGGTTTGTGCAACAATTTGGTACAAACCACCTGTTTTTTGAGAGTTTTTTAGAGTATAAAAATCCCCTGTAATATTGTACAGGAAACGGCAGAAAATCTCGCTGATTCCGCATTGGTTTTCGGAGTAAAGACGGCTATATGATAAATTTCCCTGTGCAGATTGCCGAGGGATGCCGTACAATCGAATAGAAATCCTCTTATCGATGCCCACCCTTATCCACACCACACAATTCGCTACAAACGCTAATACATATGAAATGGTGCTAAATACATATGAAATGCTTTGTATCATTTCATATGTATAAGCAAAATCTCCGAGCCGGTGATTTCACACTTGCTCGGAGATTTTATGTTATCCGCCGTAATTTTCTTCGCTCATGCAGATGCAGACATACCATTTTCCATTAGCTTTGGTTACGCCTACTGCGATATAGGGATACTTGGAACTGCCGACATACGACCAGTGTCCTTTGCTATGGTGGAAGCCGTCTGCGATGCGGTCAGACATACTTTCTGCCGTTCCAAACCAATCTCCCATGCCGATGGCTTCTCGGCTGTAACCTTTGTAATAACTTTCTTCGGGCATTCCGTAAGGTGCAAGGTCAACATACTGACCGTATTTCAGTTCCGTGCTGACGTGTTGTTCTCCGCGATGTTCAAAGTTTGTTGTAAGCTCATTTGCTCTGTACCGCGCCACCTCAGTTAATCCGGGAAGCATCGTAGCTGCCGTATCACCTTGTGCTATACGATAGGCATTTATTTTCTCAATTACAAGCCTTTCAATTTCCGCAGGATCAACATCCGGCCATTGTATTCCTACATATATTTCTTCCTCTTTTGGCGGTTCTTCAGCCTTCGATTCGGTATTTTCCGCCGCCGATGGCACTGTTGCTTTTGTTGTTTCGGTACGCTTGGTTTCTTCCGTTGGCCTTGCCGTTGTTGTAGGCTCTGTGGCGATCACAGTCGGCTCGGTTGCCTGATCCTTGCTCTCGGTTGGGGTAGACTCTTTTTCTTTCTCTGTCGGCTCTACCGCCGCCACAGGCGGTGTTGTTTCTGTAGGTATTTCTGTTATTATCGTTTCTGATACCGTTGTTGGCGGACTCTCGGTAGGCGGCGGTGCGGTGTTTCCACCGCATCCCACCATACTGACAAGCACCCCACAGCAGAGAAGAAGCAATATTATCTTTTTCATATATCTTCCACCGTTTCTAACCCTTCCATCGCTTCGACCATTATTCGCACCGCAAGGATGAAGCCGTCCCTGAATGCATCTCGCTCGGTCAGTCCTGCAAGCTCACTTTGGCAGTCTTTGAACTTTTCAAAGGTTTCTTTCTGCTGCTCGGTAAGCGTAGCTATTAGGCTTTCCTCGTTTTTGCATATGAGCTTCACAAGTTGGTCTACTCTCGAACCGCGCTTTATGTACCTTTCGTGCGGACTGATATTACCGTAGTATAAATCTTCAAGTGTTGTCATTTTAATCTCACCTCCGCATAAGAGAAGAGCGACTTCACAACGGTGGTTACCGTTATAAAGTCGCTCTTTTTGTTTTTATTTAGTTTTCGTGCCATATGCGCACCTCCTTTGCATTACAACAACATACCACAAAGGTTTTCTCAAGTCCAGCGAAACCACATGAAAATCACTTATTCTTTCTCCACCCGTGTCAATGTGTAGGTACCGCCGACAGTGCCTTCGCCGCCAATCAGCGTGAGTGTGTTATCTTCCACGGTGAAGGTGTACGTGCCGTCACGGACAGATTCATTCTCATAATCGATGGAGATTTGGTCTTTCTTGATCTCGTATGTAAATTCATAGGTCACGTTGGGCAGGAGCAAGGCTCCGTTTCCATCACCGCTAAACTCATAAGCGGTAGTGCCGTCGAGGTTCCATTTGCCTTTGAGGACATCGGTGCCGCCCGAACAGCCCTTGACTATCAGCACGATAATCAAAATCAGTACGGCAAGGATAGCAATGCCGACAGCTCCTTGACGGAGCATCATCTGCTGTTGCCGCTTTTTTCTTCGTTTTAATCGTTCTTCTTCGCTCAGATACCGTCC
>JAFQQF010000013.1 GCA_017411385.1 Ruminococcus sp.
CTGCTCCTCCTTCTCCAATTGCAATTGTGAAGCCTGTTCCACCGGATACTTCTATCTGAAGCTTACCGGTTGTTGCAGGTGCTACGGGAGTTGCATTCTTCTTGTAGGTTGCCTTTACTGTGATGTCACCTGTTACCTCTGCAAAGTCTGTATCCCAGCCTGTGAAGGTGTAACCGTCTACTGCAGGTGCTTCAGGTGCTGTTGCTGCTGCGCCGTACTCTACTGTCTGTGTGTCAAGTACTGCGCCGTCCTTATCAAGGAAGGTTACGGTGTAATATACTGTGTTCTTTTCATAGATTGCTGTTACTATTGTATCAGCTTCGATAGCGCTAAAGTCCTTATCCCACTTGATGAAGGTATATCCTTCCCTTTCAGGTATCTCGGGCGCTTTTGCTGCCTCTCCGTATGCTACCTGCTGGGTTGCTATGAATTTTCCGCTGTCGTCTATGAAAGTGACGGAATATGTTCTTGGAGCTTCAGCCTTTTCATACTGTGCAATAAGAATCATATCTGATGTAACATTATCAAAGCTTTCGCTCCAGCCGGTAAATGTATATCCTTCTCTCTCGGGGGTAGCGGGAGCCTCTGCTGAAGCGCCTTCCACAACATACTGAGAGCTGATTACATCGCCATTGAAATCTACAAACACAACTGAATACTTTGTTTCTGCACTTTCTGCTTTAGCTGTGAGTGTATGGTTTATTGTATCAAGCGTGAATGTTACAATGCTCTTTTCTTTAAGAGTTATGCTCTGATTTGTGCCTAATGGCCACTCCATTGAATAATCAGCATTTGCTGCTTTATATTCATAAGTGCCGGCATCAAGGGTAAATACTGCTGTGTAGATGCCGTTTTCACCCTTTGTCATTGCATCTGTTGTCTGCCAAGAGTTGAACTCTCCACGCAGATAATAAATTTGTGCTGTATGCTCATATACAGCTGTTATTGTTAGATTTTCTGTAACAACAGAAAAGTCCTTGTCCCATCCTGTGAAGGTATAGTCGTCAACTGCGGGTGCTTCGGGAGCTGCTGCTGCTGTGCCATACTCAACAGTCTGAGTATCGATTGTGTTACCTTCCTTATCTTTGAAAGTAACTGTATAAGTATTCACTGTTGCCTCATAAACAGCAGTTACAACTGTATCCTCTGTGATACTTGTCAGGTCCTTATCCCAGCCTGTGAAGGTGTATGTGTACTGAGCATCGGACTTCATTGTGGGATTCTCGGGAATGTTAGCAGCTGGCTTGCCTGACTCAACCTTTTCATTGCCTAAGTAGTTGCCGTCAGCGTTCAGGTAAATAACCGTAAAGTAGTCTACCTCGGGTGTTGCAAGCTGTCCCAAAAGAACACCGTTAGAGTCAAATACATAGCTGACTCCATCGATATCGTTCACACCTGTGACCATTCTGCCAAGATATGTTTCATCTGTGGGATGGAGGTAGTAGGTGTTACCGCCTATCTCCTGCCAACCTGTGAGCATTTTTCCGTCCTCACCAAGATAGTATGTATATCCGGAGGTTGAGGAAGTCACCCAGCCGGTGAGCATCTGGCCGTAGTGCTTATCCATATCATCCTCAAAGAAATACCAGCTACCGTCAAGCTCAGCCCAACCTATAGTCATTTCACCTTCATCATTGAAGTAATACTCGTAGCCTGTCTTGGGAGATGTAAACCAGCCTGTGACCATAGTGCCGTCTTCTGTGCTGAAGTAATACCACTTATTGCCGAAGGTCACAAAGCCTGTCTGCATTGCACCTGTAGACTCATCAAAGTAGAAATACTCTCCGTCCACATACTGGAATCCCTTGAGGATTGCTCCATCTGCGGCAGTACGATATACCGAGCCGTCGGCAAGTGTCAGCCAACCGCCTCTGAAGAGAGCTTTTGAATCAGGGAAGAAATAGTAAAGTGTGCCGTCAATAGTCTGGAATCCGCTTACAGCATAGCCATTTGCATCCAGATAATATCTTGCTCCACTGATGGGCTCGTCAATCCATCCTGAATATACAAATGTACCATCGCCCATCTGATACTTGAAGCCGTTTTCATCCTGATACCACATACCATTGGTAACAAGTGCACCGCTTGAATCAAAGTAATACCAGTGTCCGTCAATATATCTGTGGCCTGTGAGCATAGCATTGGAATTGGGGTCCAGATAATAGGTCTTGCCTGCATCCTCTACCCATCCGCTTACTGCATAGCCGTTTGCATCCAGATAGTACCACGCATTGTTGGAAGAATCCAAAAGCCAGCCTGCTCCTGCATATGTACCGTCAGAATACCTATATCTGAATCCATAATCATCCTGAACCCATGAAGCACTCAGGTTGGGAGTTGCTGTTGCTGTGTAGTTATTGAAGCCATAAGTCTTGACGATAGTGGGATAATCCTTATAGCAAACGTTTGCGTCAAATGTACCTGCGTTTGCAATTACATACTCAAAGGTATACTGATACATACCGTACTTCTTGCTGAATTCAAGGTCGTAGTTTGCGTGATTCTGACTCTTTATGGGATATGTAACCCATCCCTCATACTTACTGCTGATGCCTGAAGAATCTACCCAACCCTGCTCAAACCAGCTCTTGTAGGTATACATACCTGTCAGATAACCGCCACTTGATACAGTATCAAGGAAGGCTTTACAAATCTGTGCTGATAATGTGCCGCCTATACCCTCCTGTGTGGGGTCCTCAAAGTCCATATAGATAGGATATTCAAACTGCTTACCCTCAATATAGCTCAGACACTTTTGTGCATCACTTACAGCACTTGCGGCATCAAGTGCATAGGAATAGAAGTATGCACCTACATCAAGACCAAGACGCTTACACTCGTTATAGTACATATCAAACATAGGATCTTCACCCTTGTTTGTTGAACCGCAACGCATGATTACAAAGTCAATTCCTGCAGCCTTTACTGCAGCAAGATTCAGTTTCAGGGTAGTCCAGTCATCACCGTTGTTCCACTTAGAGATATCAATACCATGAGCCTGAACCACGCCTGTGCCATCAGAAGGCATTCCGCCTGTATAGCTTGAATATCCTCCACCTACATTAGGCGTTTGTGTATCTTCGATAACAGAGCCTTCTACAAGCACACCATTTTTATCAAAGGTACAAGTAGAACCGTTAATATCCACTGTGGTATTCTCTACTCTTGCACCGCTTGAGTCAAAATAGAAATAGTGTCCGTCTTCCTCTACCCAACCGGTCTGCATAGCACCGTTTGAGTCTGTATAGTACCATTTATCGCCAATAAAAAGCCAACCTGACAGCATTGCACCACTGTTTGGATCAAAGTAATACCATGCGTCACCAATCTTCTGCCAACCTCTGACAGAGTATCCGTTTGCATCGATGTAGTATCTTACATAATTGTTTTGTGCATCATCAAGCCAACAATTTGCCGCATATGTACCGTCAACATAGCGATATCTGTATCCCAAGCCGTCGTATTCCCATGAGCCATCACACAGATAGCCGTCATTATTGAAGTAGTACCATCTGCCGTCAATAAATCTGTGACCTGTAAGCATAGCGTTGGAATTGGGGTCAAGGTAGAAGGTACCTGTTGAAAGATACAGCCAACCGCTCTGTGCGTAGCCGTTGGCACCGATATAATACCAAGCCTGATTTTCAGGGTCCTGAAGCCAGCCCTGAGATGCATATGAGCCGTCAGACCACTTATATTTGTAGCCTGTGCCGTCATATTCCCATGAGCCTGACAGTGCACCGCTTGAGTAAAGCTGAATTATACGGCTTGAGTTGTTTTCAACCCAGCCTGTAACAGTGCTGCCGTTTACATCTGTAAATGTACCGAAAAGTCTATTGTTGGAGCCTACCTTTGTAATCTCAAACATAGAGAATCTGGGAATGGTAGTAAATGCAGAGGTTGTTGTTTCAGAGGAGTAGATATACTTTGCGGCGTTAGCAATATAAAGACCGGGGGTGGGGTTAGCACCGCTGTAGTCTACTTTGTTAACGGAGCTGTTAGAAGCATAGGGCAGTCTGCCGTAGCCGTAAAGATATGAGCTTGAAAGTGAGTAGCTCTTGAAGTATACACCGCCGCCGTTGGTCTCAAGGCCTGATGCGTCACTGGTGTTACCCTCTACTGTATAAAGCACACCGTTCTTTACATAAAGGCAGATACCTATATGAGAAGGAGATGATGAGCTCTTGAAGAAAACAAGGTCGCCATACTGAGGCGTATAGGAACCACCCATACCTGCACTGTATGAGAAGTAGCCGGCACCTTTGAGCTGATTAACCCACATTGCACAGCTGATTTCCTTCCAGATATATCTGTAGTCGCCTGAGTGATTACGTGCTAGTGATGAGTAGGTTGCGTGGTCAGTACAACGGGACTGATAAAGACACCATGATACAAAGGACGCACACCAAGGGTAGTCAGAGCCGCCGTAGCCTAGACCTAAATCACCCATATTGTAGCTCATCTCAACATAGTTGGCTCCGCCGGAAATCTCGCCTGAGAAGTAGCCGTTAGCGGCACCCTCCTGATAACCCAGCTGAGATAGAGCTATGGCGATAAGGTCTGATCTGTTATCGCCTGTGATAGGCACTCTCTGATAATTTCTATAGTATCTGCTGCCTGCATAGGAAGCAGAAGGTCCTGACTGAGCACCGTTTCTGTAGGTCGCTGCCGATACCGTGAAATTGAAAATACAAAAGCATGATATAAGCATCAGAACCGACAAGAAAGCAGAGAGCGTTCTCACGAACTTGTTCTTCATAATGGTCACTCCTTTTGTTGTTTTATTTAACCCTTTACACAATAATTACACATCGCAATTCTATATGTAAATATTTATTTCGAGTACATTTTTAAAAAGAGCAACAGTGGATTTCTGCTGCTCTTTTCAAAAGTTAAAGGTTCAATACTGAATATAGCAATATCTTTGCAGATAATATCACATTTACACTAAATTCATCTGTCAAAACAAACCATATAGCCTTGAATGTGCGTTACCATCCGTAGTCAATAAAATCGCTCTCAGCATCACCCAACTGATCCTCAGGAGCCTCAGTTGCTGTTGTTTCAGTAGTCGCAGAAGCTCTTATATGGTCTTCTGCTTTAAAAAATATGATTTCTATCTCAGGTTCTTTATAAATCATCTTCATTATTAACATCACCTCTTAAGATTGGTATAGAACAGAATACTCGGTTGCAAATAAACCGATGTTAATTAGTTTTTTCGCTCAAATTATAGTCAATATAATTATCGCTTACTACCCAATTGCTTTCTCCGTTTTCAACTACTCTTATAGCTGCAAAAGCAAACAAGCGTAGCTTTTCAAGCTGAGCTTTCTTGAAGGTAGTGGTAAACTGAATACGATTCTTTGTAGTGAGATAAACTTCATTTTCACCATAATCCGAAGCATTGTCCTGCTTTGCAACAACCTTGTATTTGAAGCCGTTTGCAACAAAAGTAACAGAATCATCAGTTACTTCGAGGCTTTCGCCTTCATCAACGGTTTTCTCAACAGTCACTTCTACGGATTTTCCTGTAATGACACCATGGTTCTGTGCATTATCAACAATTTGCTCAACACCCGCTCTCAGCTGAGCAAGCTGCTCATCGCTGATATTGTCTGCATCAAAGGCATCGTTCTTTACGTTCACATAAACAACAGCCACATCCTTGATGCCGTCACCTACTTCTGCATAATCTCCTCCAACATGGAAGTTATCGGGATAGCCGTAAGGATTCATAATGGTGTTGAGTCGTACATACTCAACGCTGTTGCCGTTGTTATCAGCTAACGAGAAGAAGTCGGGCTGATTCTTGGTTACAGTAACACCGGTGCTGATTGCATTTTCACCGTAAATAGCATAAAGTGTTGTGTCGCCTGCAATTCTGTAGCTGTAATCAATATCAGTAGATGCAATCTTAGTTCCCTCAGCATCAAATGCCCAATACAAGAATTTGAGAGTTTTTGCTTCGCTATTTGCACCTATCATACTAACAGTTTCAGCGGTTGTTACAGTTTTACCGTTTACAGCAGGGATATTGTATTTATCCAGGTAATTGGTGCCATCGTTGTAACCCTGATTATCAGAATCCTCAACTCTGTTACCAAAGCGCTGATTGTAATAACCTGTTAATACATCGCAGGAATCAACAGCAACATAGAGATCTGTTCCTGCTACAGGAGCTACTGAATTTGCATTTCCGTTCTTTGCACTGTATACAGTCACAGTCTGTTCGGCAGGTCTGTTATACATCCAAGAGGTAATTTCATTACCATCCTCGGATATATCAACCCAATTCTCACCGCCGGTCTGAACCTGTCCATACTGGTTGGTGTGATATGGGGTTTCCTCATAATATTCGCCTGTGTGTAAATTTATAATCTTTTTCATTTCCTCTACAGCTTGCTCCTGACTTAGCCACAGATAGTAGTCATCAAGGAAATTGTTCACGCCGGAGAACTTTCCGCTTACCAAAGCATTGCCAGCCTCAGCAATCATAGCCTCTGTATCCCTCTGGGAATGCTCATCATCAACAAACTTGATGTCTGTTCCATAGAACTTATGAACATAAACCTGAGGTTCCGATCCCATATCTGCCGGCATACCGTTTACAACCTCTCGGTCATAATACTTGATGCTGACTGATACCTGCTCAACTGTATTAACAAAGGTAACGTTGGAAATGTCGTCCTCCACAACGGGAATGTAAGAGGATGCCGTACAGGAAACCATGTGTTCCTGCTGTATGGGCATATTGCCGATTTCTGTATTATCAAGGAAGGTACGCACACCCTTTACAACACAGGGGTCGATAATCTCTGTTACCGTATACTGGGTATAAACATCAAGGTCTTTAAACACAGCCTTCTGACCGCCCTTGAGTTTAATAGTATTACCCTGTTCAACCTTAAGGTTAGCATTTACAACTGTGTTTGTATCTGTATCAACAACATCGTAAGTATATGTACCGCTTGTGAGGATGTCGCCGTCTGATGTATAGCCTGTGATAACAAATGTATAATCAGAATTGTCCTTGCCTGTAATGTCGTTGCCCTGTGCATCTACTACCTGCTTTTCTACCTCAAAGCCTGAGGAAGGAAGAGTTTCCATATTGAAGTAAATATCACAGAAGGAACGGGAGCCGCCACGTTCAAGATAGAAGAATTTGAGGGTATGTCTTGTGCCGTTTGCAAAGGTGTTACCTTCAAATATATCCTCGTTGAGAGTTGAACCTGCAAGGATACTGTTGCTGTCCTCGGCACTTGCCTCTGCGTAAGCAGCCTCAAACTTTTCTCTGATAGTAGATGACTCGGATGTATCAATACCTACAGCGGGATAGCAGGACTCGTCTGTGGGGTGAGCAACGTTACCTGTTGCAAAGTTGATGGTAGCCATCTGTGCACCGTGAGTACCTGCAACGTTGAGCACCAGAACATTGTCGATATAAACAAGCACGTCGTCGTCACCTGTGAAGTTGAACACCATATCCTGCAGGTTGCCGTTCATATCGCGAATCCGACCGTTGTTTGCAATCTCAAAGTCAAACTCCATGCTCATACCGAACCACAGGTTTGTCTCCTGGCTGTTTGTATAGCTTGCACCGCGTGCATCAGCGTATGTATCGTTGTAATATGCAGGAATCTGAGGTGTATCCTGGTATTTCTCACTGTAACCTGTTCTGTCTGTTGTTGTGAACTCGTCAGGATATACAGGGTCTACAGGTGAGCCGAAAAGGCTGTCTGTAATATATTCACCTGAGATATTCTCAGCCTGCATATTGTGACCGTAGTTAAAGGGCAGGAAGTTTCTGTTGTAGGAGTTGTAGTCACGCAAAGACTTTCTCAGATATCTGTTATTAAAGAGAGAATTCTCACCGAAAGTATCAAGACGGGTACTCTTGATAAGTGTATCGTAAATATCGTGATATGTAGTACCTGTGCTTGAATCGGTAAAGCTTGTATTCTCGCTATAATAGTAGTGGTAATAAGGACGGATTACATAATCATAAATCTGGAATCTCTGCCCCTTAAGGGGCTGATATACGCCTGTCTCATAGAATTCGGATGTATCAAAGTATGCAGCGTTCATATATGAGCTGTATACCATACCGCCTGCGGCAGCTTCCTTGAACATACCTGTACCAAAGCTGTCGCCAACGTCATAACGTACACTCTGATAGTAACCATCAGCGTAATTCTCAGCAGTAAGTACGTCGCTTCCGTCACCTGTTACATAAGTCATATCCTTGTCAAACAGGTACTTAAGGCTACCTGAGTCAGAGCCGAAAGCAGGGCTGTTTGTAAAGTCGCCGTAACGGCGGTCCCAGTCGTGGTATGTAACGTTGTTTACGTAGGGATAACCTGATGCATCAAGGGAGTTGAGCATAAGGGGTGTTGAGTCGTACTGGCTGGGATTACCGATGTTATCAACAGTAATCTTGTCAGAAGCCTTGTCAGCCTCGTTGAGAGTAGCTACACCGTCAACTACGTAATTTTCGTTCCATGCATCCTGATTAAACCACAGGATGTTGTCATTCTTAGAAGCATCAAAGGTGCTGACACCGTTCTCTCTGAACTTTCTTGCCTCTTTTGCAATATAGCTGTCGTTGTTGATGTACTTACCATAGTCAAACAAAGACATCTTGATGTTGTCCTGCTTTGCAATTCTGTCAAGGATTACACCTGCCTGAGCCATATCCTCTGTATTCATCAGCTTGTCGAGTTCTCCGAACCAGTGCTGGTTGTTGAACTCGTTAAGAGAAAGTATGTAGCCTGTATGCTGGGACTTCAGGTAGTAGTTATCGTTGCTGTCCTTGTAGATATACCAACGGTAATATGAAGCATATTCACCATCTGTATAATCAGGATTGTCATAGTAATATCTTGTTGCTGTGAGAGCGTTTTCTACATTATTATCATCAGTAGGAATAGTTTCTTTATAATAACTGTATGAGCCACCATCAAGAGCATAGGGCACCTTGGGATTGGTCGCATCGTGAGTTGCGTTTGTCCAAGTATTTAAAATCACGTAGGAGCCGTCATCCTGACGCTCAAAATCCCAGAACTGACGAACAGAATAGCCCTTGTTATTCTTCTGCATATACTCAGGATAGTATATAGTCATATCGTTACTTGAAACAAATCCCTGAGAATAGGAGTAGTCATCGGATGTTCTGTCAGTTGTAACATCGTCAGCGGGAATAGTGAGCACGTATTCTGTGCCGTCCTTAACATAGCCGATATATGCACTGAAATCGTCGCCTAAGTTAAGAGGCTCACCGAGCTCCTCAGCAATCTCGTCGGATATTGTCTGGTTAGTAACGGTTACAGTGATTTTTTCTCTCTTTACAACCTCTGTATCGGTTGGCTTGGCAAAAACAGTAATGACCGCTGTACCAAGACCTGTTGCTGTGAGGTTGCCCTCTTCATCCACTGCAACAATGTTCTTATCAGATGTTGCAAAGGTAACATCTCTGCCCTTAGTGCTTGTAAGGTACTCGTCCACTGTCTTTTCGTCGTCAACATTCAGTGTCATTGAGGATGCATTGATATCCTCATTGTAGAGCACATAGCAAGCAGAGGGAATCCACAAGCCGTTTTCAAAATCTCTGCCGAGGAATACAGTTTTGTCCTCGTATGTTCTTACGTAGAAGCCCTGAGAGCCTATCATATAAGTACCGTTGCCGAGATTGTAATCTGTCCAGAGATAGCCGACTGATGCTGTGTTAATTGCAACAGGAAGGTCATAGGAGCCTGCAAACATATTGTTCGGAGAGTTAATCTCCCAATGGCTGTGACCGCCAAGGAGGATAACGTTATTGTACTTGTTGAGAACCGCCTTGAGTGCATCAACGTTTGCAACGCCATCCCATTCCTGTCCTTCAAAGCTTCCTGCAACTGTATCTTCAATTGACTGGTGAAGCATTACAAATACAGGCTTGCCTCCGTTTGCCTCGTTCTCTGCAAGCTGTGCATCAAGCCACTGAAGCTGTGGGTTTGAAAGCTCGGCATCGTTGCTGTTTGTTACAAGGTCCTTGCCGTAAAAAGCAGGGTTATCGCCTGCAAGGAAGATGTATTTATAGCCGTTTACATCTTTTGCATAGTATGGCGCATCGGTTGTAATGTTTGCACCCAAATCGTTTGCATAGCTTACAAACTCTGTTATATTGCCGGGGTAAGAGTCGTGGTTACCCAGTGCTACATACATATCAGGCAAATCCTTGCCCTGTGCTGTTACAGAGGAGTAAATAGACTCAACTTCCTCATACTCTTCCTTAAGACCGTTGTTTGCAACATCGCCGTTAACGAAAATACCTGCACTTTCAGGGCTGTTTGCAGCGATATCATTGAGCATCTTCTCAAAATGCTCGTTATCATGGTCGTGATGCCAGCTGTTGATAAGATTTCTGCCGTCTGCAAACTGAGTTACCTTATTAGATGTGATATGAATATCGGAAACCATTTGGAACTCAGAGAGGATGCCCTCGTCAAGACCGCTGTATGTAGCTGTGCCTGTGGGCAGAGAAATCTTGTAGCCCTGTGAACCTACCTTGTCTTCATTTACATAGCCGTAATAATCTGCCACACCGGGCTCTACTGCCTTGTTGTATGAAACATAAGCCATGAGGGACTGTGCACCCTCAGGGATAATGGTGTGGGTGTACATATCAAAGGAAACTACATTCTTCTTGATTCTTGCTTTTGCCAAAGCGGTATAGCCATCAAGGTGGGTGCCCTGTTCATCAGCCCAATACAGAGTAACATCTGTATTGTCGATAACGCCGTATCTGTCAGAGGCTACCTCCAGCACAACTGTGCCGTTTGCAAAGCCGTCGTTCAAATCGTCAACTATATATACACCATTTGAGAAATGACCTTTTACGTCATCTTCAATGGTGAAATCATAGTATGCCTGTATGTCTGTGTAGCCTGAATCACCGAATACGTATACTCTGTACTCACCGGGCTCAGATACTGTTAAGGGTCTGGAATCTGCATCATTCCTTAAATCCTGAAAAACTACAGATACATTAGGATAGGTGCCAATGGAATACCATGAAAGAGAAGGATTCTCAGCACTGAAGCCCTTGTCAATGTCGGCCTTATTGTAAAGACCTACCCACGCACCATTTCCCACAGTGCAGGAGGTTGCAGTTACAATAATATCCTCGCCAAGACCGTATACTTCCTTGTCGGTATGTACGGTGCCGCCAACAACAGCGATAGTGGTCTGTGCCTGAAGCTGTGAGTAGCCTGAGTCACCGAAAAGGTAAACGTCATATTCACCGGCAGGCAGAATTTTTCCATTGTTATTGACAGATACAGCCTTAATGTCAACAGAAGTGTTCTGATAATTTGCTACATAGTAATAGTAGAAGGATGTACTATTAGCGGGATCTGCTCCCTTAGTATAAACGCCAACCCAAGCTCCGGCCGAAGCTGTGCTTGAAGCAGCAGTTACAACAATGGGCTCACCGTAATAATAATCGTGCTTGTTTGTTGTAACATAGTTGTTTGCGTTGTCTTTATCGCCGTTTGCATCCTCAACGTTAAAGGTAATTGATGCAACAGGTGACGATGAATCATTTGTGCTGAACAGCACTGCAGTATAAGGACCTACAAACAAAGCAGGAGTAATACCCAGAGGATTGTCTGAATTATACTGACCTGTTCTGATATCAAAGGCTCTGCTCTCATTGCCCTCAACATAATACCAGAAAATTGACTTTGTATTTGCATAATCAGTCTGGTCTGCACGATAAAGTCCTACCCACACACCGTTATCGGCAGTTACATAGATAGGCTCACCTACAGTATAGGTGGTTTTGTCCACAGATATGGTGGGGTCTGTGGGAGAAACCTTATCCAAAAGTCCTACATCGCCGGAAGTTCCCGGAACAGGGGTATAAGTCACCGCGTTAACATCAGCAGGACTTGTGCCGTTCGGTGTGGCAATCATAAGCGAGAAAGATGTGAGCAACACCAGAGTCGCCATGGTTACTGCAAGAAAGCGTTTGCACAAAGCTTTCAACTTGTCCATCTCCTTAGTTTAATAGATTTTCATTCTGCAAAAGCATTTCAGGTATAAAAATATGAATGACGAAAGCAACAAGTTATATGTTAGAGCCGTCATTTGTCTATTATTGTTATAATTATATCACTTTTTTATGCTAATATCTACCCCTTGCTACATCTTTCACTCTAGAAAACTGCACAAAAATACACCCGATATTTTGTAAGAAAAGCACACAAAGCAAAAACACCAAGCACTAAACAATGCTTGGTGTTTTTCTTGAAAGTAATTTTGTTAACTGTGTATGCTGCAGCTTCAGAGCGTTTAACCTACGAGGCAGGAACAAAGGGTAGCGTTATAGGTTTGTCACTGTCCTCATCATCAATAGTAGCTGAGCTCTCTGTCACATCCTCTGTCGGTGAGGCCGTCTGTGCTTCCGTTACAGCCTCTGTCGGAGAGGCTGTCTGAGCTTCTGTTACACGCTCTGTTGCTTCTGTATTATCCGTCATGGCAGGTGCTGTTGTAGTATTGGGAGTTTCCCACATAGGAAGCGAGCTTTCCTCGGTTGTCGGCCCGCTGTTGCCAATAAGCCCTGCTATCTGCTTCTGTATATAGGTTGCATCCTTTATGTTTACCGATGTACTGCTGTCAGCATCGGCGAGCTTCTCTTGTAACGGAGCAAAGCTTATAAGCCCTGCAACGTATTTCTGGATAGCAGTTGCATCCTTGATGTTTACCGCTTTATCCAAGTTAACATCGCCAAGCTCATAGCCTACAGCAGGCAGTATCTCTGTTTCATTATCTGAAGCAACCGCCGATATACCGCCAATACCAACTCCTAAAGCCAAAGCTAAAACAAAAGCAAACACGATAGCTGATGATATTTTACTCTTCATTCCAATCGCTCCTAACCATTCAGTAATCCCATTGCTCACCTACAACGAATACACTTTGCAAACACACAGCTGTTTCTATTCGCTGTAGGTGTTTCTTTTGCTAATCGCAACCGAATTACTCTCCGTTGTATACAAGAGCTTCCCTGTTGTAAGCATACAAGGCTCTTACTGTATTTTTGAGATTCTCTTTTGTGCCATTCATTGCAATCAAGCCATAACTGAACGCACCGTATTTTAAGGTAATTCCGCCTACCTTTATCTCGTGCATTTTTTGCAAACGATGTGCAGGAATGTCAGAAATCTTAATCTCATAATAGCCTCCGTTTTTCACGGGAGTTACCTTTTCGCCGTCAACTGTAATCTCCAGCGTTTCAACATCTTCTTCGTTCTCAAAGTAGAAATAATGCTTTACTGAGGTTTCGCTCATCAGCACCAGAGATGAGCCGTAGTAGGAAACGCCCTCCTGCTCGCCCTCAAGGGTATGCTGATATTCTGTAAGGTCTGCCTGAGGCAATACCTTATCTGCATCAGAGATGTATACGCTGTCGTTTGCAAGCTTTTCTGTGTGATAGTCGAAGTAAACCTGAGAATTTGCACCGTAATTCAGCATAGCTTTTACAAGAGGAATGTCCTTCTCGTAAGTATTTGAGTCCGCAAGGATAACCTCTGCGTATTCCTTAACAGAATAGCGGAAGGTATCGCTGGTGTCGTCTTCGATAACAACCTGACAATATATATCGGATGCCATCTCCTTTGCGGCTACCTCACAGGTAAATATGTAAAACTGTCCGTATGGGGTAGCTTCACTTACAGGAACCTCTACTGTGTAGCCCGCGTCAGGCACCGTAAATACCATTTTGGCATTTTCATCCTCAAGCACGCATTCATCAAGCACAGTGTAGTAGTTAACGGCAATGTTACCGCCAAGGCTGATATTAAAGCCGTATATTCCTGCTATTTCGCCTTCTCTGAGTCCGATACACTTTTTGCACACATGATAATTATTATAATCGTGCTCCGATATTACCTGTGTGTTTGAATACGCATCAACTTCTCCGTTGCATTTTAAGTTTTTGTAAACTGTACCGCCGTCAAACACAGGATAATCATTTGCAGGCTTACCGTTATCAATATTCTGATACCAAACCTGAGTACCGTCTGTTACTCCTGAATTCAGCAAATATGCAACCTCACCGGATGCAAACTGCTCAGCGGTTTTTCCGTATTCAGAGGATTTATTATCCTTGAAATAACAGTTCTCTGCCTTTGAAGATGTCGGATAAGCCAGAGTTGCTTTTGCCGAAACCTCGCCGTAGCTGTAGCAATTCTTCACCGTTGCACCCCAAGTATCAATACCGCCCACAAAGTAACGGCACAAGGAATCGCTTACTCTGTTCTGAGTCATAGTGATATCCATATGGTTTGCACAGTTTATTGTATTGTATCCGTATCCGCAGATACCTGCAACATAGGAATCGGATTTATTAACCTCGTATTTGTTGGCATCATAGACAAGTGTGCCAAAGGCAGTGCACCTTTCTATTGTGCTGACACCGCGTCCGCAGATGCCTCCTGCATATTCAAGGTTTTCAAGGTTAAGATTACCCTGTACAGAACATCCTGATATAGTCGCACCGTATGCGTAAGCACAAACCACACCGAAGTATCCGTCTGAGCCTATATGCAGAACATCTGCATAAACATTGGTAAAGTTTACATCCTTAACTACTGCACCTTCGCCTATATATCCGAACAAACCTGTGTATGTGGCGTTGTTATTGTGAGCATCGAAGGTCAAGCCGTCAATAGCATATTCCTTTCCGTCAAAGGTACCAGTAAACTTTGCTTTCTCAGAACCGATAGCGGGATACCAGTAGCTGCCGTCTGGGCAGGTTATGTCATTTCCCAGCACAAAGCTTCCGCTGACATAAGTCTGGTTTCCTTCGTTTACCAAGCTTCTCATATTACAGAGGTCATCATAGGTTCTGATGATAAAATTGTTGTTTTCATCCTTGTCAAACAATTGAGGCTCGGCATAATTGGAGTAATCCAGATTTGTATATCCTAAATAGTATACTGTGTTGTTTCCTTTGTTCTCAAACACAGGATATTCCTCAGCAGGTAAGCCGTTATCAATATTCTGATACCAAGCTTGAGTACCATCTGTTTTTCTATTATTGAGCAGATATGCAACCTCTCCGCTGTTGAACTTTTCTTTTGCAGTCATACTCGACGGAGTCCCTGCATCTGACAATATATAGAAGTAGCAGTTGGTGTAATAGCCATCCATATCCTGTACAAAGTAGGGGTTAAATCTGTTTTCGTTAAACCTACAGTTATAAACAAAGGAATCTCGGATTTCTCCTGAGTTGCTGTAAGCAAAGATAGCATAATTAATAACAAAGTTATATTGGTATTTATGTATGTAGGTATCAATCACGGCACATTTTTCAATCAAGCCACTATTCTTACCCACAAAGCCTCCCAGATTGGTGGAGTAAGCATAAAGCTCACCGCCTCGGATAATACACTTTGATATGGTACCGCCGTTTTCCGAAGCAACAACTGCCACAACATCAGCGTTGGGAGTTTGTGACACAAAGTTAGGATTTTCGAAAACCACATTGGTAACCGTCGCAGTGCTCATAAGCTTGTTGAACAAAGGAGCATCGCTAAGACCTGTAATAGCTTTTCCGTCACCGTCAAAGGTACCGTAAAAGCTATATGAGGAGGTACCGATAGAGTTCCACTTAACGCCTGTCAAATCAATATCGTTGGCAAGCATAAAGCAAGCGCTTCTGAAATCTATCTCATCATCCTCTAAAGTATAATAAGCTTCACCGTTAATTACCGATGCCACAAAAAGCAACTCGTACTTATCGTGTATGAGATACGGGATCTGAGCCGTTCCTTTACCCTTTATTGAGGCCAAAGCAGGTTTCTCACCATTATTGTCAATGTGTACTGCACCTTCGGGCATAACAAAGCATAGTGTGCCATAGCCGTTAGAATCAGTCTGAGGATTGACAGCATAAGCAATCTGCTTTCCTGCACACATTACTCTGATATTTGCCATAGAAGCTCTGGGATCATACTTAATCTCTACCAGTTCACCTGCGGTATAGGCAGGCTTAACAGATGATGTAATAATGGTGGGCAGATATGATTTATCCTCAAAGATGCTGTCATATGTAAGCTGAGATACAGGAGCAGGCTTGCCGTTCATAGAAATTGTCAGTCTGCCTGTATCCTTCTGTCCCCAAAGGTTCAAACCGTTTTGCTCTGCATAATAAGAGAGCTTTGAAATGAACTTTTTGTCAGAAAACTCCGACTCGGACACAGCTGTTGCCTGCATTTCAGCGGCTTCGTCTACAGCAAGGGAGCTGTCATAGTAATTGTTGGCTACATTAGCATCAATATCAGTATCATCATAGAAACAACCTGTTTCTACACCTGAAATATCTGCAAATACCGTGTTATACATATCCACATTGTAGGTTGTAATGTAATCCGCGGCAACCAAAGCAATTCTGTTGTCGCTTTCAACACTGCAGTTGTCGAATATACAGTTTCTGAGCATAGCACTTGAAACAGTTGCAAAAGCTAAAGCCGCTTGGTCTTTTCCGCTTACCTTGCAGTTTGAAACAACAATATTCTCAAAAACAGAATCTCTATTGTCCTCTTTAAAGGCAATACCGCTGAGAATTGCCGCATTAGCTCCTGATACCTCAATGTTATCAAGCACTAAATTTTTTACAGTTGCACCATTTGTTTTTGCAAAGAAAGCCCCTCGCTCAGAATAATAGCCTACATAATCTCCGACAATTTTAAGGTTAGAAATGGTGTGCCCCTGACCGTCAAAGGTGCCCCTGAATCCTTCATAAGCACCTAAGGGAATAATGGACTGTCCCTTGCAGTCAATGTCGTTTGCAAGCACATAATTTGCTCGTTCATAATACATATAAGGAACACCCAGTTCGGGGCGATACTCATTTGCATCGTCATTCATAAGCTGTGCCGCACGTACAAGGTCCTCGTATGTATAAATCACATAGGGGTCGTCAGAGTTGCCTCTGCCTTCAAAGTACTCATCATCAAATACAGGAACAATCCTGATACTGCAACCGTACATAGAGAAGCTTATTTTTGTTTCGCCTTCTTTAACAAAAAGCTCATCAAGCTTGTTTCTTTGAACATCTGTGATAATAAGCTTAGACCAGCCGTCATACGTACTGGTTACGGTAATCTGCTCGCCCTTTTTAGCGGTAGACTTGTCGGCGGTAACCACACCATTGCTGGTACTGATGCAGTTGACAGAATAATATGCATTGTCCGCAGGAGCGTTAATAGGATAGCCTTTGTTTGCCTGATTTTTGCTTGTATCCTTTGACCAATAGTTATTCAGACCGCTGTTAACGGAATAGTTGATAATATCACTCAGGAACTCGTCAGACTTAAGAGTATTTGCATCAGCTGAGCTGATACCTCTGACGTTACTGTCCCACATTGTTTTATTACAATCCAAATAATAAGCACGGTCTACAGCGGTATCCACAATATAACCTGTTATGCCGCCTGTCTGCAAATATTTTTCTTCTATAATCACATTGTTTAAAGCAACACCTGCAGCATAACAGTTTTTAACCTCTGAGTGCTGTAAATATCCTGCAAGACCGCCTACCCAAGCCTTTGAGCTGTAGCTGTGAATATCTGCTGATGTACCGCAGTTTAGAATGTCGGAATAGTAGGAATAGCCCACCAAACCGCCAAGCTGTGTTCCGCCGCTGACGGTACCGCTTGTAACACAGCCGCTTATTACCGTGCCCTCTGCCCTGCCTACAAGAATGCCCTTAATATCTGCAGGGCTTGTCGCATCGGCTTCTTCAATGGTTGCATTCAGCACATTAAGGTTTTTAATAACAGCCTTTCTGGTATAGGTTTTGCCTTCCTTAATTCCCTGTGTTGCACCGAACAAGCCTTGAATGTTTGTTGTTGTGCTTATTCTTAGGTTGTATATGGTATGAGATTGACCGTCAAAGCTTCCCTGAAAATAAGTTTTACCCGTTTCAGAGTTTATTCCGATAGGTGTGAAAATGCCGTTCTCGGAATCCATGGTTATATCATTGGTAAGCTTGTAATACGCTTTGCTAAATTCCCGCTTAACGCCATCCTTGTCCAAATAGGTCAAGGTATTGCTTATATGATTTGAAAGGCATCTGAGCTCATATTCACTTGAAATCTCAAAGGGTGAGTCCGCGGTGCCTTCTCCCATGAAATTATATGCAGACACCGTATTCTGTGAGGAATCAGTATCTACCTTAAGATTTGATGCAAAGGGATACATCTCCACCTTGAACACAGAATCTTTATTATCCATCTTTACAGAACAGAACACATCAGAATACTTTGTGCCGTCACCTGTAAACACATTGTCACTCTGCTTTGACGAGGAATTCACAGGACTGAGGACAAGGTCATTGGAAGCTACAAAGTCATTGGTGTGCCTAAGTGTAACCTTTAGACTGTTACGAATATATTCCCCATCTGAATAAGCACCCGTCATAACAGCGTAAGCTGATACACTGCCGTTGCTATTCTTTGATATTGCCTCAAAGCCCGTACTGATGGTCGGCTCAAAGCTTACAGAGGAAAACACAGCGGTATTATAAAAAGCATTGTCTATATGCATTGTAACCACTGCTGTCTTACCGTCAAAGGACAGGAAAAGGTCGTTATCCTCTACTGTCCACATAGCCGCATAGTCGCCTTCTGCAATTGCAGGCTGGTAATTCAGTCCAAGGTCATTGTATGCCGAAGCGTTTTTGGACATATTTGCCGCCAATATATAGAGGCTTTTATCATACGGATTGTTTGTGGCATCTGAATAGTATGTGCTGCCGATTCTATACACACAATTATTGGTATATCCTGTGCCGTCTGCACAGACAATGCCGAAATTCACATCATCCGCGGTTGCATAAGAATAGCTGTTCTCAATCAAGCAGTCGTTTACAGCGGCAATTCCTCCGAAAAGACTCTCTGCACTTGCTTGAGTATTGCTGAAATCAATACCTGAGATACAGTTGGCAATTACGCTTTCCTCTTCATAATTTGAAATGTTGTTAGCGGTAATGCCTCCCAAATTGCAGACAGCACTGTCGTTTTCATTTATAAAACTGCAATTGCTGTTTACAACACAGTTGGTAACCGTGCCATAGTTGTTTGCAACCACCATAGCCGCTGAAACGCTGTCAGCATCCGGCGGAAGAATAATTTCGCATTTATCAAAGGTACAGCCTGTGATATAAGCCAAAAGGTCTTCTGTTTCCTTTGCCACAACCGCCATCAGAACATCCTTTGAGGCACCGCTTGCAGTAACCTCGGCTGACACAAAATTAATATCTCTTACAGAGCTGTTTGACACAGTCCCAAACAGAGCTTCGTTAATTTTCAGGTTGCTGATTTTATGATGATTGCCCTCAAAAATCACATTGGACACATCACCGCCGCCGACAACTACTCCGTCGGGTGCTGTAATATCCGCCTCAAGGCTGTAATACATCACCTGAGAGCTGTTGTCTGAATTATCCAAAAAGGACTTAAAGTCATCAAAGCTGCTGATGATAATAGGGTTATCCTCTGAATAGCCCAAATTGCTTCCGTCGGTAGCCATTACTACAGGCATTGAAGAAAACAACAATACTACCGACAACAATATTGCAACGATTCTTTTTTTCATTTGCGTACCTCCTCGTATTTTTCTTCAAGGGATGAGCAAAGCCCATCCCTTGCGGGAAAATAACACATAGTGATTATATCTGCTTTTTCCTTTTCACTATAACAATCACGGCAAACGCCCCAATCAGTATGGTGAATACAGATATAAAGCCTATACTTCTGCCTGTTGCTACAGCATCGTAGTCTACTGCTGAGGAGTCGGAAGCTGATGTTGCTTTCTCTGTATCTGCAGTAGCTGTTGTGACAAACTCTGTTTTATCAACAGGCTCCTCGGTAACAGGAACAGTTGTGGGCTCAGTGCCCTGTGTGGGCGAAGTTACATCACCGATTGCATTGGTTACAAAGGTTTCGCTTGCAGAAGGAATAAGAGTTGAGGCTCTGAGTCCTGTGGTGCTGCTATATACGCAAGAGCCCTCTTCAAAGCTTAATTCTGCATCTGTAAGGCTGAGTGTAACAACATTTGCAAAGCCCTCTGTAATATCCTGAGCAGGTGCAAACACCAAACTGTTTCCGTTAAGCATATCAATCGCCTTGTAGGTTACCTTTGTAGCCGAGGCAAGCCCATCAACATCAACATCAAGGGTAATACCCTCAAGGTTCATCACATCAATCGGGCTTGAATATGTAACTCCGATATAAACATCGCTAAGACTATCAATAATATTTTTATCGGAAAGTATAGCTGTTATTGAAGCCTTCGGTTTATCCGCCTTTGCTTTTTTGGGCTTTGGCAGCTCAGTGCTCAAAGCAAGGGTACGGTTATCATTGCAAAGCTCTGCTGTGCTGTAGGCTGTGATGCAATCAGAAAGGAGCACTTCTACTCCTAATGCCTCCTCAGGTACATCCAACACTGCAGTATACACAGCGGTGTTTTCATCCTTCAGTTGATTAAAGGTAAGCTCTATTGATACATTGCCTACCTGTGAATCCGCATAAATTACCTTTTGAGTTGCTTTAACCGTAGATTTATCAAAGGTATCTTGAGAAAGCTTTTCGTCAAATGTAATCTGTGCAACAACAGTCGTGTTGTTTTCAGCATCCTTTGCAATTTCGGTTTTAACCTTAGTTACAATTCCCTTGTCGGTCATATCCGAAACAAGCTGTGCAAGACCTGCTACCTTCTCAGACACACCTACTCCCCTTGAATCTACAATAAGCTCCAACACATCGCTAAAGTAATCATACAGAGTAAATGTGGTGATTTCATCTGCAGCAAGGCAAACAGGCTGAGTTGTTACAAAACGCAGAGTGTTCTCGGATTCTCCCTTGAAAGCAAGAGATACGGGAACAGGTTCCTCACCGCCGCATTCCACGGTAACGCCTGCAAGTATTTCAGAGCTCTCTGCAAGCGCCTCGATTTCCTCATCAAAGCTCACAAGAAGCTCAAGACCGTAACCCATCTCCCCATTGCTGATAAGGTTAAGCTTTGCGCTTGTTGCCTTTGCCCTGCTAACCTCAAGCTCTTCTCTGTTAAGTATGCTGACAGAACAAGGTTCGCCGTCTGCAGCTGTAACACCTTCGTTCTCTGCAGTCAGCTTATGTGAGGGTACATAGCATTTGGAAACATCCTCACGGGCAAGGGTAATACAATCCTCGTCGGATATGTACTTATAGGTTGCCACCGTGTAAGCATTACCGTTTTGTGTAAGAGTTTTTGCACTGTCAAACGTAAGCTTCAAGGTGTTCTTTATTGTTTCATCGTACTTTTGAGCAGTTTCGGTTACATCAAGAGCAGTAGAAGCAAGAGAAGCTTCATTTATAAGGGTGCTGAACACCACCTCGGCACAGAGTGTGTTGTCATCTCTGGTATATTCGCCGTTTTCAAAGTACGGCTTCACGCTGACAATATGGGCATTTGCATTAAACGCAACCGACTCTGTCTTAGCAAGTGCAGGTGAAACGTCAATACCGTCGTAAGCGTTTACGATTCCGATATTACCGCCCTCACACTCAATTTGCCGGGACTTAACAGCATACTCAACAGCTATATCCTTTGACAGAGCAAGTGCGCTGTCTGATGCAAATACTACTGTATTTTCATCTTCTGTACGACAAGCGGTAAGCTTTATATCCTCTGAGGCAGTACCGTTTGCGTCGGTTACTGCTTTTGTGAGGGTTATAAACGCCTTACCCAAAGCAGACTCTGCACTAACCTCGTTATTAAATCTTACGTATACCTCGGGATACACGCCGCTGTCGGAGGTAACTATCTTTAATTCTGTCTGCTCGGCTTTTGTCTTTTCGTATGTAATGTTAATATCAGACTTATCCTGAATAACTGTGGTAAGCTCGTTTTCAAGGTAGTCGCCTTCAGCAGTTATCAACACATAGTTATTTTGGTTCAGCACAATACCCTGTGCAAAGTCGAAGGTCTTGGCAAGCTCTTTCTCTGAGAGGCTGAGTGACTGTGCTCGATAAACCGCAGTTCTCGGGTCATCTGTCATCTCAGTATATTCAAACTCAACGGTTGTGTTGTTTCCGTCAGAATCTGAAGTTGTATAGAGCAGCTTGGTGCCCTCAAGACGAGATACATCCGGAACAGCCGCAAACTTAACCTCTACGCTGTTGTGAACGCTGCCCTTGGGCATTGTGTTGTCCTCTATGACGGTTACAGAAAGAATTCCTGACTCCTTAAGCTCGTATGAAACCATATCATAATCGGGAATGTCAGTCTTAACCGGCTTGCCGTCTTTACCTACAAGATAACCGTCAGCAAGCTTGGAATCCGCAAGCATATACTTCATAACGCTGCCGGGTTTACTGGACAGTGTAGAGCTTAACACAAGGATTCTGCCGTTTATTATTTCTTGGGCAGTAAAGGTAACCTTGTTGCCTGTAGCGCGGTATTCTCCGTCGGAACCCTTTTCGTACTCATCAAAGACAAGAGTAATATCGCTTAACACCTTATCCTGTGCAAGTTCAATGTTGTGATTAAAATTAAGGCTGAAGTTTGCCTGTCGCTGTCTGCTGTTTACAAGAGGTGCATCAAGCTCCTCTGTGTAGGAATTAACGGCAGGATAACGCTTAACATCCACATCAGTAACATCAATGATGTATTTTACAAAGTCAAGTGATATCTTCTCGCCCTCATCAAGCACCGCTTTGATGTTGACGCTGTATCTGCCAAACTCAAGCTCCTTTGATACAAACATCAGCATACCGTAGTCATTAAGCTTTGTTTTTGTATCCACAAGCTTCTTTTCTACAACATTGCCTTCCTTATCGGTGATGGTTATCTCAAAGCTTCCGCCTTCGGCAAGGTAATCTCCGTAAAGCCTCAGATTTTTACCGTTAAAGGTAAAGTTAAGCTGACTTCCGTTTTTATCTGTAGAGATAATGTCATAGTTCTTTGCGTACAGATGCTCCGAAGAGCTGAGTGTCCATCCGCTTTCAGCGTATTGCTCGCCAAGGTCGATGGTATCGGTGTTTGTAATGTTAAGGTAAATATATTTGAATATGGTAGTGCCTTTGATACCAAGCAGTAATTTTACATACTCTCCGTTCTCAGGAAGAGCAATTGCCTTAATCTTAACAGTTCCGTCTGATGCAGAGGTGTAAATACTCAGACAGTCAGAGCCAATTTCATAGGCACGAAGCTCTCCGTCTGTATAATAGCTGGAAAGAACATCATTCTTCAGTTCAATTTCATCGCCTAAACGGATATCGAAAATTCTGTGACCGTCTGTGCTTACATTATTTACAATGCCGTTTGATGTATGAATGATAGAGTTTGTTTCAATATCGGGAGTCTGCTCTGCAAAGGCAACATTGGTAGTATCATTTGCAGTACTGTACTGAGCATCCTTAGCAGATATTTTGAAGCTGTAATACAGCTTGTTGTCAATAAGCTTATCACTTACATCAAAATCGTTTGTGAACACATAGCTTCCTCCGCTGGAAAGCTCATCTGCAGCTACCGTAAAGCTGAACAAGGTGCCCTTAAGTACATTGCTGAGGCTGTCATCGTACCAGTTGCAGGATACTACTACATCATTTTTGGCATCAATTTCGCCTACGTTGTGCACCGCTACCGAGAAGTTCATAACACCGCTGCTGTCAATTTCAACCTTATTGGCACTTACTAAAAACTCAGCAGCTAAATCTATCTTATGATATGTGATGTTTTTGCTTTCTTTAAGGTAGCTGTCAGTGTACGAGTCATAATATACCGTTCTGCCCGTAGAATTTGTAATCTTCACACAAAGCAGTTTATTGTCCGGTGCTTCGTCAACAGTATATGAGAGCAGTACATTTTCAGCGTGGCCTGCTACAAAAGAGTTTGTTAATGTCTTTGTAGCAAATATCGGTCCGCTTGTGCCTGAGCTGAGGTCGTAATAGTAGAAAGAAGCCTTCAGATTATCTACTATTGTGTCGCCTGTGTTTACAATATTAAAGCTGGCTTCTATCCTGTTACCTTCAATGAATACGGTATTATCCAAGAAGAAATCCGTAACCTCAAAATCCGTCACCGGCTTTTCAAAGGTGAGCAGTGCTATATCGGTTCTGGCATCCTTGCTGTCATAATCAAGCACAGGAGTGATAATCATAGGTTCGGTGGTTCCGTCTTCATGAACGCACAAGCCGTCTGCCTCATCCATATCGGTAGCAAAGCCCTTTTCCAAATCACCTTGTATTACACCGTAGTCATAAGAGAACGGCACGCAAGACGAACGCAGAGAAACAACTATCTTTCCTTTTTCGTCAACATAAGCGGAAAGATTATCAAATACCAATGAGGAGGTATCTGTTCTGTTGTCATACGCTACCTGATCAAACACATCTGTATATGTAAGACGTCTGGGGCTGTTCCAAAGAGAGTGCTGAGCATCATAGTTCATAATATTAAGTGTATCTGTGAACGCTCCGCTTTCAGTAGAGTCATTATATATAAGACTAACAGCTCCGTTTTTATCTGCTACGATAACATAATCATCAAAGTTATCATCATAAAGCACCTTGACGCTCAGGTCTTCCTCTTTGCTGTCATTTATAACACCCTCAAGAGTTTTGTATGTAGCATAGTTGATGCTTGAGTTTGTCTGGTAGAACAGCACTGGCTGTATATCCTCAGCTGTAACATCGGTGTTATTTAAACCTACAACTGCTTTTTCCAGCTGAACGTTTGAAAGAATAATATCATCATAGATATCGCCTGTTTCTCTGTTGTAATACTTTGAAGAAAGCTTCTCTATGTCCAGTCCAAGCTCTGAAATATTTTCTGTATAGTCAACCACGCTGTCAACTACAACCATTGAGCTGAAGTTCAGCTCCTTGTCCTTAACCTCGCCTGTGCAATAATAAATCTCCTTAAGCGTACCCTTGATGTTCTCATCCTGTGCGTATACATAAGGAATTTCAGCTGCAAAGGTCAGGCACACTGTGTTTTCATCGTACATTATTGCATCCATAGAGGTGATTTTAAAGCCGGTTTTGAACTTTTCTTCACCTATTGCATTTTCAAGGTTCATCGAAACAGGAGCGATAAATTCGCCGTTGCTGTCTTTGAAGGTATAGTAAATTCTCGCTCTGCCTGAATAGGTAGAATTAATAAGCTCTGTCATACTCTGCACGGATTTATTAAGCTCGTCATTAAATCCGCTGAAGTTCAAATCGTATGAAGCCTTAAACTCTGTAGGTTCATCCTCTGTGTAAAACAGAACAGTATTGCCTGAAGGATAGCTTGCAACAACAGGTCGGTTCTCCTGCCTGTTATTGCCCGAGGTAGCCCCTATCTCCTTGACAATAATTCTATTATCATCATCAAAAACAGCAAGCTTCACGCAATAAGCTTTAAGTAACGACTCTATCTGAGTTGTTTCTTCAATTACCTTTGAGGTACCGTCGGCAAAGGTTACGGTCACCTTAGAGCCCTCTGTACCGTTAATAGACTTGATTGTGCTGTCGGTGGTAATAAGGGCCACATTGAGTGTACCGTTTTCATCCTCAAAGGCATAAAAATCAGAAACCATAACATCGTCTGATACAACACCCTGCTCTACTCCGTCTATTGCATAATAAAGACCATACACCGCCTCATTTGTTGCCTCATTGCGGGTTAGCTTGCTATAGAAGGAATAGTCTGAGGTAACATTTGCACCGTTTACCTTTCTTGTGTGGTTCAAGACCTGAGTTTTCGAGGAATGCTCCACATTATTTGCCACGGTGGAAATGGTTTTCTGTTCGCCGTACTCGCCGGTATTAAAGTAATCAATATCAGAAACCTCTTCTGCTGTGTATGCTGTTGCCATAACAACAGGTATATTCTCATTCTGATTCAAGGTTCTGGCTGTAATATCATAGGTTTTGTAGTATCCTACAGTGCCGAGAGTCAGAGTATCTCTTCCCTCTGTTCTGACAATCTGCATATATGCAGGCTCAAGTACAAAGTCGAACGGTCCGATAACAAATTTAAAGGTCAAGCCGAGCTTTAATACAAAACTGTTAAAAGTAAATCCTGTACGCTCTTGGAAGAAGAATTTAGAATTATGTACTCTGTAGGAATCCAAAGCTACTTTTTCGCCCTTGGTATCTGAGTTTTCAATGTGCTCAATCTCTACAGTAAATCTGATGGGAGTAGCGCTCTCGTAATTATCCATCTGCCAATAGAATAGGGTCTGATAACGCTTTTCTTTTTCACTATAGGTATCTACAAGAGCAGAAGTAAGCTCCTCTTTTGTATCGGTATTGTATACTGTTACTTTTATAATGCCTCCCCTGTTGTTACGAATTCCTGTTAGTTGGAAGGCTGTACCTGACGTTTTGATTGTTAGCTTATCCCCTGCCAGATTTGAAACACATCTTGTATCGCCGAAATAATAGTCCTCGTACATTCTTTCGCCGTTGGTTTCATTGCTCATATCAATGTATTCCCAATCACCGTCAAAGGTAGCTACTGTACCGAATTTTTGTGATTTTTGATTATCCACTGCAGTAGGACGGGTGGTAACATCAAACTCCTGCTGTGAAGCAGAAATCTTCATATCGCCAAAGCTTATGCTGAATGCTGCGTTTATTGCTACACTGCCCTCAAAAGCAAGCACACCTGATAAGCCCACACCAAAGCCTGCACTGATAGATACGGCAGGATTAACGGTCAGACCGTTAAAATACTGAACATAGTGGGACTTTCCTTCGTTGTCAACGTAATCAAGCACCTGATTGTAGCTTGTGCTGAACTGACAAGCTAAGCTTGTTCCTATGGTTATGTATACTGCGCCTGCCGTTGCCGGAATCGGAATTTGTCCGGAAACCGCAAAAGCACCTGCAACAGTAACGGATACTTTTGAAAAACGGAATTCGCGGTAAATATGGCTGTAATCAAGCTGAACGCATGCCTCAACCGAACCGGATCCTACTATCTTCGCAACACCTACGTTAATGCTTTTGTTCTTATTGGTTGCATCACCCGTAAGAAGCGGAACCTTCTCCTCCGGTAAAATGGAGTCATCGTCTTTTTCTACCTTTCCTCCGCCAATACTCAGCTTTGCACCGATAAGTATCTGCTGATTGTTGAACTTAGCATATATAGTTGAGCCTGCAAGTGCTCCGGCAACCTTTGATGCTGTATTCCATCTGCTGTAATCATTGCCCTTTGCACGGTCCTTAAATAGGGTTGAAAGGAACAAGCCTGTATTCGTTGTATCAATAGACATTCCACTCAATCCCACAAGAATATTATTCTCGTTATATGTGGGGAATTGTTTTTGCTCTTTAAAATAAACAGACTCTACAGACTCGTCTTCACTATCTGTCACAAGAGTGGGAACCTTCTGGCACACGTACTGGGTGTCACTTATGTCTATGTAAGATATTATGCTTTTCTCAGAAGCTTCCTCCACATTGCTAATGTGGGTATTCTTATCATAATCCTCCAGCTCTACGGATATACCGTCGTTACCCTCAAATATTGTTTCATATCTGGTGTCGGAGGAGCCCTGTGCTTCAAGCTGGTAATTATATACGGAGGGAATGTAAATCACATATTCATATCCGTTTTCAGAATAGGACAAAAGCTTCACCACGGGCTTGTAGGGGTCGCTATCTGTTGATGAGGTGGACTTAGCTTTAAACTTCTCTGAAACATTGGTGATTTCAACCTCAGTTTCATCTGTAACAACCGTACCGCCTACAAAAGCAAAGCTGAACAACCGCTCTGTTTCCTGTCCGTTTGTTTTGCTTCTGTTTACATTAACATTGAACTTCTTTTCCTCTGCCTCTGTCATACCCTCCAGATAAATATTGGAGATATTCATCTTTAAGGTATAGTAAGAGGGTACAGGCGAAGCACTTGTATCACTATACAAATATTCAAAAGGAATGAAGCTGTCCAATTTGTCTGCTATATAGGTTGTGTCAAAGTCTGTACTGTTGCCTATACGCTGAGAAATCATTACAGACTGAGGAGTAAGCTGAGGCTTAAGGTATGTGGTGTTTTTAGTTAAAAGAGTAAAAACTGCACCTGTGCTTACCTGATAGCAGATTTCGTCGGGTATTTCAACAGTTGACTCAATGGTCTTATAATCCAAGTCATAAAGATTTGAAGAAAACAGGAAATCATTTCCGATACTTGCAGGACTTACCTTTATATAGTCAAAGTCGATTACGGGATAGTGAATAATATTAAACTTCATATCCGCCTTCTCAAGCTCAGGAGTAATGTCATTACCGTTTTCATCGTAAAAGGTGATTGCTCCGTCGAAAGCATTTAGCACTCTTTCCCTACGTTCGTTATCAGATTCAAGATAACCGGAATCACCTCTAACAGGC
This sequence comes from Ruminococcus sp., assembly GCA_017411385.1. GTDB lineage: Bacteria > Bacillota > Clostridia > Oscillospirales > Acutalibacteraceae > Ruminococcoides. The sequence continues at coordinate 28,413 of JAFQQF010000013.1, forward strand.
TCTGCAAACAAGGGAACATTGTCAAAATTAAGAGAAATGCTCTGCTGAAGGCTGTATTCGGCTTTGAAGCCCAGCTTCAGCTTAAAGGAGGATGTGATGCATTTTGACTCACTCAATGTATTATTCACATGGTCCTTTGCCTCTTTTTCGTTCATACCGTATCTATTCTGCAGTTCACTTAAATTGTCATTCATGATAGTGCTCAGAGAAACTGTAAATGAGCTGTCTGTATTGCTGAGGCTTCCTACATTATGAACATTTCCGTCAGCATCTAAGAGGCTTATTCTTTTAGGAGAAGGAACAACGGAGCCTTCAGAAAGAACGCTGTAATCCACCTTCAGCAAGCTTCCTGCATAAAAACCGTATTTATCCTTAGCCTGGGAGGCGTTTTCATTACACACCGATACACCGCCCTGTGTGGCATCAGCAACAGTAACCACCCATTTATAGTTGTCCATTGTAAAGCTGAAGCCCTTTTCATCTGCTGCAAAGCTGTTCTCGTCTATATACTCGGATTCGAACGCACTAAAGGGAATAATGTCGCGGTAAAGAGTGGTATTGCCCATATTAAAGTGATGGTCGTCCCAACCCTTGTCGTCATAAAGCATATAAAACAGATACTGGTCAGCACCGTCGAGTCCTGCAGAGCCCACATAGCGGTTATTAGACGAATCACTCAAGGACTTTTCCTTTCCGTCTTCAAGGTAATCTACGTTCTTGTTATTTTCGTCTATAAGGAAATATACGCCTTCAGACTTCATCCAATTAAGGTCATCTGTACTGCAATTGTCAAGCTGAGATTTGGTAAAGAAGAAATCCTCGGATTTGTCGCTGGGTTGGTTAAGATAACCCATTGCTGTGTTGGGGTTTCCGTTTGCTCCCCACTCGTCGTTGTCATATCTGAATCTGATGCTCTTAAAGAGATTAAGATCAACTCTGTTTCTGGATGTAAGAAGCAAATTTTCGTTACCGTTTGAAAACTGAGAGGAATGATTCCACTTTGTATCGCCTGTTCTGTAGGTTTCCTTAAAATCAGAGGGATGCAGAATAACCTCATCCTTCCACACACCTGCGGACTCCAGTAAATCCACATTCGGAACAGCTTGTACCGCCTCACCGCTTGCAGCCCCTATAGCAGAAATTAGAAGCTGTTTGCGGTCTATGGTATCATTGATATTAACAACGGGTACGGCTGCCTCAGATACCACCATACTGTCATCTATCTCAAGGTTAGCTTTACCGCTTACCTGAGTAAGCTTGTCGGCTCCATTCTTCACCTTGTTTGTAATATCAACTCTTATTTTGCTTTCACCGTCTACCTGACAAGCCGCAAGCTTACAAAGCTCTATATTAAAATATTTGGAGTCGCTGTAAAGCTCCTCGGACTGAAGCAAAGGAATTCTTACAATCTGCTCAGTTGTACCGGGGCCGAACATTACCTCTGTTTCGGTTTGCTCATAATCCACTCCTGCCTTGGCAGAACCGTCAGAGGTTTTGAGAACCAGAGTGCAATACTCAACAGATGTGTTGGTTCTTTTCAATGTAACAGCTACACTGCCCTCGTTTACATCTGTAACAGCTTTATCAACCGTAACACTGATAAGACTTTCAACATAGGGCTCATCGTCTGTAATTGTGACAATGGCAGACGAACCCTCTGAAATCTCTCCGCATGATGCCTCTAAAAGAGAAACCATCAGAATCTGGTCGCCTTTTCTCACATCATCATTATGTATTTTGATTTTTGCAGTGCTTACCCTTTGTTGAGGCTCAAACTCAATGGTTCCCTGAGAAGCAGGATACACCTCGCTATCTGCCACAACAGGAGAAACCGCAAAGGTAAGCTCAGCATAACTGCTGTATCCGCCTATACGGTACACATTCATACCAAGATATAAATCCTCAGGATTCTGTGGGTCCGAACCGCCTTCGTAGATACCATAGGAGTTATACTCAATAACATAAAGTCCGTCAGGATACTTTTCAGTCATATCCTTGTTTGTACTGAAGTACTTTTCCGCATTGTTCTCTGCCTGTGCCAAAGTCATATCTGTAGACACAATCTCCGTTTCGTCCTTTGAGGCTGTCTGAGCAGACACTCCGACAAAGGAAGAACACAAAACAGTTAACACCAAAAGAATTGAAATGAAATTTTTGAAAAACACTTTCATATTATTCCTCCTCAGTTAAAACTGCAAAATCATCATACTCGTCAAGCAGATTGCCCGACTCGCTGTATGCCAACTGGCTGCTTACACCATATCTCACCGTAGCCTGTGAAGCCGTGGTATATTCAACCGTAAATGAGTATGTCTGGCTTTGTACCATACCGTCAAAAATATTATACGACACCATCGCCGCCAACACCTTCAGGTCATCGTTTTCTACCTTTTCACCCGTAATCTCGCTGAGTTTTTTTGAATAGGAAGAAAGAACTCTGTCCTCAGGCTTCGTAAGCATAACCGTCATTTCGCCGCAGGTGTCATACCCCTCAACATCCTGAGGAAGAAAAACAATGTCCTGCACATTTTTCTTATCGAAGCGGTAAAGTGAATATCCCTCTACAATTTCGTCAAACTCCTTGCAGGTCATATCCACCTCAACCTTATTGCCACTAGAGTTATCCCACACTTTTTCGCCATCCGAATAAATAGACACCGTCACATCAAAATCCGAATCTGAATTACCCGAAGTGTTACTTGCTGTATTAATATAAAAATGTGTTGTATCCAAATCCTCGATAGAAGTAATATATCCGTTGGTTTCTGTTTTCTGCACCATATTTCCTACATCTATCTGTGCGGCAGTATCAATCTGAAGCATAAAGGTTTTCTTCGCTTCTGCTTTGTTTATAGCCTCATTAATAATCTTGTAAGCTTCATCGGATGCTCCTCTCATACAAAAAAACAACACTAAAGCAATTATCAAGGCCGCCGCAACCGCTCCAAAGATAAGCCACAAAAGCTTTTTGCGATTACGAAAAAATCCTTTTCTTTCAGTATCTTTTATCTCTTCCAAAATATCACATCCAATCACTGTGAAGTAACAAGCAAATACTTAGTGCTTTTTTCGGGCAATCTTCTAAACACTTTGCCATTTATCTGAAAATTCCCCAACATACACCTATACATAGTAATTATAACATAAAATTCTTTATTGTAAACAAAAACAAAAGAAATTGTGTAACAAAAAAACACATTCAGCTAACCGTTTTTGTACCTCTGCTATTTTCTTGCTAATGCAAGGAAAATACAACTTCACCTTTCTCCGCTCACACCAAAAAAACAACCCCTCTGCATAAGCAAAACGCAGAGGGGTTAACCTTATAATTGATTAGATTTATTACATATCAATATTCTTTTTTCCGAGCTTTTTCATCATATCAATAACACTTTCAATCATCATACGATAGCCCTCGGTAGGGTGAAGTCTTCGTTTGCCTTTGCAAACTGAGGTTCATCAATCCAGCGGGGGTCTATCAGATGCTTATAAAGATGCTTGTGTTCTTTAAGAAATTCTCTAAAGACATCACCGCCTTTTATAGCAGACTCGTCTGCCGACAAGCCTGTAATTCGTTCCTTTATAAAATCCGTATACATTGCCGCGGAAAGCTTTGCAACCTCTAAAAGCAGGTCGTACTCATTCTCTATATGGTTATACAAAGACGATGGCTGAACCCCCAGCCTTGCTGGCAGCTAATGCATTGAAAAGCTCTCTGTTCCGTTTTCATCAATCATCTTAAACGCAACAGATACAATAAGCGCTCTGGATTAATTTTTCTTGCTCATTAAAGCCACTTATAACAGCAAATATTCATCCCCGCCAAAAATTCACTTTTCGGCGGGGATTCTTAATTAAATCAGTCCTGCAATTTTCTTCTGAACAGTTGTAGCATCTTTGATGGTTAAGCTGTAATCGCTGTCTGCATCTGATACATCTGCAGAAATCTTATCCATTACCTGAAGCTCAGCAAGATGCTTCTGAATTGCAGTTGCATCCTTGATGTTAACGGTTCCGTCGTTATTGGAATCGCCAACTTGTCTGAGGTTCATTGAGGTAGCAGTAAGCTCTCCGTCATATTTAGCATCGTAAACCATATGAACTGCACTTGAGTACCAGTTACGCTCTGCCTCTGAGCATTCGCTAAGGTCAACCATTTCTGTACCTGAATTCAGATCGTCTATACCCAGATACAGCTCGTTTTTCTTATCGGAGATTGTAACGGTTACTGTTCCTTCCATTGCATATCTGCGGGACAGAACATTAAGTGTCAGCTGAGGAGAATCCTTGGAAACTACAACCTCTGCCTTGTACCAATAGTAGTAGCCCGACTGAGTCTTATTTGTACCGAGGAACTGGTCCTTAACCATATCGTAATACTCAAGGTCTTCGATAGCACCTGTGGTTGTCAGCAAAGGTCTGTAACCCAAGGAGCTGGAGCTCTTGAAGTAAACTGATACTGTCCATGTATCTCCCGCAGTACCTACTGTATAAGTAAACTTTTCTGAGGTAAGTGTGTGTGTCTTGTCCTGAACCTCAGTAGTTGCTACCACGTAATATGTGTAGCTTTCACCTATCTGGTCTTCTGTGGTTTTAATTCTGAACACACCTGTTGTATTGGTGTCTACCTTTTGGTCTGCATCTGTGTAAAGCTCATAGGTAACTGTAGCTGTTGAATTAGTTGTAGCGTTAATAACAACATCTGTTCCTACTTCTACATAATTGGGTGCTGTTACATCCATATCAAACACAAACTCAACATAAGGAGGAATTTCCTCCTCGCCGTTTACATAAGAACCGACAAGCCAAGAATTGCTACTATTCAGCTTTGTTGGATAGAAGCCGATGTTATTGGCTATGCCGTCTGTAATGGTAACTGTTTTGTTACTGTTGCTTCCGCCGTTGAAAACAACGTTATCAATATCAACAGGAACCTTAACGGAATAAACCTCACTGCCGTAGGAATTGGTAGTAACATAGGTCATCTCTGTGCCGGGCATAGGAGCAGAACCGCTTCCATACCAAGCAGAGCAATAAACCTTATCCCAAGCCTTGTCGTTTGTGAAGTAAATTGTAATAAGCTGTGTTGAGGAATATTCTGCAGTTACGGTTGTGTTTCCGGTAATTTTTGAGAAGTCTGTGTCCCAGCCTGTGAAGGAGTAAGTATAATTCTCATCATCTTCTCTGGTGGGATTTGCAGGAGCAGTTGCAGCCTTGCCATACTCAACAGTCTGAGTGTCAAGAACCTCATCGTTCCAATCAAGGAAGGTTACTGTATACTTGTTTGTGGTTGTGCTGTACTTAGCAGTAACTGTCAGGTCACTTGTGATGTTTGTGAATTCCTTGTCCCAGCCTGAGAATGTGTAAGTATACTGTGCATCTGCTTCTCTTGTAGGAGCATCGGGAGCTGTGGCACTCTCGCCATACTCAACCTGAACAGATGTAATCTTTGTACCATCAAAGTCCTTAAAGGTTACTGTGTACTTACGAACACTTTCTGTATACAGAGCGGTAACAACAAGGTCGCTTGTGATGTTTGTAAACTCCTTATCCCAGCCTGAGAAGGTGTAGACGGTATCATTTGTAGCAGGTCTTGTGGGAGCTGTGGGAGCTGTTGCTGCCTTACCCTCTTCAACTGTTCGTGTTGCAAGTGTTGTGCCGTCCCAGTTCTTGAAGGTTACAGTGTATGTAACAACAGGCTCGGGCTCAAAGTATGTATTCTTCTGGTTGTGATATACGTTGCTATACTCAAAGAGAAGAATAATCATATTCTCAGAGTAGGTTGATTCTTCTGCTGCCCAGTTAGTGTTACCCTCTGCCTTGAAGGTCTTCATCTTGGTAGCATCAGCAGGAATTGTTGTCTTATATACAGTAAAATTCTGTTCTGCACCGCTCCAATACGAGGAACCTACGGAATACTTAGCTGTTTCGCCTGTTGCGGTGAGGGTTGCATCGCCTGCAAGTCCTGAATCGTTCCAATAGTGGAGAGTGGGCACAAAGTCCTTGATATATTCAATTACACCAACGTAAACGGTCTTTGTTGTGGGAACTTCCACAACAGCATCGGTCTGAGCGGGATACACAGAAAGCCTGTTTGTGGAAATCTCGTACTTGAACTCGTATGTACCGCCTGAAGCCTTAAAGGTACAGTCGGAGCTTGAATCCATAGTCCAACGGTAAGCGGTGTCTGTGATAGTACCGCCGTTACCATACCAAGTATCAGAACCTGCGTTGTGTACCTTGAATGTGTATGTACCGGCAGGGATTTCCTTGATAACTGTGAGGATATCATCGTTATCTGTCTTAACAAATGCATCTTTTGCTTCCCAGTTATTGAATGTACCCTTAAGGTAGTAACTTGATGCAGTAAGAGTTAATGTGTTGGCGGTGTTGTAAGTAAGCTTATATGTACCGTCGCCACCGTTAACGATTGTCATTGTTCTGTATGTGCCGCTGCCATCAGCTGTACCGATAACAGCAGTTGCACCGGCGGGAGCATTAGAATTAACAGTAACTGTTGTGCCGCTTACTGAAACGAAGCCTGCATCAGTTGTACCGCCCATAACAATGTCACCGCCAAGGTCTGCTGTAAATGTTGTTACAGTATCATTCATTGTGATGGTTGAGCCGTCGATAGATGCATTGCCGTTTGAACCTGAAGTAGCATTAGCTGCAATTGTAGGTACAATAGTACCGAAAGAATTCTGAGTGAATTCTACAGCGTTCTTATCGGGAAGTGATTTATTGGATGAGAAACGAATAACTGTTTCAATAACATTGTTGTTTCTGTCAAGCTTGAAAGTACTGTTGATACCCAAAGCTTCCACAAATGCAACAAAGTCTGAATAAGTATCGGTGTCAATCACTACTGACTGGGCTGCGGAGCCATCCCAGTAATAGAGCGTATCTGTTGCAGAATCAAAGTAAATTCTGCCGGTACCGTTAACATAGGTTGCAGAGGCAGCAATACGGTAGGTTGTCTGCTTTGTTACCTGTAAAACAGTAGGAATAGCACTGCCTGTAGGAAGCTTAACAGAGTCATCAACAGGAGTGATATAATGTGCACTGAGAGGCTGGTAAACGATACTGATGATCATGCTGGCAAGAAGATCATCCCAAGTTGTGTCAAGCTGAATTTCCTTAGAAACAGACACACCGCCGGGCATAACCTGAGTTTTGTTACGGGACTCGTCACCCTGAATAATAATGTCGGTATTGCCTTTAGTCATAGTGGCAACTGTGTCGATATTAGCATAAGTAATACCGTTCATCCAAGAAGGAGAAGCGGTAAGCTTTGCATCCTCCGACGGAATTGCTTTAAGCTCATCGTAAACATCAGAGAAAGATTTACTGCCGATAAGGTTAGTGCCAACGTTAGTATAGTAGTAAGCGTAAGTACGCATCCAGAGAGGTCTGCGTGCATTCTCTACAAGTGCGTTTTCAAGAGCATCCTTGGTCTGATACTTTTTAGCTAAAGCCTGTGCAACAGAAGGTGTAATAAGGATAGTACGCTTTGCATCAGCGTTATCCTGAGCGGAAGCACCTCCAAGTCCGCCAAGGTTTTTCTCGGTAATATCCCAAGCTATAACCTTCATAATCTCTTCGGGCAAGTCGGTAGCAGGGGTGATGTTATTGCCCCACATAGCAAAGGAAGTGGCTGTGATAACATTGTCGTTGAGGTCATAGCCTGCTTCAACGTGATGAGGGTCCCAACCGATGTTGATACAGTTCTGCTCATCTTCTGAGAAAACCAGAGGCTGTACGTTACCGAAAGAGTTTGTACGCTCTATACCTGCAAGGTTAATGAGTGCAAGCTCCATAAAACGGGCAATAGCAATGTTGCACTCTTCTGTTGTCATACCCTGACCGTTATCTATGCCCAGCTGACGAGCAATAGGACCGTTAACATACATCATAGGTGTAAGCTCGCCTGAACGCAATGAATCAAGGTACTCGGTGTCGCCTAAGGCTTCTACAAAGGCAATACATACAGGCAGATATTCAGCAGAACAACCGGACATAATAGCATTAGCTGCTACCTGATATGCAGTAACACTTCTGTCGTTTACACTGGCAACTATGTCATTATCTGCATACGGTGTATACCTCATGAATTTTTCTGCTTTAATCCATGTAGGAGGAACAATGGGCAGACCGTCTGTCCAGCCTTGCTCATCAAAATACTTTTGTACGTTCTGATATGTATCGACTAAAATATAATCGTCGTATGTGTTGGTTTCACTTCTGGGTGAAACAACGGCAAATTTGTTATTTTCGGGCTCCAAGCAATCACAATCGTCTTCGCGACAATTGAGGTCGTGGTATGAAATCTTATTTTCTATATCTTCGTCCGTGTATCTTGCGCTTGCTGTCAAAGGAACAGACATAATGCTGATAACAGTTATCAAACTAAGCAATATCGCAATACTATGTCTTAAAGTATTTGACTTCATGGTACCATCCTTTCTGATAATTAATGGTATGGCTGAATATAATTTCCGTTCATATTCAGCGTTAACGTTGAAATAGTTAATTAATACAATAAGCTAATACTTAGTTTGAAAGGTAAAAAGAGTCTAAGCTGTCGTATCCCAGTTCGCTCATAAGACTGTTCCAAGTTCTTTCACTGGGCAGATATGCCTCGTATGAAACGCAGTCGCCGCCGGGCATAACCTGAAACTCGCTGGACACGTCACCGCCTGTTACAACAAAACCTGTGGTAACAACCTTTTGTCTTTTAAGGGCATCGGTGTTTTCATTGATAGTCTGAGTTGTATCAATAGTGTCAAAGGGAACAACCCCCAGTAACCACTGAGGTACCGGTGTTGAAGCAACCTTATCAGCTGCTACATTTTCAGTTGAAGCACCGCTCTTGATATCTTGATAATGCTCATCAAAGGTTGTGTTCATATGAATTTTTGAGCCTGTGTTTGCCCAGTAGTGAGCATATGTACGCATCCAAAGAGGACGGCGTGCAGTATCAATGAGAGCATCTTCCAATATATCTCTGGAACCATAACCCTGCGCAATAGTGGTGGCCGCATCCTTAGTAAGCCAAATAGTACGGGACTCAACAGGGTTTGTATTACCAAGACCGTTCTGCTGTTTTTCAGTACAATCCCAAGCCAAAAGCTGCATTGCTTTCTCAGGGTCAGTTGTGCCAACCTTTACAGGGTTACCCCATGTAAGAGTAGAACCGCAAGTAATAACGCTGTCGTTTAAATCAAAGCCGTTGTTAACATGGTAGGGATTCCAACCGATGTTGATAGCTGTCTGCTCATCCTCTGCAAAGCAGAAAGGCTGCATATAACCGAATGTACCCATTCTGTTTTCTTTAATCTTATAACCTGCAAGATTGAGCATTGCAAGTGAGATAAATCTGCCTATGAGCTTGTTTGCCTCTTCGTTAATCATACCGTCTGAGTAAGAAATACCCAGCTGACGAGCAAGAGGACCGCTGACAAGAACATAGGGTGTCCAACCGTGTGTACTGTCAAGAGATTTGTAGAAGTTACCGTTTGCAAAGCATCGTGTAATCGCCATACAAATGGGCATATACTCTGCAGGACAGCCTGCCATAATAGCGTTAACAGCTACCTGATATGCTGTGATAGTTTTGTAAGCAGGCTTAACACCGATAATTTCACCATCCTTTTCGTTAACGATATCGGTAGCCGCCATATTTGTAAACTGCAAGTAGTATTCAATCTTTTCCTGTGTAGGAGGAACAACAGGAAGACCGTCAGACATTTCGCTTACTTCGTAGAATTCCTGAACACGCTGATATGAACCTGTAAAAATAACGTCATCATACTGAGCGCTGCCTGCTGTACCTGCAATTCTGTCGATTTCTTCCTGTGTAATCTGAGTGGTAAGACCTTCAACAACCTGATCATACAGAATCTCGCGAGCTTTCTGCTGCTGAATAGCAGTTTCGTCATTTGCAAAAGCACCGGGATATGCGGCTGTTCGAACCACAGGAACACCGCGGTTAAAGCCGGTGGACTCAATCTGAGGAATAAAGGTTTCAGCACCTACTACAACAGCAGGAATTCCGATATACTCTGCGGCAAGTGCGTTACCTGTTTCTTTTACAGTACAGATACCGCAACCGCAGTTACCGGAAATTACAGCGTCAACGCCGTAATCGATAAGCTTCTGCTGAAACTCCTTGGATTTAGCACTGGGGTTAAGAGGGTTAAAGGTACCACCCTTACCGATTTCTTCCATAAAGTAGATTTCACAACCATACTCTTCAATAAGCATATCTGCAAGAACTCTGTGTGTTACAGATGCAGAGAAGCTACCGCCTACAAGGGCAATAGTTGCACCGCGCAGAGCATCTTCGCCGTTGAGTCTTTGAGGCTGTGTGATATCCTCGATAGAAGAACCTATCGGCACCGGTGACACAATTCTGTATTCGTTTTTAGTGGGAGCTTCATTAGAGGCTTCTGCCACCTGTGCAACGTCAGTATCAACAGCAAAAGCTGATGATATACCCACGGTAAAGGTACCGACGATACACATCAAAGCAAGCAGTAATGATAACGCACGCCTTAAGATGTTTGATTTCATATAATCATCCTTTCAGAAAATTTATGTAACACTGAATAACAAGTCCCTTATTCAGTAAAATACAATTCATCAACAGAAGCCTCTGTCGGCTCAGGGAGATTTTCAGCAGTATAGAAAGTAAAGTTTCCAAAAAATGCATCTGCAAAAATTGAACCTGTGGTTGTGTCGTTTATGAATTTAAGATTACCATTTTCGTCAAATTCATAGGATACAGTATACTTTGTTTCCTTGTCTGTAACCAAGCTGAAGGTAAGCTCAGAGTCCTTTGCCGTATATGCATAGTACATATATCTGTCAAGCCCCAAATCAGCACTTTCATAGCGGATAGACATTACGCCTTCATCAGTAAATTCTATAGTTTGAGCATAAGGGAAATAGTAGTAGTAATATGCAAGTGTACGCTCGTTGCTTGTCCATTGATTAATCAAAGCTTTATCAATTTCAAAATCCGTAAACGAGGACTTTTCATACCGAGGATTTTTTGCTTGTTCAAAGACATACTCCTCAGCTTCATACACAGCGCCTGTGTTTTCGTCTTTATATTCGGGGTAAATTATCGTAAGCTTTGCACTGCCAAAAAGCTTGGAGCCTGTGATTTTATACTCCATATTCTCGGTGCCGAGGTTTATCTTCTTTACACCGTCTTCTTCCATAAGCTCGTATTCATAATACTCTACCCCGCCCTGATAACAGGTGTAATATTCACCTCTGCCATAGCGGTCGGGCTTAGCAAAAACGTAGTAAGCCATATCCTCCTTCGGTATCTCATCAGAGGTTGCCGCAGCCACCTCAGGGTTTACCACAAGTGCCCATGCACCTGAAATGTTCTTAGGCAAAACAAAAGATAGTCCTATTACACCTGATACAAGTAAAACAACACTCAGGAGAATCAAAACAAGAAACCTGCAATTCATTTTAGAATTACTTTCTTCTTTTTCCTTTTCTTCTGCTATGATATCGCTCACTTATATCCACATCCTTTCAGCATTTTTGTCACTAATCATTTATTCTCCATTGGATTGAAACACAAAAATTTGATATAAATGTGTTAATTATCATTTTTATATCAAAATTTATGGTATAATATAATATGATATAATAAATAATATGGAGGCGATGTGATATGAGTAACGGTACTAAAGTTCTCTTGGTAGAGGATGATGACAAGCTCCGCAATACAATACAGGACTATTTGCAAATGAATTGCTTTTCGGTAACCGCCTGTGCCGACGGAACCTCTGCTCTTTACTGTTTTGAAAACGAAGCTCCCTTTAACATAGTTCTCCTCGACGGAATGTTGCCGGATATCGACGGCTTTGATGTTTTAACAAAAATAAGAGAAACATCTGATGTCCCCGTTATAATTTTGTCTGCACGAGAAAGCGAAAGAGACCAGCTACGCGGTTTTCATCTGGGAGCAGATAATTACATAACAAAACCGTTTCTTTTAAGCGTTCTGAAAGAACACATAAACGCATTGCTCACCCGCTCAGGGCATACGAAGGAAAACAAAACACACCTCACAAGAGGAGCTTTGAAGCTTAACACAGCCCATCGCAAAGTATATTTAGACGGAAGGCTCATAAACACCACACCGCGAGAATACGACCTGCTTCTCTTTTTTATGGAAAACGAGCGTATCGTTATGAGCCGTGACACCATCCTTGACCGAGTATGGGGTGACAGCTATTTTGGCGATTTGCGCACCGTTGACACCATCGTAAAACAGCTGAGAAAAAAGCTTAACGGACACAACAACTACATTGTGTCCGTCTATGGAATAGGATATAAATTTGAGGTTAGCGATGAAAAATAAACTTACGGTTAAACTTATTATAGTGATTGTTCTGTCCATTACATTGCTGGCAGGCATTATGGCTCCAATCTACTTTTATCTTCAGCCCAGAATGTATATAAAGCAGGAATCGCGCTATGTTTCTGATTTTTCTCAGAAGCTAAAAGCGGTTGAACCTTTTAACAGCGATACAATCAAAGAATTTTTTGTAGAATCCGGCGTAACATACAGAGTATATGTATTTACCGAAGAATTCGAACCGATTTTCACTTCATTCGAAATGGGAAACAATAAAAAATTCCTACATAAACTTTTCGGCGACAAGATGGACCGTTTCCGTGAAACCTCCAAGCCATCCTATGCAAAGATAGACGATGAATCCGCTATAAGATTGTATACCCGTTGCACCATTGACGGCAAAACATATTATATCAACATAAAAAACAACTTAAGCGGTGTCGGCAAGGTATTCGAATTATCTAACCGAGTTTTAGGCTATGTAGTTATTGGTTATCTCATAATCTGTTCGATAGTACTTTATTTTGCTATATCGCCGTCAATGAAAGCGCTGAAAAAGGTAACTGACGTAGCAACAAACATCTCAAAAAACAATCTTTCTGTTCGTTACCAAGGCAAAATATATAAAAATGAAATCGGCGCTCTTGCACTCAGCATAAACAAAATGGCTGACACCATTCAGGATAATATCAATACCCTTGAAAATTACAACTTTGTTCTGCGCGAAGACCATCGGTATATGATGGAATATGAGCACTCGCGACGCATATTGCTTCGGAACATTACCCACGACTTAAAAACGCCCCTTGCGGTTATATCCAGTCAGGTTGAAATGATACGCACCTGCGAGGAACAAGAGAAAAAAGATTATTATTACGAATCAGCCATGGAAGAAATCAGCAAGATGAGCCATATGATAAGCGAAGTTCTGCAGATGACCGTGGACGAACGCCGTATCATATTCAAAGAATCTCAACCGCTGAACGTAAGTGATGTTATTACTGAGCTTTGCGATAACAACAGTGCCTACATTAAGTCCTGTGACTTAATGTTAATTAAGGATATCACACCAAATCTTGAGATAAACACTATAAAAGATTATATGGAGTTTGTATTCAGGAACTACCTTGCCAATGCTGTTCAGAATGCAACAAAAGCCTCAACAATCACTGTGTCCCTCAAAGAGTCAAATGGCGCAATACGATTAGCAATTGAGAACGAAGGCAAACGCATCTCCGATGAACTGAAGGACAAAATCTGGACAGAAACCTTTACAACCTCACCCCAGGGTAAAGAAAACAGCGGTCTTGGACTTTATATCGTCAAAGAAATATCCCTTATGGAGCACACTGTGTGCGGCTTTACTAATACAGAAACAGGTGTACGATTCTGGTTTGATTTTACAGATTGTTCCGAAAAAAATGAGTATACGATATTTTAAGAAATATCAGTTATCAACAACGATAAACAACAAAAACACAGGGCATCGTTTCTGATGTCCTGTGTTTTTCTTTGTTCAGAACATGAATATATCCCTTTGCAGCAGGAGTTTAGCAGAGATATAAAATTAACCCCTCTGCATTTTATTTTGCAGAGGGGTTAGCCTGAGAGTTTAGTTATTCTCTTTTGAAACTATTGGTTCACCAATGGGGAATCCTGTGTCAAGACCTGCAATATGCTTCTGGATAGCAGTTGCATCCTTGATGTTAACAATGGTGCTTGCATCAACATCTGCAAGCTTAACCCCTGTTTCGGTAAGAGTGATAAGTCCTGCAATATGCTTTTGAATAGCCGTTGCATCCTTAATATTTACGTTGTTGTCTTCGTTAGCATCGCCCAATATTCCCACGTAAACGGGCTCGGAAGGATTTGTGGGATTTGAAGGCTTGTTGGGAGTTGTTTTTTCCTCGTAGGTAAACTCGCAAGCAATAGACATCTGCTTATTGTCAGACAAATTCTCGACAACCTCTGCAGGCATACCGTTGATTGCAGCAGTAACATCAACACGGCCGCTGTTATCTACTCTGAATTCATATCCATACTCAGACTCAATCCACATCTGCATACGATATGTATGGCCGTCAATAAAATCAGTACCCGCCGGGACATATTTACCGTCTAATGTCATATCATTCCACGTTGTGGATTTTACACATACACCGGGAGTAACTGTAACAGGAGTATACATAGGTCGCACCCAGTTTTCCAGCTTGTCAAAATCAACGCTTACCTCCGTAAGTATCTGAGGCGTTACTATATCTACAACGTATGACTGTGTACGGGTTCCCAATACGTCCAGTGTAGGAGACATCAGGCAAATTTTCTGCTCCAACGTATATCTTCCTTCTTCGTTGATAAGTAGTTCGGAAAGCTTTGCGGAAGTTCCTGTTATGTCATGCACTTCTTTGCCGTTTTTTATAAGATTTGTTTCTCCGAAAAGATGGTAACCATTTTGGCTCATACTTGAGGGCAAGTCCTTGACTCCAAAGCTGAACTCGGTATCCATATCCGAAGTACCAAGGCAAAAGGTACCCCCATAAACATCGTGTTCTCCCAGAGGAGCATTAGGTTTTCTCGACTCAAAGTCCAAAATCCCCTCAGGCAAAGTTCCCTTAAAAGATACTGTGTAAACACGGTCTGCATAATAAGCAATTGTTCCGTCGTCACTCTTTTCAGAATACACTTTGCAAATAATGCCATCCACACTGCAATCAGAATTTTCATTGAAGGTATATCCCTTCGCAGGAGCAAGGTAGAATCTGCACTTGTATTTACCCTCAACATAAATATCCGTACTCTTCATCAGCGGAGCAGATGAACTGTTTATTGGTCCATACCACACCATCGAACTCAGGTCGTATTGTTCGCTCAGAATATCATCAGTTCTGTATTTGGGACCGCATCCAAAAACAGGAGCATCCACACCTACAACATATGCCCTGCTGATCACCTTAGGGTCAAGGAAGGTAAAATGGAAAACCTGACTGTAAACCTTGCCGCCGTTATAGGTAATCTTGCAACGGAAATCAAGAGAATCAAGTTCTCCTGATGCCAAAAGCTTAAAATGGTTTGTTTTTGTTCCGATGTAATACTCGTTATCATCAAGATCTACAGGGTCAAATGTACTGTCAAAAAAACCTGCCTGCCATTGATAAGTTACATTGGTGGCTCCTGTAACCTTCAGCTTGATTTCTCCGAAAGAACCCATATAGGGAGTGATTTCCAGACTTTCAACAGATACAACAGGTGCTGCCTGTGCTGTCATTACAGACACAGCACACATTATCATCAAAAGACTAAGAATAAGTGAAAGAACTCGTTTAACCATAATAGTTAAATCTCCTTTCCAATATCAAAGCCTGTGTCAAGACCTGCAATATGCTTCTGAATAGCAGTTGCATCCTTGATGTTAACAATGGTGCTTGCATCAACATCGGCAAGCTTAACCCCTGTTTCGGTAAGGGAGATAAGTCCTGCAATGTGCTTTTGAATAGCGGTTGCATCCTTAATATTTACGTTGCTGTCTTCGTTAGCATCGCCCAATATTCCCACGTAAACTGGCTCGGAAGGATTTGTGGGATTTGAAGGCTTGTTGGGGTTTTCCTCACAAGGAGAGAACACAAATCCAAGCTCCAGTTTGGTTTCATCGTGAGATCCGTATTCTATAGCATCGCTTCCGTTGATGTAGCCTATGGCTTCATTGTAACCGTCTATCATCAGAAAAGCATAGTTTTCTTCCGCTTCGACTAACACATCCACTCGGTATATTCTACCTTTCCGGAAGGTATCATTCTCTGACATCAGAACTCCTCTGCTCTCGGTGACATCGTACCACTGAACTTTTGCTACATCACAACCCTGTGTTGCGCAAGAAGCCTCTGTGTCGGGATATTCACCCTCAAGAGGTTCATCTATTCCTTCTATATACGCAGCATCAATAATTGTTGTTTCCTGCTCTTTTTCAAGAGGCTCGTAATATATCCGCACTATATCCTCGTATGTTGACAGGTCTGAATTTGTTACAACACAGCGGATGATGTAGCTTGTTGCACCCTCAGGTCGCTCCTGCAGCTTACAGTGAGAAACATTATAAGCATCGCCGATATGAGTCCACTGTGTGTCCTCACCCTGATAATCAGACTCATCGCACATATACCAGTTTACATACTGATGGTCAATGGTACGGTTTTTAAGTTCAAGAAGAGGTGACTCTTTCTCTGTTTCCGGCACAAGGATTGTATCTATCCTGCTGAGAATATCATCAAAATCCTCTTTATGAAGCTCGTATACAGATTTGCCGTAGCTATTTACAATTTCTTTATCACACAGACCTATCAATCTGTAATAATAATCGAGGTTTTCAGAGATAATCATGGGAGGCGCTGTTACCGCGTAATATCCTCCTGTGTAATCGTCAATTGTTTCGGAAAAGTATTTTTTGGAAACACCGCTTAAGAACATCTGATCTCTTGAATTCAGACATTTTGAAAGGACTGTTCCCTCGGCAACAACAACTCTGCCCCAACCGTTGTTGCAGTAAGCAAAGCCTGTGCTTTTGCTGTTTTTGGTTACATAAAAGTTACCGCCCAACACATACACTCTTGGGAAAAGGCAACCGTAATTTAAGAAATTGTCAAAAGGAGTTACATCTATGCTACTGTATTTACCATAGAAATCACCGCCAAAAACAACCACTTGGGGTACCTCGTACACATAAGCATTGTGACCGACAGATATGGTGTCACCGCCCCAAGAGGCACTTGAATCAAAGGTACCGTCGTAGATATATGTATATCCGCTTGTAGTACGGATTACACTGCATTCGCCCTGCTCGTAGGGTGAAAGTATCTCGTAGTAGCCGCCAAGTATTTCAAGCTCACCGCCTTCGTTGAAAAAAACAGCCTTACTGGATGAGGAGTACCCCTCAGAAAAAGAGCAGTATCCTGTCTGTGCGGAGGATGTATCCATGATAGTCATAGTCGCATCCGAACGGACACGGAACAGTGCACAGTCGTTACCCAGAGTGCTTCTCTGAATGCTGTAGCCGTTAAGGTCAAGGTTAAAACACGCACCTGAAGGAATAACAATTTCCATATCGTTCTTGTTATCCACCTGCTCAATATCAGCATTAAGGATATATCTGTAACCTTTTTGTGCCTTTTTTGCGTGATCCATAAGCTGGTCGTAGGTTTCGATGTAATATACAGGATCCTCCCCTGAAGGTACAAGCACCATTTCCTTTGCCGATACCGAGAAAGGTACTGCAGAAATAAACACCACAAGGCTCAGCAGAACACATAAAAAACTTTTAAACTTCATACATATTCCTCCTTAAAAGAGAATACTGTTATTTGCAAAACAGGCGGTGACGAAATTTTCACCGCCTGTTTCTATTATACTATCAAAACACAATAATGGCAAATCAAGAAATCAATATATTATGCTAAGCATCAGATTTCCTTATCAATATCAAAGCCTGTGTCAAGACCTGCAATATGCTTCTGGATAGCGGTTGCATCCTTGATGTTAACAATGGTGCTTGCATCAACATCGGCAAGCTTAACCCCTGTTTCGGTAAGGGGGGCAAGTCCTGCAATGTGCTTTTGAATAGCCGTTGCATCCTTGACATTTACGTTGCTGTCTTCGTTAGCATCGCCCAATATTCCCACATAAACGGGCTCGGAGGGATTTGTGGGATTTTCCGCACAAGGTGCAAAGGTGTACCCTAACTCAAGGTAAGTATCATCGTAGGAGCTGTAAGCATCCGCTCTTTCTCCGTTGATGGTACCCTCAGCAATATTAGCTCCTATATCATCAACCTCAAAAACGTGGTTACCCTCGGCATCTACACGCACGACAGCTTCATATTTTCTGCCTGCTTCAAAAGCATCTCCCTCGTTCATAAGAACGCCTCTGCCTTCGGTAACATCGTACCACTCCACCTTGGATACATTACAGCCCTGAGTTGTGCAGAAAGCATCATAGACGGGGTTGTTGCCTGCTACAGGTGCCACAACGTCAACAACCTCTACAAAGGAAATCACATTATCCGCAGAGAGAGTATATCTGACAAAAAGCTCCGCAGAAATCTCAGAGCCCGGCACAATTACATCTGCCTGAAGACCGCCCACAAGTGCCATAATATCAATGTACCCATCCTCATCGGTTGAGAACTTGTAGTTATCGTTTGCTCTTAACCAAACCTGAAGCTCATAGGTGTGACCTGCTTTGAAGGTATCGTCTGCTTTGAGGTTCACTTCCGTGGACTCTGTAACATCTGTCCAGAAAACTCCGTTTATGCAGAATTTGTCGTTTGCAGGAGTAACATCAAAATCGGGAGTTGAGCCAACTGTTGGTTCTGTAACCCCTGTAACCTCAACGTAAGAAACCTCTTCTCTGATGTCGCCGTAAACTACCCGTGCAACACGAATATGGTACTTATCGTTTTTTCCTGCAGTTTCCGAGATACCCTCTTTGCCGTTGATTATTGCATTGACTTCGGCTTTATCATTTTTGGTTGCAAAGTAATAGTCGCCAATGGTGGTAAGTACAATGTTAACCTCGTAGATACCATCCTCTTTGAAGGTATGAGAAGGGTCAAGGAAGGTCTGGTTTACGCAGTCATACCATGCAACACTCTCGATATAGTAAGGAGAGTCTGATTCATCCCCAACTACACCGCCTGTAAGTATCTCAACATCATACGAAGGATATCCGCCTGCCACAGGCTCTTCTACGTTAACCTCTACCTCTGAAATCTCATAGTTATAATCGCAAGGCTCAAAAGTGAACTCAACAAAAGCCCGTTTTTTACCTGTCAGATCATCAACAACATCCGCTGTTTCTCCATTGACAGTAGCACTTATAAAAGGTGTGTTGTAGTTATCAACACGGAACTCATAACCATCATTTGCTACAAGCATGATAGTGAAAGTATAAATATGCCCTTTGACAAAAGTGTCCTCAGGGCTTACAACAGCACGAGCTGTTTCGTCGTACCACCACTTTCCATCCACAACCTCAGGGTCGTCAGCAAGCTGGTCATCGTATGTATAAGCAGAGCTTGCAAGCTTGCCGGTATAATCAGGACACTCGCCTGCATAGGGAGTGTGAACTCCATAAACAGATACCTCTTTAATTATATCTACATCCGATGAATTAGCCGCAAACACATTTACTGACAATGCTGACAAAAGCATCATAATTACCAGTATCAAGCTCAGAACTTTAACCGATAATATTTTTTTCATTTTATTTCCTCCTGTTAATCTGCTCTTGTAACCGTCAAATCCTCGGCTACTTCAAGAGTTATTGAATATTCCTCCGGCTCGCAGGTCGGGTATTCGTAAACAAAGGTAACCTCTACTCTGCCTTCTTTAAGCCCAACAAAATACATATCGGCACCGCGGTCTTTCATCCCGCATTCATTTTCGGGTGTAGGTCTGACATAGCTATAGTACTCTACAATTCCTTCAGGCTCAAAAGTCAGATGAACGGCGCCGCCTGCAATTACTCCTTGACGAGAATAATAGTAAGCTTTTTCTTTATCAAAGGGATATTCAGGCTTTTTGCTGCAGCCGAAAAGGCTTGTCAAAAATCCCAGCATACAAATCACCGTCAGTATTCTTAGGCCCAAGGGTCTTTTGACTTTGGTGTGCGTATTCCCACCATTATGAACTGTTCCCACAAAAACCACCTGCCGTCGCCTTTTCTTCTGAGTGTAATCTGTCTTTTGCTGTCAGCTCCGCCGCTTTCAAGCCACAAGGTCATATACCCCTCATTTAAACCGCTGTTGGGATTGCTCTCAATCTCCAAAGTAAAGGGAGTCGAGGGAGTGTAATCATTCTCAGGCTTTGCACCCTTGAAATATGAAAAAGGCACATACCACTGACCGTCACGGAATCTGTCATCAAGAAAAGATATTTCTGCAGGACTCAGAGGCTGAGGACCTTTAAGAAAATTCAGCATCTCTATGCCGATGTTTTTATCTGCACCATAAGCGCAAAGGGCAAGCACCGAGAGGGCTGCCGTCTTAAACGGACTGTCCAGACTTGCCTCGGGCAAGGCCTGAAGCTCTGAAAGGCTTTCAGGCAAACTGCCAAAGGTAAATGTTTCTTTTTTTGCAAGTTCGTTTGTAACAGGCTGTACCGCAGGTGTAACAGCCTCCTTGAATTTATCAAATATTCCCATATTAACTCACCTTTCCTACCACGGAATACTCTTTGTACTCCTGTGCCAAATCTGTAAAAAATGCATACAAAACCTCTATATGTTCATCCTTTGACTCTGCTCTCTTATAGCTTCCGTCGTCAAAATGAACCGTGGTTTTGTTTTCTGTTTTATCCATCACTTCAAACAGCGAGGGCTTTTTTCTGTATGAGCTTACATACTCAGAAATACCATATTCTTTATCAAGCTTTTGAAGTCTTTTCAGGCATTCGGCATCCACCTTTATGCCCTCCAGAATTATCTCATAGGGCTCCTCTTCAAACCTAAACTGTGCATCAAGCAACACATCCTCACCCTCCTGCCTGAGATAAAAACTGTAGCAACAGCTGTAGTTCATATGATTCTGTGTAAAGCTAAGTCCCTTAAGCTCTTTACTCTCGTCAGGCGTAACACAGCATCCTGCAAGCACCATCACAAGCATTATGACGCTTGTAAGAGAAATAACCGCATATACCATTCGCTTCATCACATCCTCCTGTGTGTACTCTATATTAATCTGTTTACATTTTATCTCTGAAATCTATAGGGTCACCGCACTGAGGACAGAAGTTTGGTGCAGGCTGATTAGAAGGCAAAACCCAACCGCATTTATCACAGCGCACACCAGTACCCATTCCCATAGGCTTTCTGCTTCCGCATACAGGACAGAACTCGCCTTGATTTTGAGAATTACAATTACTGCATACCCACATTGCACCACCTGCTGAATGACTATAAGCAGGCTGACTGTATGTAGGCTGATTATATATAGTTTGGTTGTACGCGGGCTGATTGTATGAGGGCTGATTGTATGCAGGCTGATTGTACGTGGGCTGATTGTATGCAGGCTGATTGCTTGCCTGAGCATTACCTATCAGCAGATTGCTCAGCTCGTACATCTGTCTTTCGTATTCCCTATACATATCTGTCATCACATTCTGGGGACGATCGCCGTCGCTGAGCTCAAGCTCAATTTCAGAGAACCAAGGCGAATCAACGCTGAGCTCAACTCTGAACTCATACTCAATTTCATATCTGGGAGGATTGTAGCTCACGCTGTTGCCGTCTGCATCCTCTCTGTATATTTCATCCCTATGCTCAACTATATCTGTGTTACATGCAAGAACCTGAGAGATATTTATAATATCCGGGTTATCGCTTCGCCAATCTCTGCTTCTTGTCACAATAAACTTCTTACTCTGCACATCCACATACACTTTCTCGTTGTTACCAAACACAAGGGTAGGGTTAAAGCTCTGCAGATTTCTTTTGTTTTCCTCTCTGTATTCAAGCTGCTCTTTAATCTGTGCTACAGTAGAGCTTCTCCTCTCGCTGAAAAAGGGACTGAGCTTTCTTGCACAATCCTTGCAGAGGTTACCGTCATCCAGCTTCCTGTTGCCTAAAAGACCGATTTTTTCACCGCATACGTCACAGAATTTTTTGTCAAACAATCCCATAAAAAAGCCTCCTTAAAATTACAGTTTACAGTCCTTTCTCTTATTGACTGAAACTAAAAAATAGATTATAATTTAATGGTTAATAAAATTATACAGGGCGGCTCTGTTTTTGGTGGAACTTAACAGAGCTTTGCTTTGAACAAATAGGGTACCCTTGGGGATTTAACTAGGCAAGGTCTATACCCTCCTTCAAACTCTTGCAACTATATTATATGGATTTCAGTTTGTTTTGTACCCACCCAAAACCAAACTTTTCGGGTGGTTTTGTCCTCTTTTTTTCAAAAAGGGGTGGGAAAAAGGGTGGGAACAAATAAAAAGCGCGCACAATCCTTACAAAAGGAGTTCATTTATGATAAAAAAGCTCGCCGGCATAGGGAGTATTTTCCTTGTGCTTTTGTCACTCTTTGGTTGCTCTGCTGTCGGGGATAAATCTCTATCCCTCAGTACAGTTTATCTTGCAACCACAATACTTGCTCTCCTCCTGCTGGGAGCATATTGCCTTCTTATCCGAAAGCGACAGCTATGGTTAACCGTTCTGTTTTTAGCGGTAAGCATTGTCAACACAGGCTACTTTGCCCTTTCGATTTCCTCCACCTTGGAGGAAGCCCTGCTTTCGAACCGCATTGCCTATGCAGGCTCGGTTATGCTCCCCTTGTCAATGCTTATGGTTATACTACACACCTGTCAAATAAAATTTCCAAAGTGGGCAACCTACACCCTCACAGGCATAAGTGCTGTGGTATTCCTCATTGCCGCAAGTCCCGGATATCTGGATGTCTATTACAAGGAAGTCACACTAACAACGGTAGGAGGAGCAACCGCCCTTGAGAAGGTATACGGACCATTGCATAGCGTATATCTTTACTATCTGTTGGGACACTTCTTGCTTATGGCAGGTGCCATAGCCTACTCTTTTGTTAAGAAAAAAATCTCCTCTCCGTCACAAGCCGTACTTCTGCTGTCCTCCGTACTGGTCAACATGGGGGTATGGCTTATGGAACAGCTTATTAAGGTTGAATTTGAATTCCTTGCTGTTTCCTATATTCTAAGCGAGGTTTTTCTTCTTTGCTTCTATGTTCTGATTCAAGATATGCTGCAAAAAGCCCCTGTTACCCAGCAAAGCACATCTGCCCCGCCTTCCTCTGTCCCTTCTCAAAGCAATGACGAGGAGGACAAAGAAAAGGTTCAGCACCTTGCCTCTATGCTCCACACCCTCACACCTACAGAAAAGCAGGTATATACTCTGTATCTTGAAGGCAAGGGCACAAAAGAGGTTATGCAGGAACTCACAATCACAGAGAACACTTTGAAATACCACAACAGAAACATCTACTCAAAGCTTGGGATATCCTCCAGAAAAGAGCTTTTAAAAATAGCTACTCTTGCAACAAAGGAAATCAACTCAAAATAAATCAAAGCGTACTGAAGTATTTTTTCAGTA
Organism: Ruminococcus sp.; assembly: GCA_017411385.1. Lineage (GTDB taxonomy): Bacteria > Bacillota > Clostridia > Oscillospirales > Acutalibacteraceae > Ruminococcoides. Next base: position 51,907 of record JAFQQF010000013.1, read on the forward strand.
CGCTTTTTCTTTTAATTTATTATTTCTGATTATTCTGCCAGACTAAAGCATTGTGCAAATCAATGGCGGAAGGCACCGTCAGGAGGTGCCATTCCAGGCATTCCGGGGCCTCCTGCCATACCCTCGCTGCCTACAGCAACCTGTTCTTCTCCGCTATACAGGGTGTAGGTATCATCTGTCAGGTCAGAACTGCTGTAAACAATCACAGAACAATCATTTTCAATGAAAAGAGTTGCAACAGCTTCGTCTGAAGAATTCTTAATGCTTAATTCCTCTGTATCTGACAGACTCTGTCTGAGATTGAAAACAACATAATTTTGTCCTCCGTCCTCAAATCTGTCAAGCATACTGCCGCTTGCAACAACGGTTCCGCCGTTTATGTGTATACCCATATCAGAATCAATACCTGCATCTGCACTTGTCGAGCAAGCCTGAGCCTTTACTTCGCCGCCATTGATAACAAGCCAACCGTTAGAATCAATGCCGTCGCCCTCGCCTGTTTCGCCTGTAACCTTTATGTTAAGCACACCGCCGTTTACGGTAGTAACCGAAACACCGTCTTCGTTGGTATTGATTCCGTCATTACCCGAATTAATATTGATTATGCCGCCGTTAATTGTAAGATGCAGTTCGCTGTCCAAGCCTTCATTTTCTGCATTGATAGTGAGCACTCCCGTGCCTTCTTCACCGCCGTTTATATTCATTGACATCTTTGAATAAAAAGCACCGTCGTACTTATGCAGCTTGCTTGCATCCTCAACGGAAGCTCCGTCTGCACTGAGCACAATGCTGTCGGGCTTGTATATTTTCGCAACATAAGAGCCGTTTACTGTGTTTTCTGAGCCGTCTGCAATAATAACATTAGCTCCTGTAAGGGTTGTATCCACATCCTTTGAGGCTGTATCTGCATCATCGCTTCCACATTCATATACGTTGTAGAAAATTATAGCAGGAGCTACCTCACAGGTAATATCCACACCATCAAGAATCAGAGTAACAACCGCCTCCGGATTTTCTTTTGCACTATCACCCAAGTCAACTGCAATCTGTCCTTTTGAAAGCTTACCGCTCAGTCTGTAAGTACCTGCTTTTGTGATGTGCACAACTGTGTGAGCTAAAGCTTCCTCTTCGCTGTGAGCATCCTCATCGGAGCCTTCGCCATAGGTGAAATCCTTGCCCTCTTCGTAATACACAATGTCTTTATCTATATGCGTTGTGTCAGAAGCAGCAGCCTCCACTGTGATATCTTCATCGTCAAGTCCGATATCCACCACACCGTCATCTGCTAAAACGGAGTCTGTGGGCTGAGCTTCGGTTGTGATGTTCTCCGGCTCGGTTACATCGGAGGTCATACCGCAAGCTGTAAGAATAAACATCAAACAAAGCAAAATTGTAAAAACACTAAACTTTTTCATAACATCATCCTTTCACTTATCATTATATCATTCAATTTTCATAATTACAGGTAAATCAATATAATTTCACTTACTTTTCACCTAAAAACCACATTCAACAGGTTCAAAACGGCTGAGGATATTTTTATCCTCAGCCGTTTTGAAACGTTTTTGTTAATTCACAGTAAAAATGTAGAATTCATAGGGCTTGAACTCTTTTAAGTTTAAATCACTCAGGGTAAACTCTTTGTCTTCAACATCAATTGCAGTACCGTCATAATGCATTACGCACTGTGCTTTTTCTACATCGAAGCTGAATGTAACATCAGAGATTGCTTCGTAGTAAAGGTTTGCTACGTAATACACCTTGTTGTTTCCCATAGTCCTTGAAAAAGCAAGGAACTTGGGGTTGCTTGTTTCCAAGAATTCAATATCACGGTTAGTAGAAGCCAGAGCCTCGTTCTCTGCTTTCAAGGAAGAGAGCTTAGAGATAAGCTCTGCATACACAGGCTCACTTTCCCACACGATTGTGTCTTTTTCAAAGAACTCAATCTCATGGTCGTAGCCCTGCTCGTTGGCGGTATATATCAAAGGAAAACCGGGAGCTGTGTAAGAAAGTGCAAACATCGCAGGGTATGTTTCTCTAAAACGGTCAACAATGGTTCCCTCGTAGGAGTTCTTATCATGGTTATCCGTGTAGTTCATGGGGAAGCTTCCCTCTGCATAAATTGTGCTCAGAGGCAGAGCTTTTTTCATAGAATCTGTATCAAGACCTGCTTTAACCATAAGTGACTGGCTGTAAAGACTGTCGTTATAACAACAATCGAAAGCATAACAGGTAAGCAGATTTGATGCAGAAACCTCAGCAAGCATCATAATTTCGCTGTTGATGGACTTAAGCTTGTAAACTGCCGCATTCCAGAATGTAACAGGTACACCGCTGGCGTGGTCACATCTGAAACCATCAACGCCTACCTCCTCAACCCAGAACTGCATACATTTAATCATTTCTGCACGCATTTCGTAGTTGTCAAAGTTAAGCTCGGCAATATCAGTCCAGTCATAAGGATATGTAATCTCGCCGTTTTTGTCGTGCTCGTACCAATCCTCATGCTCTTTTATCCACTTATGGTCCCAGCCTGTGTGATTGGCAACCCAGTCCAGTATAACCTTAAAGCCCATTTCGTGTGCTGTATCAACAAGGTGCTGAAAATCCTCCATTGTACCAAACTCAGGATTTATTGCCATATAGTCGTCAACCGCATAGTAAGAGCCTAAGGTACCCTTTCGCTCGGTTTCGCTGATGGGATGTATAGGCATAAACCAAAGAGTGTTGATGCCCATATCCTTGAGTCTTTGCAGGTGGGCTTCAAAAGCTTTGAAGGTGCCCTCCTCTGTATACTGTCTGATATTAACCTCATACAGAACACAGGTATCAAGCCAAGAAGCGGTAGTCTTTTTGAGCACAGGGTCAGCACCCGACAAATCGGTCATAACCCCGTCTACTATACTGCCCTCTAACACATCCTCAGACAAAACATAATCTTCTTTTTCAAGCTCCTCTGTCGCCTGTGTAGGGGGAGTGCTCTCTGTGTTTGACTGTCCCGAGGTGCAAGCAGCCATTGACAAAAACACTACAAGAGCAAGTAATAACGCAAGATACTTTTTCATGAATATTTCTCCTTAAAAACATAAAAATGTTTATGAATATCATACAAAAAGTATTATATATTCTTTCTGCAAAAAAATCAAACACAAATATACATTTATCCGTTTATCAGCAACACTTGTCATATATGAGCTAAGAAAGAGGCTTCTCAGGCAGTACTCCCGAGAAGCCTCTTTATCTGTCATTTATCCTGCTTCATTCTTATATTAAAAGCAAAAACCGCCGCAATTGAAATAATTAAAGCATAGCCCAACACCCACATAAGCTCGGGCATAATCAAAGAGAACTCACCCGACAATGCATATCTGCCTGCATCAACTGCGTGCACAAAGGGCAGCAACTCTGCGGTTTTTTCAAAGGCTCCGCCTACAAGGGACAAGTCAAACCATGTGCCCGAAAGCCATGCAGAAAGGTTTGTAAGCAATGCTCCGCAGACTCCACCCACAGCCTTGTCATTAAAAATTGTACCGCACAGCAAACCGATTGCAATATACAGCACCGCCACAGGGATATTCACCGCAATGGCAAGAAGTATGTTTGTGCTCCATTCCAAACCAAAAGCGAAGGCAGCAGCGTAACAAACAACACTCTGCACCAAAGCCACAGGCACAAGAGGAAGAGTATATCCGACAATATACTGTGCAGGCTTGAGCGGTGAAGTGAACAAACGGAGAATAAAGCTTGTGCATCTGTCCTTGGACACAAGGGTTGCCGTAAAAAGAGAGATAAAGCTAAGTCCGAACACAGAAATTCCGGGCACAAGATTTGAAATTTCAAAAAGTGACATTTCTGCTTCTTCGGGAATTCCTGCATTAATAGCCGAAAGCAATACCAGAAGCACCAAAGGAAATAGAATGCCAAACACAAGGGTAAACATATCCCTTACGATTTCTTTTGTGTTTCGAAGTGCAAATACAAAAGCTCTCATATTCACACCTCACCCTCTGTAATTCGCACAAAAGCTTCTTCGAAGCTGTCTGTATTAGCTAAATTCTTCAGTTCATCCGCCGTACCCTCTGCCATAAGCTCCCCTTTTGCCATAATTCCGATGCGGTCAGCCAAAGCTTCCGCTTCTTCAAGGTAATGGGTAGTAAGTATAATTGTAATTTTACCTTTCAGCTTCTCTATCTGCTTCCAAAGTTCACGGCGGGCAAGCACATCAAGCCCCAAGGTGGGTTCGTCAAGAAACAGCACAGAAGGCTCGCTGATAAGTGCCATGGCAATGCTCAGCCTTCTCATAAATCCGCCAGAAAGCTTTTTAGCTCTGATATTTTCTACTTCTCTCATACCTAACTCGTCAATTGTTATCTGAGCTTTTCTTTTTGCTTCTGCCTTAGAAAATCCGAAAACCCCTGCAATAAATTCAAGATTTTCCTTAACACTCAGGTTAGGGGCAACCGAGGTTTCCTGAGGCGAAACGCTGATTATCTGCTTCACCTTATGGCTGTCTGAAATGATGCTGTTTGAAAAAACCTGTGCTTCTCCCGAGGTTGGTCTGATAAGGCAAGAGAGCATTTTGATGGTTGTGGATTTGCCTGCACCGTTCACACCTAAAAGTGCATACATCTCACCCTTTTCGATAGTAAGATTAAGCTCCTTAACAACTGTTTTTTCTTTGTATTTTTTAGTAAGATTATGTGTTTTTACAGCTATCATAAGCACCTCTTATTTGCCTAAATCAAAATCAGACAAACCCTTAATTTTTGCAAACGCCATTCCTCGTTTGTCACCCACAACCAAAAGCTTATCACCGGGGGTTATGTCATAAACACTTCGGGCATGCTTTGGTATAACTACCTGTCCCCGCTCGCCCACCTTTACAATTCCGAAAATATAGTTCCCTTCAGACGTGCCTAAATCACTCTCTGTTTGCTCTTCTAAAGGACAGGACACAATAGCATCCAATGAAACACCGTAAAGCATTGCAAGCTCTGCACATTTTGAAATATCGGGCAAAGATTCTCCCGACTCCCACTTTGCCACGGTCTGACGGGACACTCCCACCCTTTCGGATAGCTCCTCCTGAGAGAACCCCTTGCTTCGTCTGAGGTATTTCAAGTTTCTGCTAATCATATTTATTCATTCCCTTCATACTCTCATTATATCAGTCTTTATCTTGGTTTTCAATCAACAAACTTTAACATTCATTGTTAAAATCAGTAGCAAAAAAGAGTCTTCGCTCACAGTGAGCGAAGACTCTTTACGCTTAATTCAATTAGGGCTTATTTGGTTGCTTCTACAACATCTGAGTATACTACAAAAATCTCACCTGTGGCGTTATCCTTGTACTGAACATAAGCTCTTGCTACCCATGTATCGCCTGTTGAAATATTTTTCTTTGTCCAGGTGTAAGCACCCTCAGCAACCTTGTATGAATCAGAAGGAATTCTGTTGTATACGCTGGCATCTGCTGTACCTACAACGAGGTTTTCGCCTGTGTAATTCACCTTGTTTGTTGCAAGAATACCTGCTGTGATGTAGGTGATGCCAAGCTCCTCTGCAGGAACAGACCAGCTGTAGTAGAATATGTTTTTGGTTTCCTCCGTTATTGTATCAATTAAATCAAGATTAACCACAATCTGATAATCAATAACAGTATTGGTGTCAACAAATACAGCTTCAACCACCATATCCTTTGTGGGATAGATGATATAAGTGCTGTTGTAGCTTCTGATTTCGCCGTCAATAAGCCAATATGCAAACTTCTTACCTGCAGGTGCCTTGTCGGCTGTCAGGGTTAGCTTGTACTTGGAACGATAATTACCGTCAGCATCGGTATCACCAACGCCCTTACCGCCGATGATAGATATCTCGTGGTAAGTTTCCTTCATAACCCATACAGCTACAACAGTTACATCATTGCCTGCTGCAATAGCTGCCTTAATCTCTGCCTCAGTCATACTCCAACCTGTGAAGTCATAGCCAACCTGAGAGGGATTTGCAGGGAAGAATATGCTGTCGCCTGCTGCATAATACTGCATATCCAGAATCTGACCGGAACCGCTGTACGCCTTATCATTCATAAACATAACAGAGTTAAGTCCGATATAGTCTGTAAGATACAGAGCCTTGATGTGGTCGTTACCGGATGTAATAAAGCTGTAGGTATATTCCTTTGTGAGAACCTGACCGTTATCAGCATTAATCCATCCGATGAATTCCTTGCCGGAAATTGTGTTTGCAATAATTGATACACTTACGCCGATGGGAGCCTTAGAATTGAAGTAGCTAAGACCCTGTGCACGATAATCACCGCCATCAATGGAAATCTTGAAGCCTGTACCGCTTACGACATCAATAACAAGGGAACCTGTTGTAACAACAATGGGAACCATTATTCGTTTATACTGTGCCGTGATAATAAGGTCAGAGGTTACAATATCGAAGGTCTTGTTCCAGCCCGTGAAGATGTAACCGCTTAACTCAGGTGCCGTGGGCGCCTGTGCTCCTTCTCCGCTCTTGACTATCTGTTCTGAGAGGATGTTTCCGTACTTATCAACAAAGATTACAGTATGAACAACATCGGGAAGCTCGGGAAGCTCAGGTTCGGGCTCATCGGGATCATCGGGATCATCGGGATCAACCTCGTCACCTGTAGAGGGAACATCAGGCTCGTCGGGGGTTGTGCCGGGATTGGGGTCAACCTCATCGCCTGTGGAAGGATTATCGGGGATAACAGGCTTGTCGGGAGTAATTTCGTCATCTGTTGAATCAGAAAGCTTCTCAACAACCAACAGATTTGTTTCTGTATCAAAGATAAATCTGTAGATACCGCCTGTTGCAATAATTGTGCACTTGCCTGACTCGGTAATCATTGTGAGTCCTGCAGTTGTGTCAAGGAAGGTGCTGTTTGCAGAATAGATAACTCCGCCGTAGTTGATATCGAAGGTGTATGTACCCGCCTCGATTCTGACAGTAGTCTTGTAAACAGAACCCTCTGTGTTTGTCATTTCAGTGCCTTCTTCTGCAAAGGCACCGTTGAGTGTAACTGTCTTCTTATACATAGCAGTTACAGTAATAGATTCAGTAATGTAGTCGATTGCCTTATCCCAGCCTACGAAGGCATAACCATCACGTACCAATCCCTCGGGGGGTGTGGCTGCACCGCCGTAAGGAACGGTCTGGGTTTCAATCACTGTGCCGTCAAAGTCTACGAAGGTTACTGTTACTGTATCGGTAACTCTGATAATCTCCAGCATTCTGGTGTCTACGTTGAATCTGAACAGATAAGTGCCACCCTGTGCTATGAGCTTACAATCGCCTGCAACGTCTGTCATTTCCCAACCGTTGGGAGATGTTGTAACGGTTGTATCCTCGATAGTACCGGCGTTTCCGTACCAAACCTCAGACCTGAACACCTTGAAGGTGTACTCGCCTGCTGCAAGGTTGAGAACGTAGGTGTAAACCTTGGGATTATCGGTTCCTCTCATAGGAGCACTGAGGCCCCAATCGTTGAATGTACCTCTCAGATATACAGCCTCATCACCATACAGAGCAGTGATTGTGGTGTTACCTGTAATGTAGGAGAAGTCTGCACTCCAACCTGTGAAGGTGTGTCCTTCTCTCTCGGGTGCGGCAGGAGCCTGAGCTGCCTTGCCGTATTCAACTCTCTGAGTGCTGATGATTGAACCGTCGAAGTCAACGAAGGTTACTGTGTAGGAAGGTCCTTTGTAAAGGATTTCGAGCATTCTTGTTTCGGTATTGAAACGGAATGTGTAGGTACCGCCTGTAGCATTAAGTGTACAGTCGCCTGCATCCCATACCATCTCCCAACCAATTGCAGAGGTTGCAAGAGTTGAGTTTTCGATTGTACCATTGTTACCATACCATGTATCAAGATGCTTAATCTTGAACTTATAAGTGTCTGCGCTAAGGTCAAGTGTAGTGGTATAAATATTACCGCCTGCAGGTGCCATTGTGCGACCGGACTCCCAGTCTGTCATCTCGCCCATCAAGCTTACTTCGTTCTTAGCAAACTGAGCTGTAACTACTGTATTCTCATAAATCCATGAGAAATCCCTGTCCCAACCTGTGAAGATATAGCCAGATCTTGTGGGATCTGCAGGAGCGTATGCGGGATTACCGCGTTTTACGTACTGAGTCTTCAGCACTGCACCGTTCCAGTTTTTGAAGGTAACTGTGTAGGTAGGTGCAACGTAGAGAATCTCCAGCATTCTTGTAGCTGTGTTGAAGCGGAAGGTGTATGTGCTGCCTGAACAGTTGAGTGTGCAGTCGCCTGCATCCCAGCTCATTTCCCAACCTACATCAGAAGTATAGGTAGTGGTGTCATCAATCCAGCCGTTGTTACCATACCAGCTGTCGCCCTGCTTAACCTTAAACTTATACTGACCGGGAGCAAGATAAATCTTGCCCTGATATGTGGTACCGCTTACAAGACTAAGCTTTGTACCCTGCCAGTCGTTGAAATCGCCCATAATGTATACGCCGTTGTCTGCGTACTGAGCTGTGAAGGTAGTGTTACCTGTGATGTACCAGATGTCGCCGTCCCAACCTGTGAAGATATAACCTGTTCTGGTGGGGTCTGCAGGAGGAGTAGCCGCTGTACCGTAAGCAACGGACTGTGTTTTCAGCACTGCGCCGTTCCAGTTCTTGAAGGTTACTGTATACATCTTGGGAGTTGCCTTGTAAACCGCTGTTACTCTCAGAGGAGCAATAACGTTTGTAAAGTCCATATCCCAACCTGTCCATACGTAGGTATAACCGTCGTCAGCAGGTCTTGAAAGTGTAACATTGGGAGCTGTTGCAGAACCGCCGGGCTCAACAACCTCAGTCTTGAGGACTGTGCCGTCCCAGTCAACAAAGGTTACCTTGAACTCACTGCCTACGTATACAACCTCAAGCATATGAGTGGAGATTGTGTAAGTGAAGATGTAGGTGCCGCCGCCTGCAATGAGAGTACAGTCGCCTGCAAAAGCATCCATCTCCCAACCAACATCGGAGGTGGTGATGGTTGTATCTGCGATTGTGCCCCAGTTACCGAACCAGTTGCCGTTGTCAACAACCTTGAACTGGTAGGTACCTTCACTAAGCTTCATCTGAAGTGTTACCTTATCGCTGTTGCCTGTAACAAGGAAGGGAGAAGCTGAGGGGTTCCAGCCGTTGAATGTACCTGCAAGAGATACAGAGCTTGCAACGCCTGCCATATACTTGGCTGTAACTACAGTTTCACCTGTGATATAGGAGAAGTCTGTATCCCAGCCTTGGAAGATGAAGCCGTCCTTCATAGGTGCCTCGGGCTCAGAAGCCGCTGCACCGTACTCAACTTCCTGAGTAGAGAGAATTGTGCCGTCAGAGTCAACAAACATTACGGAATACTTGTTGACTGTCTGTGTGTAGGTAGCAGTTACTACAAGGTCTGCCTTAACGTTTGTGAAGTCCTTATCCCATCCCTTGAAGGTGTAGCTGTACTGAGCGTCACCCAGTCTTACGGGGTCTGCAGGAGCCTTGGCGGAGTTGCCGCCTGCTACTGTCTGAGTTGAAAGAACTGTGCCGTCAAAGTCCTTGAATACTACCGTGTATTTCTCTGTGGAGTGGAATACCTCCAGCTTGTTTGTAGCAACATTGAATCTGAATGTATAGGTTCCGCCTGTAGCATTGAGGTAAATATTACCCAGTGCAGGGTCAGTGCGAAGCTCTATACCTGTGGATGATGTTACTGTTGTTGTGTCAAGAATTGTACTTGCACTTGTGTACCATATATCATTCTGGAGAAGCTTGAACTCGTAATTGCCTGCCTCCAGATTGAGGGTTACTGCGAATACGTTGCTTGAGCCATCTCTTGTCATACTGGTGTCAAGTGCCCAATTGCTCCAAGAGCCTGCAAGGTAAAGCTGATTATCCTTGTACTGAGCTGTAACAACAGTATTCTTTGTAATGTAGTCAAATTCCTTATCCCAGCCTGTGAAGATATAGCCAACTCTTACAGGGTCAGAGGGAGCCTGAGCAGCCTCGCCGTACTCAACCTCCTGAGTATAAAGAACTGTACCGTCAAAGTCTGTGAAGGTTACTGTGAGCTTTGTGTCATCCTTCAGGTAAACAGCAGTGATAACTGTGTCGCCTGTGATGTTTGTAAAGTCTTTATCCCATTCGGAGAAGATATAGCCGCCTACCTCGGGAGCTTCGGGGGCAGTAGCGTCTGCACCAAGCTTTACTGTCTGAGTAGAAAGCTCGTTGCCGTCTTTATCCTTGAATACTACTGTGTATTCAATGGGTGTATACAGAACCTCCAGCATCTTGGTTGCTGTATTAAATCTGAATACATACTTACCGCCTGAAGTTGTAAGTGAGCAGTTCTGGGCATCAATAATCATTTCCCAGCCAACTTCGGAGGTAGCAAGGGTTGTGTCTAAGATATTACCTGCGTTACCATACCAGTTGTCGAGATTTAAGAGCTTGAAGAAGTATCTGCCCTCGGGGAGAGTTAACTCATAGGTTACCACATCGCCGTTTTCAGCAGAGGTCATTGTGATACCCTCAGCCCAGTTGTTGAAAGAGCCGTAAAGGTAAACTGTGTTGTCCTTGTACTGTGCTGTAACAGTTGTGTCCTCTGTGATGCTTGCAAATGCCTTATCCCAGCCTGTGAACACATAGCCTACTCTTGAAGGAGATGCAGGAGCAACAGCAGATTTTCCGTATCTTACGTACTGAGTAGAGAGCACCTTGCCGTCGTAATCTACAAAGACTACTGTGTACTCGGTTGTATCCTCAACATAAGTAGCTGTAACTGTGGTGTCTGCCTCAATGCTTGCAAAGGTCTTATCCCAGCCTGCGAAGACATAGCCTTCTCTTGCAGGAGCTTCGGGTGCAACTGCATCTGCGCCGAACTTCACGCTTTGAGTTGAAATTACTGTGCCGTCAAAGTCCTCAAATGTTACTGTGTACTCAATGGGAGTATACACAATCTCAAGGAATTTTGTATTTATGTTGAAATTAAAGGTATACTTACCGCCTGTTGCAATCAGATTACAGTTGCCCACAGACTGGTCAGTTGTCATCTCCCAACCGATGGGAGAGGTTGCAAGTGTTGTATCTTCAATTGTTCCCTGATTTGTATACCATACATCCTGATAGAGAAGCTTGAAGGGATATGTACCTGCTTTAAGGTCGATTTCAACAGTTACAACATCACCGTTTGCTGTGAATATGGTGTCTGTGTGCCAGTCGTTGAAGGAGCCTACCAAGTACACTCTTGTGTCCTTATAAATCGCCTTAACCGTAAGGTTGTATGTTACATTTGAGAAATCCTTATCCCAGCCTGTGAACTCGAAATTCTCAACTTCAGGCACTTCGGGAGCCTGAGCACCCTCACCTGTGGTAACAATCTGTGTATCCAGAACTACATCGTTGAAGCCTAAGAAGGTTACTGTGTAGGTAATCTTCTTCTGGAGATATGTAGCTGTAACCACTGTGTTTGTATAAATGTAAGAGAAGTCCTTGTTCCAGCCCTGGAAGATGTAGCCTTCACGCTCGGGGTCAGCAGGAGCAGTTGCAGAGTTACCTCTTACAACTGTGTCGGTTTTAAGAACCTTACCATCGTAGTCTACGAAGGTTACTGTGTATGAGGGAGGAGTAAAGAGCACTTCAAGAGCGTTGGTCTTTGTGTTGAAGTTGAAGGTATAGGTACCGCCTGAAGCCTTCAGGATACAGTTGTTATCTCCTTCAACAAGCACCCAACCAGACTCTGAAGTCTTGATGGTTGTATCGTCGATTGTACCCGTGTTACCGAACCATGTGGCAATATTAAGAATCTTAAACTGATATGTGCCCTCATTAAGCTCAAGTGTTACGGAAACTATGTCGCCTGAGCCTGTCATTTCTGTGCTGAGAGCCCAGTCGTTGAAATCACCAGCAAGGTATACAGTATCCTCTGCATACTGAGCGGTAATTGTGATGTCTGCCTGAACATTGGTGAAAGCCTTGTTCCAACCGATGAATACATAGCCTGCACGAACAGGGTCAGAAGGAGCAGTTGCATCATTGCCTCTTACAACTGTGTCGGTTTTAAGCACCTTGCCGTCGAAGTCCACGAAGGTTACTGTGTATGAGGGAGGAGTAAAGAGCACCTCCAGCATACCTGTCTTCTTGTTGAAGTTAAAGGTGTAGGTACCGCCTGATGCTGTGAGAGTACAGTCGCCTGCATTCTCTGTCATTTCCCAACCTGTTGCAGAGGAGGTTGTGGTTGTGTCCTCAATGTTTCCATCGTTACCCAGCCACTTAACTGCATTGAGAATCTTGAAGGTATATGTACCTGCTGAAAGCTCAAGAGTTACGGAAACTGTGTCACCTGAGCCTGTCATAACTGTGGTCTTTTCCCAGTTATTGAAGGAGCCCAGCAGGTAAACAATATCCTCAGCATACTGTGCCTTAACGGTAATGTTACCTGTAACGTTTGTAAAGTCTTTATCCCATCCTGTGAACACGTAGCCTGCACGAACAGGGTCAGCAGGAGCAGTTGCAGAGTTACCTCTTACAACTGTGTCGGTTTTAAGAACCTTACCATCGTAGTCTACGAAGGTTACTGTGTATGAGGGAGGATTGAACTCAACAACGAGCATCTTTGTGTCTGTGTTGTACTTGAACACATAGGTACCGCCTGTTGCTAAGAGCTTACAGTTATCAGCACCCTCTACCATTTCCCAACCAATATCGGAGGATGTAGCAGTTGTATCTTCGATTGTTCCCCAGTTACCGTACCATTTGCCGTTCTGGTCAATCTTGAACTCGTATGTACCTGCATCAAGGGTGAGAGTAGTTGTATACCAATTATCCTCTGTCTTGGTCATCTCTGTACCGTTATCCCAGTCTGTGAGAGTACCCTTGAGGATTGCCTTGACAACATCGAACTTAGCTGTAACTGTCAGGTTACCTGTGATGTTTGTGAATTCCTTATCCCAACCTGTGAATACATAGCCATCTCTTGTGGGGTCGGCGGGAGCCTGAGCACCCTTGCCGTATTCAACCTGCTGAACGTTATATTCAGAGCCGTCCCAGTTCACAAAAGTTACTGTGTACTTGTTCACAGTCTGGGTAAAGGTTGCCTTAACCGTAAGGTTGCCTGTAATGTTGGAGAAATCCTTATCCCAAGAAGCAAATGTGTAGCTGTACTGAGCATCACCCTGCTTTGTGGGATTTGCGGGAGCCTGAGCACCCTTGCCGTATTCAACCTGTACTGAAGTGATAACTGTATCATCCCAGTTTACAAAGGTTACGGTGTATTTATTGAGAGTCTTTGAGTAAGTAGCAGTTACAACTGTGTCGCCTGTGATGTTATTGTATGCCTTATCCCAAGAAGCGAAGGTGTAGGTATACTGAACATCGGCAGCCTTTGTGGGATTTGCGGGAGCCTGTGCGCCCTTGCCGTACTCAACACTCTGGGTAGAGAGCACCGTGCCGTCCCAGTTCTTAAAGGTAACTGTATACTTGTTAACTGTCTGACTATATGTAGCAGTTACTGTTGTATCAGCCTGAATGTTGGAGAAATCCTTATCCCAACCGGAGAAGGTGTAGGTGTACTGTGCATCTGCAGGTCTGCCGGGAGTTGCAGGAGCAGTAGCGGCAGAGCCTTGCTTTACAGCTTCGGTCTTAAGCACGGAGCCGTCCCAGTTCTTGAAGGTTACCTGATATGCATTAGCCTCATGGAGAACCTCAAGGAAATGAGTTTCGGTATTGTAGTTGAAGATATACATACCGCCTGTAGCTGTAAGAGTACAGTTACCATGGCCGTCTTCCATTTCCCAACCGATGTCTGAGGAAGTAACTGTGGTGTCAACGATTTCGCCGTAATTGCCGTACCATATCTCCTTGTGGAGAATCTTGAAGGTGTAAGAACCTGCATCAAGCTTCAGAGTTGCTGACACAATGTTGCCGGACTTGGAAGCCATAACGCCTGCGTTCTTATCCCAGCCGTTAAAGTCGCCGAGGAGGTAAGGTGTTGCATCAACATACTGTGCAGTAACAGTCAGATTACCTGTGATATTGCTGAAATCAGCATCCCAGCCTGTAAACTCGTAGCCTGTTCTTGTGGGATCTGCAGGGGCAGAAGCGGCAGAGCCGTACTCAACTGTACGAGTTGCCAGAGTCTTTCCGTTCCAATCCTTGAAGGTTACGGTGTACTTGTTGACTGTCTGATTGTATGTAGCAGTAACAGTAGTGTTTGCTGTAATATTTGTGAATTCCTTGTCCCAGCCCTTGAAGGTATAGGTATACTGTGCAGTTGCAGGGCGTGTGGGGTTTGAAGGAGCAGTTGCGCTCTCACCGATATTTACAGTGTCGGTTTTGAGAACCGTGCCGTCCCAGTTCTGGAAGGTTACCTTGTATGTATAAGGAGCGTACAGAACCTCAAGGAAGTGGGTTTCGGTATTGAAGTTGAAGGTATAGGTACCGCCCTTTGCTTTGAGGGTACAGTTGGAGCCTTCCCAATCGAACATTTCCCAACCGATTGCGGAGGTTGCAAGTGTTGTATCCTCAATAGTACCGGTATTTCCGTACCAGATACCTGTGTCGCCCTTCATAAGCTTAAAGCCGTAGGAGCCTGCATCAAGGGTAACAGAAATTGTAACGATGTTACCTGTAGTTTCTGTCATGGGTGTGGAGGAAGCCCAACCGTTGAAATCACCCATAAGGTACATCTGAATATCTTTGTACTGTGCTGTAACAGTTAAATCACCTGTGATGCTTGAGAAGTCCTTATCCCAGCCTGTGAATTCATAGCCCTTAATCACGGGAGCTGTGGGAGCCTGAGCACCCTTGCCGTACTCAACACTCTGAGTTGAAAGGGTTGCTCCGTCTTTTCCTACAAACTTAACTGTATACTTGTTTGTGGTTGTACCGAATTGTGCAGTAACAGTCAGATTGCCTGTGATTTTTGAGAAATCCTTATCCCAGCCTGTGAAGGTGTAGGTGTACTGTGCATCTGCAGGCTTTGTAGGAGTTGAGCCTGTGTAAGAAGCTGCCTTACCATACTCTACCTGCTGTGTTGTCAGGGTTTTACCGTCGTAGTTTTTGAAGGTTACTGTGTACTTGTTTACAGACTGTGTAAACTGAGCAGTAACTGTGAGATTTCCTGTAATCTTGGAGAAGTCCTTGTCCCAGCCGGAGAAGGTGTAGCTGTACTGAGCATCGCCAAGTCTTGCAGGAGTAGCACCTGTGTAGGAAGCAGCCTTGCCGTACTCTACAAGCTGAGAGGTAAGCTTTGAGCCGTCCCAGTTATTAAAGGTTACTGTGTACTTGTTTGTGGTTGTGGAGTACTGAGCAGTAACTGTCAGGTTGCCCGTAATATTGGTAAGTGCCTTATCCCAGCCCGAGAACGTGTAGGTATACTGAGCATCTGCTGGTCTTGTAGGAGTAGCACCCGAATACGTTGCTGTCTTGCCGTACTCTACCTGCACAGATGTAAGCTTTGTACCATCCCAGTTTTTGAAGGTTACTGTGTATTTATTTGTAGTTGTTGAATACTGTGCAGTAACAACAAGGTCGCCTGTAATGTTTGAGAATCCCTTATCCCAACCTGAGAATGTGTAGGTATACTGTGCATCTGCAGGTCTTGAAGGAGTTGAAGGAGCTGTTGCACTCTTGCCGTACTCAACGGTCTGTTCTTTAAGTTTTGTGCCGTCCCAGTTGTTAAATCTTACTGTATACGAACGAACATTTGCAGTAAACTGAGCTGTAACTGTCAGGTTGCCTGTAATGTTATTCAGGGACTTATCCCAGCCTGAGAAGGTGTAGCTGTACTGAGCGGTAGAAGCTTTTGTGGGAGTTGCACCTGTGTAGGTAGCATTTTTGCCGTATTCTACCTGCTGAGTACCAAGCACTGTGCCATCATGATTCTTGAAGGTTACAGTGTACTTATTTGTTGTCTGAGTAAACTGAGCTGTAACGTCCAAAGTTGACTGAACATTAGTGAGGGTTTTATCCCAACCCTTGAAGGTATAGCTGTACTGACCATCTCCGGGTTTTGTAGGAGTTGCACCTGAATATGTCGCAGTTGCACCTTCCTTAACGACACCTGTCTGAAGCACAGTGCCATCCCAGTTAAAGAATGTTACTGTATATCTGTCGGGGTCGTAATCAACAACAAGTCTTTTTGTAGAGGTGTCGAACTTGAAGGTATAGTCACCGCCGAACACACTGAGAGTACAGTCGTCGGCATCTGTATACATCTCCCAACCTGTGGCAGATGTGTTAATTGTGGTATCAACGATTGTGCCGTTGTTACCCCACCAAGTGCCGTCACGGGTAATCTTGAACTTATATGTACCGGGTTCAAGGTGAACTTTAACACTTGCAACGCCATTTGACTCTGTCATAACAGTGCCAGCCCATGTGTTCATATCACCCATAAGGTAATACTGAATATCCTTGTAGGTTGCAGTAACGGTCTGGTTAGCGGTTACATTTGTATACGTACCGCTCCAACCTGTAAACTCATAACCTGCTCTGGTAGGATTTGAGGGAGCAGTTGCGTTTGCACCGTGGTTAACAGTTCTTGTAGCCAAAACCGTGCCATCGTGATCCTTGAAGGTTACTGTATATGTATTGATAGCAAAGCTGGCCGTTGCAGTAGTCTGGTCCTGAACCGTGATAGATGTGCTTGCAGAATTTTTATTCGGCGAGCCTGCATATGTACCTCCGAAGGTCCAGCCTGTGAAGTGATAGCCTGTATTTGGTGTTGCGGTAATTGTTACAGACTTATTATAGTCATACAAATTTTTGCCGGAAGGAGAAACTGTACCGCCTGAACCTGCAGATACAGTAAGACCTGCATAGAAGTTAGCCTGTGCTGTAACACTAGAAGTAGGCTTGATAGTGATTGAAGTAGAATTCGCGTTGCCGGAGGTAATGGTGTAGGAACCTGAGAATGTCCACTTATTAAAGCCGTTTCCTGAATCAGGACTTGCTGTAAAGGTTACTGTACCGCCGGAACCGGGAGTGATGTATGTAGTGCTCTTGGAAACAGAACCCAACACACCCCAGTTCTGGTTAACAGTCATTTTATACTGAGTACCGAAACTCGCCTTACAGGTAATTGCCGCACCATTAGAAATAGGCTGAATGGTAATAGATGTACTGGAGGTAGAGCCTGAAGTAATCTTATAGTCAGTATTCAGGGTACCACCGGAGATAGTCCAGCCTGTGAAGTAGTAACCTGTTGAAGCAGTAGCAGTTGATGACTTTGCACCGCTATAGGTAGTTGAGCCGCCTGTGCTGGAAACACTACCGCCTGTGCCTGCAGAGAAGGTAACCTTACCTGTATTTGCAGCAAACGTAGCCTTTGCAGTTACATTGCCTTTAACTGTCAGCGTAGGCTTAAGAGCAGTAGTACTGCTGAGTGAGCCTGAACCCGAGGTAACCGCCCAACTGGACAGATGATAACCTGTCTTGGGTGTTGCAGTAAGAGTTGTGGTCTTACCATAATACACAGATGTAGAGCCTGCTGAAACTGTACCATAAGAGGTAGAGTTTGTCTGAACAGTTACTGTATAAGGTCCGTTAAGCTGGAACTTCGCATACAGGGTCTTTGCTGAACCATCATTTGTATAGGTATATGTAGAACTTGTGCTTGTAGCAGATGTAGCAGTAGTAGAGGTAAACCAACCCTTAAAGGTATAACCTGTTGCTGCTGTCGCGGTCATAGTAACAGATGTACCCTTTGCAGAACTGATACCTGTACCGGAGGTAGAGCTGCTTTTAGAGCTTGCAGTAGCACCGGATACATTATAGCCGGAAACCTTTACCGTACCTCCTGTGGTACCTGTTGAGTAGGAACCACCGCCCGAAGACTGATAACAGGCATATGCTGTCTGAGTAGTATTGAGAGTTGTGCTCTTTGTAATATTGCCTGTTCCTGTTGAAGAGAACACATGGGTACCGCTCAGGTTTGCAGTTATAGAGTACACACCTGTTCTGTTATCACACCAAGGAATACGCTGTGAAACACTTTCTGTGGTGCTTTCTCCCCAGTTTTCACTGGCAGAAAGAATACCCAGCTCAGTACAGCCATCCCATTGGGGCATACTGACATAGTACAGATTATCTCTGATGAGCGTCATCTGATAGGTTGTTGAATAGGAACCGTGACCTATCATAACCTGTGTGACAGCACCTGTCATTGCATTATTGGTGTCATCATAGTAGAACGCTGTTCCGCTTGATACGTTCGCACCAATATCTGCCAATTCAACAGACGCGCCTGTTTCTGCTTTATCCACGCTTGCCGCACCTACTGTAGGCATAGCAATAGTAAGCATAGACAAAAGCATACATAGAAGTAATACTATGCTGGTTATTTTCTTCCAAGCCATAGAATCCTCTCCTTCTCTCTGATTTATGCTATTTTACAAAAGACTATACTTTTACGCATAATAGCATATTATACATATTATATATTAACAAAAATGCCCAACTATTGCAACAATTTTTGCACAAGAAGCATAAAAATAGCCAAAGATAAAAAAAGCCCATCCGTTTTCTAAATTTAACACACTAAAATATAAAGCAACACCCGACTTCGATTGTAAAAGTCGGGTGTTGTTATATACACAATATACTGTGTCTGTCTTATTATAAACACTACAAAGGCTTGTGTTGCGCTTTTCCCTCACCGTCAATCTCAAAAACAGAGTCACAGTATTTGAGCATAGACCTGCGGTGAGTAATGATAAAACAGGTTTTGTCGGTTTCTGCTGTGAGCCGCTCAAAAATCCTTGCTTCTGTATTTTCGTCAAGTGCTGAGGTTGCCTCGTCAAGTATAAGCACAGGGCGGTTTCTGAGGATTGCCCTTGCAATGGCTATTCGCTGAGCCTGTCCCTCGGATATACCTCCCGCCTTCTCGGAAAGGGGGGTATCCAAGCCATTGGCACATTTTCTCACAAACTCATCTGCACAGGCAATTTCAAGCGCTTTCCACATCTGCTCATCGGTTGCGTCCTTGTCTGCTGTAAGCAGATTACTTCGGATTGTACCCGAAAGCAGAGTGTTTCCCTGAGGCACATAGGATATGAATCGTCTTGAATCGGGGGATGCCAATTCTTTCTTGCCGTCTGCAATATACGAAACCTCTCCGTAATCAGCCTCAATGAAAGAAAGCAAAAGCCTGATAAAGGTAGTCTTTCCTGCTCCTGAGCTTCCTACTATACCTACTCGCTCTGAGGGTTTGACACAAATTGAAACCGAATCCAGCACCTTTTCGCTCTCGTAGGTAAAGCTTACATCCTTAACCTCCAAGCCAACCCTTTCAGGTATGTCCTGTCTTCCCTCGGACTTTTCCTCGGGAAATTCGGTAATCTCTCTGAGTCTTCTTGCAGAAACAATGGTAGAAAACGTCTGAGGAATAATACTACCAAGGCTTTTGATGGTACCTTGAAGCAGAGAAACCAACGAAAGAAACAAAGTCATATCGCCGTAGGTATACCCACCCGAAGGCTGTGAAAGTCTGTATGCACACCAGCTGAACGCCGCAATATAGCCTATGTTATAGACAAGCCCCATAAAAGTACCCATCAAAGAACCAAGCCAAGAGCTTTTCAGCACAAGGGAGAGCCTTCTGCCTCTTACCTCCTCAAAGAAAGCCTCGTTGCTGTCTTCAAGCTGAAAAGCCTTTGTAACGGGAATATTAAGCAGAGTTTCCTGAAAAAACGAGTAATACTCGGACTCGCTCTCCCTCAGCTCCTTGCGGAATTTCACAAACTTTCTTCTGTAAACCGCACCTGCAATAGCCCCCAAGGGACCTACCACCAATCCGATAATCGCCATTACAGGGTCATAGCAGATAAGCACTACCGCAACTATCACAAGCTCCAAAAAAGCCACGACACTTGTAGGCGCAATGGAAATAATGGCACTTGCAAGATTGTTTACATCCGATGTAAGACGGGAAAGTACATCCGCAGAATGAATCCTGCTCAGGTCGCGCCAACGGCTTCTCTGAACTCTGTCAAACATTTTTGCTCTGACAGTAAAAGCATATTTCTCGCTGACATAACTTACAAAAAGGTTTGAAGCAAAGGAAAGTCCGAGAGTAAAAAGCGTTGTGCCTGCCATTATAAGAATATACATCCAGAAAGCCTCTGTATCAAAGCCTGTAGCTGCATCTACCACATACTTGCCTGCTACAGAGGAAACAAGGCTTACAATCATACTCACCAGATTTAATGCAAGAAAGCCCAGAATATATTTGCGAAAGCTTCTGCCTTGTTTAATTATCCACCATATATGACCTTTGTTGTTTTTCCACTCCTCTCGGAGTCGGAATTTCTTTTTAGGTGCCATATTGAACATCCTTTATATCTGAATAAGTTAGCAAAACACTATTATAAATAGTATATCGTATTACACCTGTGCCCACAAGGGCAGAGCCTCAAAAGAAGCCGCTTCCCCTCTATAAGGAAACGTTATCCTGAAAGAATAGAGCAGGGGTGCTGTCTTCTCGCTCTTTGAACCGTATTTGTGGTCACCAACAAGAGGATACCCTCTGCTTGCAAACTGCACGCGTATCTGGTGACTTCTGCCTGTGTGAAGCCTTATTCGCACAAGCGACTCTTCCCCTTCAGTAAGGCGCACATATTCAAGGCTTGCCTTTTTCACCCCTGCACGCTGTCTTTTTACCACAAAAACCTTGTTTTTGCGGGAATCCTTAAAAAGTAAATCCTCAAGCACGCCTTCCTTTTCGGGTGAGCCGTGCACCATAGCCACATACTCCTTAACCATTCTGCCTTCGGCAATTACGCGGGAAAGCTCTGCGGCTGTGTGCTTATTCCTTGCATAAACCATCACGCCGCCTACATTCAAATCAAGCCTGTGGACAGTAAAGATTTCTCCGCCAAACTCAGCCTTCAACACCTCGGGCACCTGCTTTTCGCTGTCAAGCCCAACTTCCTTTATGCAGACTATTAAGTTTTTGTCAGAATACAAAATCTCCATACATACCGCCCAAAGCTTTGGTTTTTGCTAAACTATACAACTATTATACAATTTTTGCAAAAGAATACAAGAAGACCACGATTTATTAATCCCTAAGCTTACTTTCTATTTCCTTATCAGGCCAATAACCCCAAGACTCCTTGATTTCGCCTTTTTCCACTCTAAAGTTTTCCAAAGCCTCAAATCGTATAACCTTACCTGTTGCGGGAATGCCCATACACTCGCCGGTATGTACTCCCTCAAAAAGCACTCTGGCGGCAACCATATTGTTTTCCGAAAACACATCAACAACCGTTGCCTTAAAATCAGTAAACTGACCTGCCACTATTTTAAGAACCCCCACCGTGTCTGCATTGCTTTTGGCAGAAGCAGGGCTGTGGTCAGCATAATCCTCCGCAACACATTCCATTACAAAATCATAGTTTCGGTTTGTATATCCGTTCTCAAAGAACTTAACCACCAAATCCTTGGGCGGCATATAATAAACGAATTTGCAGATTTCGCACTCCTCGCTTTGATAACTTCCAAGCCCCTCATATAGTTTTACAAAGCCAGACTTTTCCATCACCCTTACAGAGCCTTTGTTTTCGCTTAGACACACACCAAACATTTTTGTTATGCCCAACCTCTCCATAATCACCGGCAGAAATGCCTTTACCGCCTCGGTTGCATAGCCTTGCTTTGTAAAGGCTTCACCGATGTGGTAACCTATTTCCCACTTATTTTCCTCAAAGGGTACCGCCTGCACATAGCCTATATATGTATTGTCTTTAAGAAGTATGGGATACACAAGGGGACCGTCGCCGTTTTCGTATACACCCATAAGAAAGCCTACTGTATCCTTAGCTTCCTCCAAAGTTTCAAACACTTCATCAGGAACAAAACGTCGGTTATCCTCATCAAGAGAATTCTCTTGAACCGCCTGCGCCATATCCATTGTGAATTTTGTAATTATAAGTCGTTCAGTTTCAATTTTCATAAAAAACACCTTAGTATTATAAATAATCCGTAGCTCCAGTATATTCCAAAAAGCTCAGACTTGTCAACAAACAAAAGCCTGACAGTATAGCTCACCGTCAGGCTTTGTATAAATTATTCTGTTTCTACAGGTAAAGAAAGTATTTTTTCATCTTCCTTTGCAATGGTTTTCTTAACCGCAAAGGCTATACCCTTCTCCACAAGGTTAATCACCAGAATCATCAAAGATACCATAGCAGTACCCTCTATGAAGGACTGGGATTCAAGCTGAGGAATCATCAAAGAAAGGGGCATTATGCGGAAATTCGTAAGGAAGGAAACCGCTGAAATTGTAATCATAGCATTTACAAAGAAATAGCTATACATTTCTACAATGGTAGCTCTTGTACTGGGGATGTAAACCGAGAACAAAAGCTTCATTCTGTTGATACCCAGAGTATCTGCCACGTCCTCCAAATTCGGATTAAACTTGGAAAGTGAGTTGTAAGCAAGCAAGTAGGGAGAAGAGAAAAAGTGAGCAATGTTTACAACCACAAGAATAAAGATTGTGCCGTAAATAGGAACATTCTTAAAGGTCATAACGTAGGAAAGACCGAGAACAATACCGGGAACCGCAAGAGAAAGCATACTGATAAAGTGCAAAGCTCCGTTTGAAATAGCTTTTTTGCTTCTTGAGGTAACATAAGCCGAAAAATAAGAAAGACAAGTACCTACCAAAGATGTAAGCAATGCAACAGCAACCGAGTTTACAAAGTACTGTCCTATACCTGAGGAAAGAAGTTTCTTTGCTGTGTCAAGGCTTAAAGACATATCAATGGGATACTGCTTAACAAAGCTTAAAAGCACAAAAGCAAAAATCGGCAGACAAAGCAGAATAATTACAACAGCAAAGATAATATAAACCGCAATATCCCTGCCCTTGTTATCCTCAATCTGATAAGCCTTTGTAACCGTACTGCCTGAAGCATTGATACCGCTGTTCTTCAAGTCCATGATAAACGCAACCATTGCAGGAAGAAGCAATACAACACCGACTACCGCACCGCCTGAGAAGTTCATCATACCGATAACCTCGCGGTACATATATACAGGCAGAGTCATCTGGGTTCCGCCTGTCATAAGGGATACACCGTAGTCAGTAAAAATCATAGTGAATACAGCAAGAACGGAAGAAACAATTGTGCGGCGCATTGAAGGCAGAGTAATGGACACAAACTGTCTGAACTTGGACATACCAAGCACACCTGCCGCCTCATAAATTGTAAAATCCTCATACTGGAAAGAGTCGTTGAACATCAGAAAGGATACAGGGAATGAATAAAGCACAGAGCCCATAATAATACCCTTGTAGCCGTAAAGTCCGATGTTAAGTCCCAAAAGGTTTGTCACAATGCCGTTGTCACCGAAAAGGAACACAAGTCCCATACCGTGAGATATACTGGGAATCAGCATAGGAATTGTGAAAAGCACAACAAAAAAAGATTTAAACTTAATGTTGGAACGGTTTATCATGTAGGCAAGAAAGAAGGAAAGCACCACAGATATAGCCGTTGCAATTACGGTAGTAATTACCGAATTCTTGAGCATGGGGAAAAACTGAGCAGAAGAAAAAACCTCTGAAATATTGTTCCCTCTGATACTGCTGAAAAGGTAGATAATTGGCAGAACAACAGAAACCAGCAGGTATGCAATCAACAGATACTTTGCCCCGAAATATCCTTTGTTCTTATTTATCTTCATACTTACCTCGTCCTGTGTATCTGGAAAGGTCCTGATACTTCTTGTCAAGCTGTTCTACAACGAATTCTTTAATATAGTCGTTTGCAGGATTCTGATAAAGCTCCAAGGGAGTAGCCATCTGCTCAATGTTGCCTTCGCTCATAACCATAATACGGTCAGAAAGGAAGAACGCCTCCTCCTGGTCGTGAGTAATGAAGAGCATTGTTGCATTAAACTTCTTCTGCAGAGATTTAAGCTCAGCCTTCATAATCTCGCGGTTTGTAACGTCAAGAGCAGAGATAGGCTCATCAAGAAGAATAACATCGGGATTCATAGCAAGGGTACGGGCAATGGCAACTCTCTGTTGCTGACCGCCTGAAAGCTGATGAGGACGCTTGTGCATCTGGTCGGTAAGACCTACCTGCTCCAGAGTTCTCTCGGCAATTTCCTTTGCC
The DNA here is from genome assembly GCA_017411385.1 of Ruminococcus sp. Lineage (GTDB taxonomy): Bacteria > Bacillota > Clostridia > Oscillospirales > Acutalibacteraceae > Ruminococcoides. Next base: position 76,059 of record JAFQQF010000013.1, read on the forward strand.
TGCTTCTTTGTGTCCTTGCGAAGTGTCAGTGCATACATAACGTTCTGCAAAACCGTCATATTGGGGAACAGTGCATAGTTCTGGAACACAATTCCCATTCCTCTGTCAAAGCTTGCAAGAGAGGAAATATCCTTGCCACCCTTGATAATCTCACCGGAGTCTGCCTTTTCAAGACCGATGAGAATTCGAAGAAGCGTGGTCTTACCGCAGCCTGAGGGACCGAGGATAGAGAGGAATTCACCCTCCATAAGATCAAAGCTTATATTGTTGAGAACAGTTTTGCCTGCATAAGATTTGTTCAGATTTTTTACTGAAAGCTTAGTGTTTAATACTTCCATATTGACAACAGCCTCTCTTTCTGTGAATAGTCCTGAATACCCGTCATATCTGCATAAGTAATATTCTGGGGATAGTTTTCTATATTGTTAACCTGTCCCTCATAAATGGTTTCGGGAGAGAAATATTCCTTGTCGTATTTAAGGAACTCGTTTGCAATGTAATCGAACACCTCAGAAACACCCTTTTTGTCTTGATGTCCCTTAACAATCGCACTGCCTGTCAGCGAGTAGGGTGAACCCTCGGGAGGGAATATAATCTCAAAGGGCTGTCCGTCGTTGATTTCATTGATGCCTTGGAAGGTAAGTGCAAGACCTACTGCAATCTCACCTTGTTTGAGAAGCTTAATGGGGCCTGAGCCGGACTCAGTAAACTGCTTTAAGTTAGGATAAAGCTTGTCAACATATTCAAGAGTTTTCTCTTCGCCCCAGATATTCACCCAGTTTTTATAGAAGAAGTAGCCTGTACCCGAGGATTTGGGGTCGGGCATTGCAACCAAGCCTTTATATTCTGGCTTTAAAAGGTCATCATAAGTCTTGGGTGCTTCCAATCCGTGCTTTTTAAGAATTTCGGTGTTAACAATAATCGCACCTGCCTGTCGCTCCCATGTAACCCAAAGATTGCCGTTGTCTGCAGGTGTAAGCCCCTCAACATAAGGGATACGGCTCATACCGGAAATATCCGCAAGCTCACCCTTGATGTTGTTCATATAGCCTGTTTCCAGACCTGCAATGATGTCAACCTCTGTCGTTTCCCCCTCGGCGTAAATCTTTGCAGCAGCTTTACCCGTAGACATATAAGTAACAATTACATTATAATGAGGAAACTCCTCTGAAAGCTGTTCCTGCAATTCATCGTTGCGGAACTGCTCAAGGGAAGAACAAACCACTATTGTTTCCTTTGAGCCGAAATCAGCAAAGAAAGTGAACAAAAGAGTAATTGCTATAAGCACAATCAAAGCTTTTTTCATTTTGGCACCTCTTTCTACGTATTTTGTGTTTTCAAAAATCAAAAACCGTTTCAGAAACCACTTTAAAAAACACATTAAAAAACAAAAAGCCCGTGTTTTTCACAAAATTCTACAGAATAACAAGGGCTACGCGTTCATTTTCTCTTATAATACAACCTTTCTAGAACATTGTCAACAGATTTTTACATATTTTTCAGGTTCGAAATTCAGGCCTTGTTTGCAATTTCTAAACAAACGCAGGAATTTTATAAGTACAAAACAAAAAGTGCCCGACTGAACATCGGACACTCCCATCGTATTTATTAGTCAGTTTAATTTGCAGGAACAAAGGGCAACTCGATTCGCGACTCATTCGGCACGTTCTCTGTCTGGGGCTCAGATTGCTTTTGAGGGCTTGTTGGTTCGGATATTGCTTCCGACTTATCCTCCTTTACTTCTTCCTGCGGAACGGTTATAATCTCCAGCTCGCCTGCCTCTGTAGCAAAGGATACGTCCTGCGTTTCCTTTTGCTCTGCAGTTGCATTCTCAGCTTCGCTTGTATGTGTATCAGAAGCCGATTGCACCGACGTGTTTTCAGTAGCAGGTTCGGTGGTATCAACATCTGCTCTGCAGGCACAAAGCACAGACAGGATAACAAGCATTGATATAAAAAAACAAAACACCTTTGTATACTTCATAGGAACCATCCTTTTTAAGAGTTACATTATAATGATTATATCACACAGAAAAACTCAATTCAACCTCAACAAGATACCGATTAATCAAGATAAGAGTATCAACGCCGGGCGAAAAATCATCAAAACAACAAAGAGTCCTGTGCAACAAAAAAGCAACACCTCTTGCAAAGTGTTGCTTTTTCAGTTAGTTAGTCTGGTTTTTTCTTTTGGAGCTGCTCATAAAGAAGCCAACTACAGCTACACACAAAGCAGACAAGGCATCAATTATTATATCCTTCATCGTATCAGAAAGTGCCTGCACTCCTGTAAGTGCCACTCCTGTCTGGGTGGTGTGCTTCTGCATATTAAGTCCCAGAATTGCATCGAAGGAATACTCGTACACCTCCCACAAAGAGCCTGCCGCCAACGCAAAGGCAAAAGCAAAAACAGAAAGAAATAAGGGGCTCAGACTCACGCTTACCTTACTATCCTTATTAAGAATATCCACAAGCATAAAGCCGAGAGCTCCAAGCATTGCTCCTGAAAAAGCATGGAGTATAGTGTCCCAGTGAGGAATCACATAATAAAAGCTGTGTACCTCACCCAAATATATAGCACAATATAAAAACACAAAATACATAATCACTATTGCGTCAGGCACCACAACCTTCCAACGTCTGGCTATTATGGTCGGAATCATCATTACAACTATACCGAGCACACATTGAGTTGTCATCAGCAGATAATCCGACTTCAGCTTCTGATGCGGTAAAGCAGGGTCTGCCTGTGCCGGCGCAAGGATAAAGTTGACTAAAGCGTACACAACAGACAACACAAGGGTTACCAACAGGACTATTCCTATTATTTTTGTTACTCTGCTCTTCTTTTCAGCTTTCATCCCATCATCTCCCTCGATTAATTATTTTTGTATTTTAGCACAACATTATGTAATTTACAACATTCCCGGACTATGTTTTACAATATATTAACAACTGCAACAAACAGTTGAAAACACCGCCCTCTTCTGCTATTATAATATTATATTTACCGGCGAAGAGTTTTGTTACTCTTTCTGTTACAAAAAAGCATAGGAGCACAGCGTATGTTTGACCCGAAAACAAACAAATTCCCCTATCCTGAGCAAACAGACCAACATTATCTTAAATTGAAAAAAGACCGCAAAATCATCTTTGACAGCGACTATCCCTTTGTTGATAACCGTTTTTTCTTCCGTATGGGAAGCTTTTTTCTGCGTATTTTGCTGATTACCGTTGTATTACCTGTGGTACGTATCCGTATGGGACTAAAGGTTGAGGGCAGAAGGAACCTCAAAAAACACAAAGAAGTCATAAAGAACGGTGTTATTTCCTGCTGTAATCACGTACATATGTGGGATTACCTTGGGATTATGAGTGGCATAAGCCCTATAAAGCCCAATGTGCTTATCTGGGCACCCAACATCAACGGCGAATGGGGTACAATGATGCGCCACGTAGGCGGTATCCCCATTCCCGAGGAAGGTACTAAAGCAACACTTACCTATTTGCGTGCCGTAAAAGGGCTTCTCAAAGCTGGCAAATGGCTACACATCTATGCCGAGGGCAGTATGTGGGAATATTACAGACCCATCCGCCCCTTCAAAAAAGGTGTGGCTTTCCTTGCTTGCGAGTGCGACAAGCCTGTTATACCCCTTGCATATACATACCGAGAACCCGGCTTTATCAGAAAACACATTTTCAAGCAGATAGCCTGCTACACCCTGCACATCGGCGAGCCTGTTTACAAAGACGAAACTCTCAAACCCAAAGAGCAAAGAGCTGACCTTACTAAGAGAGTTCACGAAGCTGTGTGTGCTTTGGCAGGTATCAAGCCCGAAGAAAATATTTATCCCCCGATATTCGACAACAACAAGAGAGTGGATTACTACACCCACACCTACGGCGTAGGCTACAAGGGCTCTCACTAAAAATCAAAACAAGCTAAAAGCGTCAGCTTCAATGAAGCTGACGCTCTTTTTCTGCCACTCACACAAAAGGCTCCCGAGTAAATTCGGGAGCCTTCGGCTTATTTTAAGCTTTTATGCTTTGTAAACTTATAGCTTATTTAATGGGCTTATCGATGGGATAGCCTGTAGGAAGATCAGCAATGTGTTTCTGGATTGCAGTAGCATCCTTAACGTTAACATTACCTGAACCGTCTGCATCTGCAGCCTTGTTTGCATCCTCAGAAAGAGTCAGAAGCTCTGCAACTGCCTTCTGGATTGTTGTTGCATCCTTAACAGAAATCTTATTGTCAAGGTCTGCATCACCGAGAATGATATCCTTTACAGGAGGTTCTACAACACCGATATCGCCTGTGCGTGCAAACTGTACTGTGTGGTAGGTTACGTTGTTGTTAGCCTCACCGTGTGCCTGTGACATATTTCTGTCATACCAGTTCTCGGTGTCATACTTGATTGTAACCTCATGCTCACCCTTAGTAAGCTCAAGTCTTAAGTGTGAGCTTACCTGATTCTTAAAGCTCATTGCAGGGAATACCAGAGAACCAACGTCCTCACCGTCAACATATACAGAACGGATAGCTGCTGTGATACCTGCAGTGGGGTCGCCCTGATTGGTGTGAATCACTGACATCTGATATACACCGTCTGAGGGGATGTTAACCTTAACTGTAAATGTGCCTGCAGCTGTATCAGCATCAGAAGGCTTGAATGTAGTATTTGTCCAAGTTCCTACTGTCCACTTACCTGTGTTCTTATCAAGGTAGAAGCCTGCGTTATCCTCAACACCTGTAGTAATATCAACAGTCTGCTCAGAGCCGTTGTTGAAGATGATGTTGGGAGTATCCTTGGGGATAGAGTAGCAATATACATCCTCGCCGCCGTCGTTCTTACCAACATATCTCATAGACTCACCGGGCCAGCCTATGCTTGCAGAACCGCCCCAGAAGAAGATATTAACTGTGCTCCAACCCTTGTTGTTTGTGAAGTAAACGGTCTTTACATTCTCAGTGTCAATAGGACCGGAGGTTGAGGGTGCCTTATCATAGTAGTTATTAGCATTAACAGTAACCTTTGTGCCTGAAGGATTGTACTCCTTGGGAGCTGAAAGCTCAGACCAGAGGCCTGTTGTCTTATCAACTGCAACAACACAGTAGCAACCGTACTTAGTTGTGTCGATTGTATAGGATGTGCCCTCTACATCTACATACTCTGTGCCTGTCCATACCTTGTATGTGCAGTTATTTACTGCGTTCCATCTGAGTGTGGAGCCACTAAGTGTTGCTGTGGGAGCGTTGGGAGCCTTTGCTGTGTTCTCATCCTTAAGGTTAATCTTATCCTCTGCACCACTGTCCTTGAGGTTGATTACGATGTAATATTCACCCTGTGCATCTGTGGGAAGAACATAGTCGTTTGCTACCTGCTCATCGTTAACATAGATAGACTCTACTGTGTCGCCCTTGCCGTGAAGTTCCATGTTAATTACAGCATCTCTGTACTTATACTCGTTGATATAGAAGGGACCTTCCATCCAATCGGGAACATAGGGGTCAAAGGTGATACCGTCTGTTGTGTATTCCATACCAAAGAGAACTCTGTAGTAACCTGCCATGGTAGCAGCAACAGACCAAAGCTGCTGAGTTGAGTGTAAGCCTTCACCTGTTTCGTAGTCGATAACCTCGTAGTTTGTAAGGCAAGCAACTGCGCCACGGATACAGGAGTTCCAGATTTCCTCAGCAAGGAGGTTGTTTTCGTTTGCGTTATTAACTGCACCAATCATCAGAAGTGCTTCCCAACCGGGCCATACGCCTGAGTCATGATACTTATAGTCTGTCCAACGCTGTGCGTTCTTCTGGGGATATACTGTATTTGCACCGAAGGGAACGAGAGTATGGTTTTCCATAATGGAATCTGCCTTCTCCTGACCGCCGATGTTGTACCATACTGCATAGCCGTTAGCAAGAACATCCTGCTTGTATGCAAGGGGTGAGCCCATCCAATCGGGATACTCCCAAGATGCGTATGTGCCAAGGTCTTCGTGCCAGAGTCTTGTGGAGATTGCTTCTTCAAGGTCAGCTGCAAGGTCAGCCCAAGCCTTGGACTCAGCCTCGTCTTTACCGAGAATTGTAGCTGCCTCAGAAAGAATCTTCATAGCCTGACAATAGATAATATTTGTGGAAGCTGCCTTGCTTTCTGCGATGTTAACAATACCGTTCTGGTCGTCTTCACCTGTCCAGTCGCCGTAGGTCTTATCTCTGTGGTCAAGACCGCAGGTTTCGCCTCGGAAGAGTCCTGCTTCCTTGTCATAAACTACTGTGTAGTCCTGTTTGATTGTATTGGATGCTACCTCGTAGAAATATTCAAGGGTTTCCTCGTTACCGTCTGCAAGGTAGGTTTCCCAAACAGCCAGCATCATAATGATACGGTCTGTGGATACGGGGTAAGAACCGCCTGTACCTGTATCTTCTTCGAATGTAAGGTTGCCGTCTTTACCTACAACCTTAGCGTTTGCACAGTTTGTGGAAATCTCGGGGAACATCCAAGAAAGAATGTACTGCATAGAAAGAGCAGTATCACGAGTCCAAACCTTGTGCCAGTTTGTACCTGTATAGAATACATCGCCAAAGGTTTCATCGTGATTGATGCTCTTGAAGATTTCATCCATTGTGAGATTATATGCAGCCTCAGCAAGGGGTGTGTTGGGAGCTGAGAAAGAAGGAGCCCCGCCCATGCTTAGATACTCATAATACCAATCTCTGTCAGAGCCTGTTTCAGAAGTAAGGATGTGGTCGCCTGTGTTAGCAATTACACGGGAGTCATCCTCTGTAAGACCGTTAGCAAACAGAGTGTAATCCTGTCTGTCGCTTACGTTTGTTGTGCCACCCTTGAAGGTGTCGTCGCCGTAAACCTGAATAGCAGCGTATGTAATCTCCTGTGCAAAATCAAGGTAGAAGCCAAAGGAATACGCATCCTCGATTTCGAACACTACGTCGTTGCCCTTCTTTGTACCTGTAAGCTCTACGGTTTTGTTGTCAGCAGTTGTAAGGGTTGCTGTAGCGGGGATTGTATCATCAACGCCGATAACAACAATCTTTTCAACTGTAACTTCCTTATCAAAGCCGAAGCCGAGTTTTCCTTCTGTTGCGGTAGTTGTGCAGTAGGGATAGTTAACAGCCTGCATCCAGCCGTTAACTGTGCTTACATAACCGTCAAGAGCGATATCCTCAGCAGAATCCATAACCTTTGTACCGATTACCTGAATTTCCGCATTTGCAAACTCGTCTGTTTTATAAGTAAACCAAGTAATATTCTCAGGTGTATCAAAGTTTACTAAGTAAGGCGTTGTTTCTGCTTCAATAGCAGGAATTTCAAATTCCTTGCCGTTGGAAAGAACAAGCTTGCCTGCTTCTGCACCTGTTGCAGTTGCATCAATGACGATTCTGTCAACAGCTACTGTGTTCTTGAAGCGATAACCGAAAGTAGAGCCATCATAAATCTGATAACCCATCAGTTCAATGTTGTTGATGCATTCAAAAGAAACCTCGCTGATAGTAACATTTGCTTTGTTTGCATAAACAACGAGCTCTGTTTCACCCTCGATTACAATGTTAGCAACAGGAGTTTCGCTTGTAAGGTCATAAACATAACCGTTTACTTCAATTGAACCCTCAGCGTCAAGAGTTACAGCATAAACGCCGTCCTGCTCGGGCTTAACAATCAAGGAAGCATAGTCAAATTCACATCCGCTTGTAAATGCTCCGTCCTTAATGAGGGCAGCATCAGAAGCAGCATCATAACCTGAAAAATCAAGGGTAGTCTTGCTCTTTGCGATATTCTCTGCAGCATCAACAGGAGTTACAACAATCTTATCAACGTTGTATGTACCGTCAAGATTTTCAATTGTAATTCTGTTGTAGCCGGGGTTGAGAGTCTTTGTTACAACAACGGTCTTGTATGTCTGCCAAGCACCTGTGGATGAGAAGTTTGCGTAGTAGTCCTCTTCCCCTGCTGTAAATACAAAGTAACCGTCGTCAGCTTCAGATGCAACAGAAATTTCAAATCTGTAAGCCTGAGCCTTGTCACCTGCAACTGTAACACCGTAGTTAAGGGAGTCGCCTGCATCAAAAGCACCTACATACTTGCCTGCAGATGCAGCAGCATCTTCCCATATATTTACAGCACCCAGAGCATATGTGTACTTCTCTGCTTCAATAGTCTGAGCTGTTGTGCCCAATGTGAAGTCAGATTTTGTATTCATAGACTCCGCTGTGTAGGTTCTGTTCTTTGTGTTTGCTGTAAATTTGATGATTGAGTCTGCCTCGATAACGAGATGCTCGTTATCATTGTGGCCGATTGATGTACTCCAGTTGGGAGTAGCAATTTTAAATTCGTAGTTACCGCCTGTCATATCAAGCACCAGAGTGTAGATTCCGTTACCTTCGTCTACAAATCTGTACTCATCGTAGCAGTTCCAGCCGTTCATATTACCTCTGAGGAAGAGGCCATCAGCCAGACTGTACGCAGAAACAGACAGCATACCCATGGTTGTAGTACCCACAACCAGAAGAAGTGCCAGTATAATACTGAGCATTGCTTTGAGTCGACTGTGTTTTTTCATAGTCTTCTTTCCTTTCATTTTTTGCCCGCACAAAACAGTGCAGTTATTCAGCCTCATTTTATCATAAACTTTACTCGTTTACAATAGATTTCCGTCAGTATTTACAAATAATTTTTGCTGAAAACTGTAAAAACATATATTATAACCATAAAAAACAAAAAGGCAAAAAACAATAAAATCTACACATAAAAAGCTTCGCAAAGGAGCAAAACCTCTGCGAAGCTTTAATTTCTGCATATTAACAACCTTATCCCTGTTTTTTGGGAAAAGCCTCCTTAAAGGGCACAACCTGCCCCTTTTCATCCTTAACACTTACATTATCAAGGGTAGCTTCAAACTGACTTCTGATACCGCCAAGGTATATTTTGTAGAGCTTCTTCTGCTCTTCCTGTTCTTGGGGTGTAAGCCCTACCGTCTTCTTCTTTTTTGCAAGCTCATTGATTCTTTTGAGTGTGCTGTCCATTCTTATCACCTCTGCAATGCAGATACTATAACACAAAACTGATAAATTATCAAGCAATTGAATTATCCGATCAGTTGTGTTAATATGAAAACAAACCACTATAGGGAGCATAAACATGAGTATTATCGGCAAACAAATCAAAAAATACCGCGTTGCAAAGAACATCACGCAAGAACAGCTTGGCCAACTTGTGGGTGTCACTACCCAAGCCGTTTCCAAATGGGAAAGAGGCTCAACCCCGGATGCAGAGCTTTTGCCTGCATTGTCACAGGTACTATGTGTAAGCATCGACACCTTGTTCGGTAGAGAAGAAGAAACCCTTGTGTCAACACTCGCCCGTAAAATCAGCTCTATGCCCAACAAAGAGGCCTTCAAGTTTGCCTTTGGCATTTGCTGGGCAATGGAAATCGGCTTGCGTCAGGATGAAAATATGCCTGACGACATCCTAAACACTTTTATTGATTACTCTGCTGTCAGTTCAGATAAAGCAGATTATACAGCAAAAATGGTCTACGATAACGGTATTGCAACGGCAAGGCTTTCTCAGGACTGGCACCACTTCTTTTTGATGTCGGAACCAAAAAACGGTATAAAAGCACAGTTATCTGATACCGAAACCCTCAGACAAGTATTTGAAATTTTCGCCGATAAAAGAATGATTAGTATTATTTTTTATATGTACTCCCGACTCAACACCCCCATTGCAACATCTCTCATCAGCAAAAACACAGGTATTGACACCGAAGAAGTCGACAAGTGTATGAAAGTGCTGTGCGACAACAGGTTGGCAACAAGAAGCATTGTAGCTACTGCGGACGGCGAAATATTCACCTATATGTTTCATCAGGAAAGCTCCGTAATACCCTTGTTATGCATAGCCGACGAAATTGCAAAGAAAGATTTTCACGATGTTATAGGAGCCTTTGAACGAACCAAACCCCTGCTGCAATAAACTTACGGTTGATTTCATTTTCTTTTGGTTGATACACTAAACAAAAAGTTGCTTGATTACATTCAACCTCAGGTTTATACTATTTATGTAACAGCAAAGCAAACACACATAAGGAGGTTACTATGAATCAAGAAGAATTCAGCCTGTTTTATCCCGAAGGCTCTGATACAACAAGCCTAACTCTTCAGAAAGAAGCCATAAACGACCTGTCCATAGACTACCTTGTAGAGGCTCTCACAAAAGAACCCTACGAGCAAAACAGCATCAAACAGCTCCTCATACAAATCACCTGCGACGAGGAGATTATAAAATACCGCTGTGATGTATTTGAGGATTTCCTCAGATTTCCTAAGCTCAGAGAAGATTTAACAACCCTTCTTGCAAAGCTCAAGGATTTGCGTGAAATCGAAAGATTTCAGAAGGATTTTGAGTCCTCTCACCTTTGGCAGCTTGTAAACCGTCTGCGCGAGATGGACTGCTACGTTGACTGCATCACTCAGATTAAAACAACCTTGGAAGGGCTCGACATCCGCTCCGAAGGACTTATCACTTTGAGAAACAAGGTGCAGGCAATTTACAACGACAGCGGATTCCCCCTGCTCAAAGAAGACATCGAAACGACACTCAAGGAAGTTCGAAACGTAAAGAGTATTACTTTGGGTGTTAACCTTGACGATATGCTCCGCCCAAAGACTGTGGGTGTAATCTGCCTCAACAACAAACACTTCACCGACAGCGGTCTGCTTAAAAAGTTTATGAGCTTTGCCTCAAAGCAAAGCGAGCTTCACGAAGGCACCGATGTTTCGGGCTTTCTCTCTTTCCATCCTGCCAACCCCACAACATCTTCCTTCGGTTTAGGTCAAGCGGTAACAGGTGCACAGCAGGATATAAACCACTTTGAAAACTCAAGCCTTACAGGTGCAGACCCAATGTCGGACGCTCTCAAGCGAGTTGTAACCGACATCCTCAAAAGAACAGTTAACAACCTGAAATCCATGCTGAACAAGTACGTAGGCATCAGCGGTTACTCCTTCATAAGCCTTATGCCCGAGATCATCTTCTACATCCGCTTTGCTGAGCTTATTGACAAAATCTTGGCAAAAGGACTGCCCTGTTGCAAAGCAGAAATAACTAGTAAGGCAAACCGCACCTGCACAATCCGCGATATATACAACTTCAAGCTTGCAATCAAATCCGTACAGGAAAACTCAGACAACAGCATTGTCACCAACGACTTTGAATTTTCTCAAAAGGGCAGAATATATATCCTCACAGGTCCTAACCGAGGCGGCAAAACCACCATCACTCAGGCTGTGGGACTTTGCTTTCTGCTTGCACAGCACGGCATTTATGTACCTGCAACAAGCATGAGCTTCAGCCCTTGCGACAACATCTACACCCACTTTCCTGCTGACGAAAACGATACCGTAGATTTAGGCAGACTTGGCGAAGAAAGCAAGCGTCTTTCTGAAATCTTCCAAAGTGCCACAAGATACAGCCTGCTTCTTTTAAACGAAAGCCTTGCCACCACCAACGTTGCCGAAGGACTTTACATTGCAAAGGATGTAATCAGAGCAATGCGTTACCTGGGTGTGAGGTGTGTGTTCAATACCCACATGCACGACCTTGCCCGCAACCTCGCACAGATGAACGAGGAAACAAAGGGTGACAGCTTTGTTGAAAGTATGGTAACAGGGGTAGAAAACGGAGAGCGTTCCTACAAAATTTTCATCGCACCCCCACAGGGTGTCAGCTATGCCAAGGATATTGCCGAAAAATACGGTGTAACCTTTGAAAGCATCAAACAAAACATCGACTCACGAACAGAATAATAAACATAAAAGAGCACGGATACCCTCCGTGCTCTTTTAAATATAGAATGGTCAGGCTCCCTCAAAGAGGGAAGCTGTTTACATCTCCCTTCTGTGCTTACGCACAGCCACCCTCCTCATTAAGGAGGTCTTTCTCGCAAAAAAGCTCATAAACATTCTTGCCGACTTTTTGGCTGAAATACCCTTTCAATTCTATGTGCTTATCCCATTTTTCCTGCGGATAATATCCGTATCGCACCTTAACATCAGCCATTCTTTTTTCCACAGAAACCACACCCTGAGCAGAACCCATTGCATCACACAGTTGAATTAACCTGTCATAATCATCGTACTGTGTTTTTTCAATGTACTCTTCAACAAAAAGCTTTACGTCCTCTGTCACGTCGCAATTTCCAACATACGAGATTAAACTCTTCACCGCAAAAGAATGGGTAATGCAAATCCGAGCAACCTCATCGTAGCCGAGAGATTTCATATATATGTATCCGTCATACACGTGAGCCAAGTGCTTCACACCGAACTTCCTGCCGATGTCGTGCAAAAGTCCAAAGACATAAGCTTTCTCAGCATCTAAGCCTACACAATTCATTGCTATTTTTTCTGCACAAAATGCAACTGCCTTGCTGTGCTTTACCCAAGGTCCTAGATTTGACCTTTCCGCATCTTCAAGCAATCTGTGTGCTTCTTCTCTGCTTGGAATCACTCAAACATCTCCAATGCTTATTTATTAAAAACCTCTGCCCACTGAGGCTCCTTGAAGCCGATGAGGACTGTGTCCTCTGTAACAAGCAATGGTCTTTTCACAAGCATTCCGTCGGTTGCAAGGAGATTTATCTGCTCTTCCTCCGACATTTCGGGAAGCTTTGCTTTGAGCTCCATTGATTTATAAAGAAGTCCGCTTGTGTTAAAGAATTTTCTTAAAGGCTGTCCGCTCTTTGTATACCACACTCTCAGCTCATCTGCAGTGGGGTTCTCCTCTTTGATGTTTCTGAGGGTATATTCAACCCCTTTTTCTTCCAGCCAAGCTTGTGCCTTTTTACAGGTTGTGCACTTGGGATAGCAGATAAAAGTTACCATATCAATCACCTTTTATAAAACTTAAAAACCTTTCATTGTAAGAGAAATACGCTTTTTTGGCACGTCAACGGAAAGCACCTTAACCTTTACAATATCGCCTACCTTGAGAGCTTCGGAAGGATGCTTTATAAACTTTTCGCTTATCTGAGAGATATGCACAAGTCCGTCTTGATGCACACCGATGTCAACAAAAGCACCGAAGTCGATTACATTTCGCACCGTACCTGTAAGCTCCATTCCCTCACGCAAATCCTCCATCCCCATTACATCTGTGCGAAGCACAGGTGCGGGCAAGCTCTCTCGGGGGTCACGGCCGGGCTGAGTAAGCTCGGAAAGGATATCCTCAAGGGTAGGCACACCGATGCCAAGTTCCTGTGCAACGGCTACCTTGTCTGTCACCTTGTCCCTGATACCCTTGATACCGCCTGACTCTACATCCTTTGCAGTATAGCCCAGAAGCTTCAGAAGCTCCTTTGCCGCCTTGTAGGATTCAGGGTGCACCGCTGTATTATCGAGTGCCTCTTTACTGTCTGCAACACGCAAAAATCCTGCACACTGCTCAAATGCCTTGGGGCCCAGCTTAGGTACCTTTTTAAGCTCTGCACGGCTTGTGAATTTTCCGTTTTCTTCTCTGTATGCAACGATATTCTTGCAAACTGTGGAGCTTAAACCTGCAATACGTGAAAGCAGAGCAGGAGAAGCCGTGTTAAGGTCTGCACCAACAGAGTTTACGCAATCCTCAACAACGCCGTCAAGGGTTTCGCCCAGACGCTTCTGAGGCATATCGTGCTGATACTGACCGATACCAATGGACTTGGGGTCTATCTTTACAAGCTCTGCCAAGGGGTCCTGCAGACGTCTTGCGATGGAAACCGCACTTCGCAAGGTCAAGTCAAGCTCGGGAAGTTCATCTGCCGCAAGCTTACTGGCAGAGTAAATAGATGCACCTGCTTCACTTACTATCATATAGGCAAGGTCGGGCTTTTTAGCCTCGGCAATAACCTCGGCGGCAAATAGCTCAGTTTCCTTGCTGGCGGTACCGTTACCGATAGAAAGCACGGTAGCACCGTATTTTTTAATAAGGCTCAAAAGCTTTGCCTTTGACTCTGCTACCTTTGCCTCGGAATGTGTGGGATAAATAACAGTTGTATCAAGAACTCTGCCTGTGCCGTCAACCACCGCCACCTTACAGCCTGTACGGTAACCGGGGTCAAGTCCGATTACCACTCTGTCCTTTACGGGAGGCTGCATCAGAAGCTGGTGCAGATTGGTAGCAAAGAGCTTCATGGCAGCTACAGAGGCATTCTCTGTAAGCTCAGCTCTCACCTCACGCTCAATAGAAGGCAGGAGAAGTCGGGTGTAGGCATCCTCGCAGGCAGTCATTACAGCCTCCGAGCAAGGAGATGTTCCCTTTACCATTACCTTTCTTATCATATTAAGAGGCTTTTCGTCCTCAATCTCTACAGTAACCTTCAGAAATTTTTCTCTTTCACCGCGGTTGATTGCAAGAATTCTGTGACCGCTGATTTTCTTAACAGGCTCTGAAAAATCATAATAACCTGTATATACGCTTTCTGCCTCTTCGTCTGTTGCCACACTCTTTATAATTCCGTTTACCCAGATAAGATTGAAGAGGCGTTTGCGGATATCGGGGTTATCGGAACAAACCTCAGCAATAATATCCAAAGCACCCTGCAGAGCATCTTCTGCAGTTTCTACACCCTTTTCTGCATCCACGTAGTTTTCTGCCAAATCTATGGGAAAAACTTCTTCGTTCTCCTGAGCCAGAATAAATTCGGCAAGAGGCTCCAAGCCCTTCTCCTTTGCAACGGATGCACGGGTTTTTCTTTTGGGTCTGAAGGGTCTGTAGATGTTCTCCAAATCAGCCATTGTTTCAGCTTTTGCAATTGACTCTCTGATTTCGGCAGTCATCTTCTCCTGAGCTTCAATAAGCTCTGTAATCTCCTGTGCACGGGCTACAAAATTGCGAAGATACTCAAGTCTTTCTGCAAACTCACGAATAAGCTGGTCGTCCATAGAGCCGTGCATTTCCTTACGGTAACGGGCAATAAAGGGAATGGTGTTGCCCTCGTCAAGAAGGGCAATAATATTGCCTGCATACTCAGGCTTAATGTTAAACTCCTGCGATAGCTTTGCTGCAAAATCCATAGTTCATATTCCTTTACTTAAAAATATAACCTAATTATAACACAAACATCCCAAATTTCAAACCCAAGGATAAAGCTTATCCATAACCCTTGTATTTTAACTGCACTTAGTCTATACTGAAAACAGGTGATATTATGAAGAAACTGCTCAGACGTCCTGAAGCACTGCTGATTTGTATGGGGCTTGCTTTTCTCAGCGTTACCATACTTGCGAGCTATTTTTCTGCTTACATTCCCGAAGGACAAAAAATCATCTATGTGACAAAGGAAGAAAAAGAAGCCTTGCTTCAGGAAGGCTATGCCGACTCTGTGCTTATCAATCTTAACACCACCACCTCAGAGGAGCTTTGTTCCCTTGAAGGCATAAGCACAGTCACCGCCGATGCCATAATCGCCTACCGCACAGAGCACGGAAGCTTTGACAGCGTAGAGGAGCTGAAAAACATCAAAGGTATCGGAGAGGTGAAATTTAAAAGCATCTGCCCTTATGTTGTCGCAGAGTAAGCCAGCCTCTTGCCTTGACAAGGAAATAATACTATAATATAAAAACACAATCGGAGTGAGGAAATTTTATGAAATGGTTTATTGCATCAGATATTCACGGAAGTGCTTTCTACTGCGAAAAACTTCTTAAGGCTTTCGAAAAAGAAAAAGCAGACAGGATTCTGCTTCTGGGAGATATACTTTATCACGGGCCCAGAAACGACCTGCCCAAAGGCTACAATCCAAAAGACGTCATTGCTATGCTAAACCCCTTGAAGGATATAATCCTCTGTGTCAGAGGCAACTGTGAAGCCGAGGTTGACCAGATGGTGCTTGACTTCCCCGTGCTTGCAGATTACGCACTTATCCCCACAGATAAAAACTTAATCTATGTAACCCACGGTCATAACTTCAACAACGCAAAGCTTCCTGCAATAAAAACGGGAGATATTCTTCTGCACGGACACACCCACGTGCCTGCCTGCGAAGAGCACCCCACTCACATCTACATAAATCCCGGCTCAGTTTCAATCCCTAAGGAAGACTCTCCCCACAGCTATATGACACTTGAAAACAACACCTTCACTTGGAAAAACCTTGATGGTGAAGCATACAAAACCTACACTATAAAATAACAAAACAGGACTGTCTGCAAAAACAGTCCTGTTTTTTATTGTTTACATTTACAACTTTTGAATTAAACCAGCAATATATTTTTGAATAGCAGTTACATCAGAAATGCTAATTTTTCCGTCTGAAGTAGAGTCAGCGGCTTTTTTCTGCAGGTCGTTGAGCATCACAATTGATGCAAGATATTTTTGAAGCATGGTTGCATCTGCAATAGTAACCTTGCCGTCAAGATTCACGTCGCCCTTAGAATAAATTGTAATCTCGTACTCAATCAGAATTCCGTGACAGGAAACAACTACCGTCTGCTTTCCAATCTTTTCTTTGTCGTAGCGAACAACTTCAATGTTGCTTTCTTCTCTTTTCACAGTTCCGTCAGAGTAGGTAATGTCCACTACAAGCCCTGTAGTGTCAAGCTCTTCGCCTGCAATGTAAAAGCCTCTGACAGGAGAACCGGAAACAGAAGCATTCTCGGGAACAGCAGGGGGTGCAAGCTCAGTAGGCACAAACTTTCCGCTTACCCTGAGTATATCTGCATTAAAGTAGTTATTCGTTGAGGACAAATCGCAAATCAGATTTCCGTCATCATACATAAATCCGTAGATTTCCAAATCCTTTTCCTTGACCTCTTTTGGTGCAAAAGCAAGTGCAGAAGCACGGCTCTCCAAATCGAAGAAGTAAACCTCCTCGTTTGTGGAATAGAAAAGGTTTTCGCCGTCAGAAGACAGTCGGCTGTAGCAATTCCAGTATTTATTCCAACGGTCCTTACCCTCAAAAAGCAGCTCTGAGCCTTCTTGGTTGTATTTGTATATTGCCTGTTTTCTGCCGTTAAGATAGTAAAGCTCTCCATCAATAAGCTGAATCTCTGTGTATGAGTCGTGCCAAAAGTAATTATCGTAGGTAGTATCCTGAGGAGCGGTGCTGTAATCCGATGTATTGTGAGCGTTCATAAAGAACTCGGAACCACCCTTGTAAAGAGCATCTGTGGAGAGCAGGAAGTTGTCGTGATAAACCTCACCTGCCACAACGCCGATGTCATCCCATGTAACGTCTGCGTGGTAGGGCTTGCCGTCAATATAGATTATATTCCATGCGTGAGAAAGCTCCTTTGAAGCACAGAACTCACTCTTGATTCCCATCTTGGAAAGCAAATAGGTGTAAGACTTGGTGTAGCCCTCGCAAACAGCAAGACCATCAATAAGTGCACCGTAAATATCAAACTTGTTTACGTTCTGCATCTTGCGGTCATAGGTGCAAAGCATAGCCAACCTATCATGAATAAGCAGAGCAATCTCAGCCTGTGTCAGAGTGGGAGTTGCCTTAATATCCGCAAGCATTTCTTCTGCTACAGCCTCACACTCTGAGAGCATCTGTCTGTACTCCTCAGGGGTATAGAGGTACTCTATGTTAATATAAAGAATCGTATCACCTATATAGGAATAAGCAATGCTGTCAATGTTGAAAAGCTCAGGTGCTTCCTTATAAAGCACTACTGCAATAGCCTCAATAACCTGCTCTTCTACAGGCAGATTGTACTGTCTGATGTCTATCGCCTCATTAAAATTCTTTGCCTCAGAGATAATATACTCCTTAAACTCATCGCAATCATCTACGTATTTATCAAGGAATCTGATATCATAGCCCACGGGCACAGGGATACTCTTATCCTCTGGCTTGATTATATATTCAGCTTCATTAACCGATGCCGCCGCACTCAGCGGAAATGCTATCAGCATAAGCAGTACCAAAGCAGCCGAAATAAAACCCTTGAGCTTCATCATAATCCCTTTCCTTTATTATTTGAACAAACATTTTCTCATACCCGTTCATAGTTATAATAACATATTGATATTAAATATTCAATACAAATATAGTGATAATTTACATATAAGTTTGACACAACAGCCAATTTTGTATATAATTTGATTGTATTTTACAAAATGTGGAGGATTTTATGCTAAACAACATTATTTCTTCAGTCAACGACGCCCTTTACACCTACATTTTGATAATCGTTCTTGTGCTGGGCGGACTGTACTTTTCCCTCCGCACCAAGTTTGTGCAGTTTCGGCTCTTCGGTGAGCAAATCCGCTCTGTTGCAGAAAAGCCCAAGGGCAAAGGCTCAGTTTCATCCTTTCAGGCTCTGATGGTTTCCACCGCGTCGCGCGTAGGCACAGGTAACATAATCGGTGTTTCGACAGCTCTTTGCCTTGGCGGATTCGGCTCTGTTTTCTGGATGTGGGTTATCGCACTCATCGGCGGTGCTTCTGCCTTTGTAGAAAGCACCCTTGCACAGATTTATAAAAAGAAAGGCAATGACGGTTGCTACGGCGGTCCTGCCTACTACATTGAAGCGGCAACCAAAAACCGAGTGCTTTCAATAATTTTCACCTTGTTTCTGATTCTCACCTATGGCGTAGGCTTCAATATGCTTGCTTCCTACAACCTACAATCCACCTTCTCTGCATATGAATTCTACAACACTAATGTTAGCCTTGCACTCTTCGGCAAGGAAATAACCTTCAATATTATACCTTGGGTTATCGGTCTGGTTGTTGCCGCTTTAGTGTGCTTCTGCCTTTTCGGCGGCGGCAAGCGTATCATCAAGGCAACCAGCACAATCGTACCGATTATGGGTCTTGCCTACATATTGGTTGCCCTTGTAATCAGCCTTATCAACATTAAGCTTCTCCCTGATATTTTTACAAAAATCTTCACAGAAGCATTTGATTTCAAGGCAATCTTCGGAGGCTTCACCGGCTCCTGCGTAATGTTCGGTATTAAACGCGGACTCTTCTCCAACGAAGCAGGCGTAGGCTCTGCACCCAACGCTTCTGCATCTGCCGAGGTTTCTCACCCTGTAAAGCAGGGACTTGTGCAGATTCTCTCTGTGTTTATCGACACTCTTCTTGTGTGCACCGCCACAGCCTTTATGTGTATGAGCTCAGGCATTGAGCCTATAGCAGAGCTTTCAGGTGCCCCCTATGTTCAGATGGCTATGGAGAAAACAATGGGTATTGCAGGACCTATCTTCATCACCGTTGCAATGGTGCTCTTTGCATTCACCACCCTGCTCGGAAATCTCTTCTATGTAGACAAAGCCTTCAACTATCTTTTGGGCAGACAGCCGAGCAAGGCATTTATGACGGTTTACCGCATTGTGGCTTCTCTGCTTATCTTTGTGGGCGCAGGACTGAGCGCAGATTTACTCTGGAATGTGTCTGATGTATTTATGGGCGGTATGACTCTCATCAATATGCCTGTTATCATCATACTCGGCAAGTATGTTTTCCGTGCTTTGGACAACTACACAAAGCAACGCAAAGAGGGCAAAGAGCCTGTGTTCAAAGCAAAGGACATCGACCTTCCTCAGGAAGTTGACTACTGGAAATAACATTCAAATGTAAAAAAATAAAGGGTACGGAAATAAACTTCCGTACCCTTTTGTTGTGTATTATCAAACTATACTTCTTTTGCTTTTTATCTGCCAGAACACAGGCACAGCCAAAGTTACAGCACCCAAAGCCACCAGAACAACTCCTGCCGCTTTCGCAGGCAGTATAAGCATAAAAAGCCCTGCAAAAAAGCCTGCAATGCTGACAGGGTTTGGGATTATAAGCCCGGAAATCAGGTTGACACCAAGAACCACACCGCCTGAAATCTTTGCAACATCTGAGTTTGTCACAATGAACACAAATCCTATAATCAGCAATAAAGCTCCTGTAAATCCGATTAACAGTTGAAACAGCTTTTTCGCCTTCATAAACACCGCCTCCTGATTTTTATTAACACAACACTTGTTATGTTTTTACACTTGTATTATAATATATCTAAAGCAAAATTAACATCATCAATATTCTAACAAGTGTTGAGATAATAGAAAAAGGATTGAATTATGAATACAAAAAACAACAAAAGGCGCCAACTCTCCAGAAAACGAATTCAAGAAGCTCTGCTTTTCTTTCTTGAAACAAAGGAGCTTCATCAAGTAAGGGTTTCAGAAATCTGCGGCCGTGCACAAATCAACAGAACCACCTTCTATGCAAACTTCAGCGATATTTATGATTTGGCAGACTCTATCCGAACACAGCTGGAAAAGGAGGTCAGCTCCTTCTTTACTTCTGATGCAACAAACAGCTTCTCCACAGACATTTTTCTTAAGCTGTTTCAGCACATTGCAGAAAACCAGCTCTTTTATAAGCTCTATTTCAAATTAGGCTATGACAACAGCACCACCTTTAGCTTTCTTGATAATGGCACACTACCCGAAGGAATAGACGAAATGCATCTTGACTATCATGTAGAATTCTTCAAAAGCGGTCTGAATGCCCTTATTAAAAAATGGCTTTTGGAGGGGTGCAGAAACTCACCACTTGAAATGTGCGACATACTTCTTAAAGAGTACAAAGGACGCTTTGCATAACAAAAAGGGTACGTTTTTCCGTACCCTTTTGCTATGCTCTTTATTTTGCAGAGAGTCTTTCTTGTTCCTCTCTGACCATCTTTGTAATCCAAGACTCCGAAGAAGCCTGCTCTGCATTCAATCCTTCTTCGCCCACCACAGATTCATCAGCAAAGCTGTCAAATTCAATCTGCTTATTCCTGAGTATTTCAAGCATTCTCTCGTCTATGGTTTCGTCACACAGGAGTCGGTGCACCATAACGTCCCTCACCTGTCCCATTCTGTAGGCTCGGGATATTGCCTGATTTTCGATGGATGGCTTAATCTGAGGCTCGCAGAAAATTATTACGCTGGCACTCTGGATGTTAAGTCCCGTGCCTCCTGCCTGCACCTGACTTATGAGCACCGCGCCTGCCTCGGCATTTGTAAATTCATCAACAATTTCCTGACGCCTCTGAGGGCTTACCGCACCTGTGATAACCTCCATACATCTGTCAGAGAGGAGTGCTTGCACTTTTGTGAGCGTTTCTCTGAAAAAGGAGAAAACTATAACCTTGCGGTTCTCGTCCTTTGCCTTGTCGCAAAGCTCCAGAAGTCTTTGCGCTTTGCAGGAGTCCTTCATATCTGCCATTTGCCACGAAACCTGACGAATAGCCATAAAGTTTCCGCTTCTGACAGACTCTCGGTATGCACTGTCCTCTTGGGGGCTCATTACACACCATTGTTCTTTTTCAATCAAATCGGGAAGCTCAGTGAGCACATCCTCTCGGGTACGTCGAAGATACACAGGCGCCAGCTCCTGACGAAACTGCTCAGCGGTGGAAATATACTTGACTCTTTCAAGCTCCTGTGCCACCTCAGGCTGAAGGCACTTGCACAAAAAACACATTTCGTCTACTCGGTTTTCAAGGGGTGTGCCCGACATAAAGAGTACGTTTTCGGTTTTCTGAAGCAATGCAACCAAAGCCTTTGTACGCTGAGTATCGGGATTTTTCACATAATGAGCTTCGTCTGCAATAATCATTCCGATTTTAAACTTTTCCGGCATATTGAAACGGCTTATTGACTCGTAGGTTGTAACTGCCACGTCACCGTTTTTTCTCCAATGAAGCAAGGCTTCTTCGTCACCGCCGTGAACCTTGGTAACAGAAAGTGTGCTGTGCTTTTCAATCTCTCTGCACCAGTTTATGAGCACGCTTGCAGGGCACACAACCATAAAGTGATGTACGCCCTCGGCTTTGAGGGCTGCCATAGAGGCTATTGCCTGAACAGTCTTGCCCAAACCCATCTCGTCGCCCAGAAGTGTCCGCTTCTGGTGGACTATATACTTCACACCAAAGGTCTGATAGCTTCTGAGTGTTGCCTTCAGATACTGCAAATCAAGTGGATGTGCCTCAACCTCTTTTACAAGCTGGGCAGGAAGTCCCATGTTGGAATTATCAGGTGCCACCAAACCTTGACCTACCTGCTCCAACGCGGTGTAATAGGAGGCAGAGTTCAGCATAAAGTCAGCCATACAGGTGCTGTTAGAAGCATCAAGCACAGCGTTGTATTCCTCAAAAAGTGCGGTTGAACCAAACCCCCCCGACATTCTCCGAGAAAGGCTCTCAACACTCATCTGAGCATTTGCCTTTTTACTTTTTGAGGCAAAAAGCATAGAAATGGCAGAACCTGCCTTACCTGCGCTTTCAAGCTCCTGCAAAAGAGGTGTGTGGTTTGCCTCGTAGAGAGCTTTTGCACTTTCTCTGAGAGGCTTGCACTTTATCAAAACATACAAAGCTTTGACAAGGTCCTCATCCGCCTTGTTGGGGTTATCTGCGTTAATTCTCACCCTGAGGTTTTCTTTAGTATTCTCTACAATCTGTTTGACGGTAGCACTCACCTTCTGAGCTGTCTGCTCACCGACTCCTTTTATTGCTACAATCTGGTTGTAGGACATCTGTGACAGCTGCCAGATATTTTCAATGCCTGCATCGGTAAACAAGGAAACCCGTATTCCCTGCTTGCCCTTTGCAAGGTGCTCTGTGTCCATAGCCTCAAGGCTTGATTTAAGCCTATCGTTATAAAGTGCCTGTGCGGCTTTTCTCACAGAAACTATCTGCTCGCCTTCCGAGTCTATAAGCTTTTTATAGCCTGCGTCTGTATCCTTCGCACGCTTAATAAGCTTTTTTATCTGAGAGCGGTCAAAATTTTCACTCAATGGAGCTCACTCCGTTTCACTTGGTATATTCCGATTTTAGCACAAATTACCCTTGTGTGTAAATACTTAGTTCGTTCTGAAATAAAAGAAGAAGACTCGGCAAGATGCCGAGTCTTTTTCTTTATCATATAGGTTCATCCTCAATTCTTCTGAGAAAGGATTATTCCTTTGTAGCACGAACCACATTGGAGTAAGCAATCATTTCTTCGCCTGATGCTGTCCTATACTTAACATAAGCAACTGCTACCCAAGTGGTGCCTACTGCAACGTTTGTCTTAGTCCAAGACCAAGTATTTACTGCGGTTGCACCAACCGTTCCTTCGGGGGAGCGGTCGTAAACATTCTCATCGGTTGTGCCTACAACAAGGTTACTTCCTGTGTATGCACTCTCGTTTACAGCCAGAATACCGGACTTGACGTAGGTAATACTCATTTCCTCCTCAGGAACATACCAGCTGTAATAGAATACGTTCTTCTCAGAAATAGTGGTTGTATCAATAGTATCTACGTTTACAATTACCTGATAATCAATCTGAGCAGCTTTATCAACATACACCGCCTCGGCAGTTATCGCCTTGGAGGGGTAAATCACCTGAGTTTCGCTGTAGCCCTTAATGCTTCCGTCAACAAGCCAATATGCAAACTTCTTGCCTTCCGGTGCAGGATTTGCAGTTAATGTCAGCTTGTAGTTTGCAAGGAAAAGTCCAGCCTCGTTTTTAAGTCCTGTGCCGCTTCCGCCCAGAATTTCTACGTGAACATACGCCTGCTGAACCTTCCACAAAGCAGTAACCGTTACATCGTTTCCTGCCTTAAGCTCATTCTGAATCTCGTCTTCTGACTTGCTCCAACCGTTAAAGATAAAGCCAACCTGTGAAGGCTCATCGGGAATTGTGAGCTCGTCGCCATAGGAATAATACTGCATATCAAGAATCTGACCCTTACCGCCAAATGCCTTGTCGTTCTTGAACACAACCATATTTATGCCTTCGTAATCTGTAACATACATGGCTCTCAGGTAATCCTTACCAGTAGTTGTAAAGGTGTATGTATAGTCTGTGGTGAGTATCTGACCGTTCTTTGCATTTACCCAACCCATAAACTCAAGACTTGAAACCTTGTTAGCAGTAATTGTTACAGATGCATTAAGTGAAACCTGTGAGTTGATGTAGCTCATACCCTGAGGACGTGCAGCCGAACCGTTTATGGAAATCTTAAATCCGGTACCGCTGATAACATCAATCTTCAGAGAGCCGTTTGTGTTAACAACGGGCTCTGCGTTCTTTCTGTACAAGGCAGTAACGGTGATATCCTCTTTAACGCTCTTGTAAGAAGCATCCCAACCTGTGAAGGAGTAGCCCGTTCTTGTGGGATTTGTGGGAGCAACGGCAGCCGAACCGTACTCAACCTGCTGGGTTCTGAGCTGTGTGCCGTCGTAGTCAACAAAAGTAACTGTATACTTGTTAACTGTCTGCAGATATGTTGCTGTAACAATCATATTATCCATAACACAGGAATAATCTGAATCCCAGCCTGTAAAGGTATAGGTGTACTGTGCGTTACCCTCTCTTGTAGGATGAGCAGGAGATTTTGCACTATTGCCCATTTTTACCTGCTGAGTACTGAGTACTGTGCCGTCATAGTCTGCAAAGGTAACTGTATACTCAGGCACAATATGAGTAACTATGAGCATACCCGTTACGAGATTAAAGCTGAAGGTATACACACCGCCTGTAGCCTCAAGAGTACAGTTGTCCTTGTCAGCCTCCATTGCCCAGCCTGTTGCAGATGTTTTATCCGTGGTATCCTCAATAACACCGGGATTACCGAACCAAATGTCGTCCTGCTTAATCTTGAAGTAGTATGTACCTGCTTCAAGCTCAAGATCTATGGAAACGATGTTGCTGTCTTCCGAAGTTGCAAGCATTGCATCCTTCTGCTGCCATTCGTTGAAGGAACCCATGAGGAATACTGAAAGCTCAGAATAGGTAGCTGTTATGATAATGTCATCTGCGATATTATCAAAAGCTTTGTCCCAACCTGTGAAGGCATAGCCTTCGCGCTGGGGTACTTCGGGAGCCTCGGCAGGATTACCTGCTTCTATGTACTGGGTGCTCAGCACCGTGCCGTCATAATCCTTAAAGATTACCGTGTAAACCTCTCCGCGAACTCTGTAAGTAGCGGTTATGGTTGTATCTTTTGTAATATTATCAAAGGGTACATCCCAGCCTGTAAAGGCATAGCCCTCTCTTTCAGGAGAAGCTGGTGCCACAGCGGAGCTTCCGTATTCTACCTGCTGAGTTGAAAGCACCGAACCGTCATAGTCCATAAATGCAACTGTGTACTTATTGACTGTGCTCTCATAAACAGCGGTTACATCCATATCCTCTGTAACGTTTGTAAAATCCTTATCCCAACCTGTGAAGGTGTAAGTATACTGAGCATCTGCAGCTCTCACAGGGTTTTCTGGAGCTACAGCCGACTCTCCTGCATCTACCTTCTGCTGAGAAAGAATCATTCCGTTGTAATCCTTAAAGGTTACGGTGTAGCCTGATTCTGTTGGATCAGTTTCATCAGGAGTAAAAAGAATGATGAGGAAGTTGGTTTCTGTGTTGTATTTGAAGGTATATGTACCGCCCGAAGCAGCCAGCACACAGTTGCCGCCGTCTTCAGTTTTCATTTCCCAACCAAGCTGGGGAGATGTAGTTTCTGTTGTGTTTTCAATGGTACCCGAATTACCGAACCAAGCATCTGTCTCTTCGTTGTAAATCTTGAACTCATAGGAGTCTGCCTCAAGCTCAAGCACAACTGTTGCAATACCGTTCTCCGATGTGGTCATAAACTTGGTGTCTGTACCCCAATCGTTAAATGAACCTCTCAGGCAGAATGCTGTGGGCTCTGCTACGGGCAGAGTTGTGGGAGGCTCTGTGGGTTCTGAAGTTTCAGGAGCTGTTGTTTCTACCACAGCATCCGTGGTAACTGTCAGCTTCTGGGTTGAAAGATTAAAGTAGAACTTGTATGTTCCGCCTGAAGCGTTCAATGTGCAATCAGCGGCACTTGGCTCCATTACCCAGCCGTCGTCACCTGTTGTGTCATTGATGACACCTGAGTTTCCGTACCATACGTCAATATCGGAATTGTTGAGCTTGAAGGTGTATGCTCCCTTTTCAAGCATCATAGTTGTGGTAACTATATTGTCATCGCTTGCATATTCCATAGGATGGGTTGTGCCCCAATCGTTAAAGGAGCCCTTCAGATAAATATCAGAGGTTGTATCTGTTGTATCCTCATAATCAACCACAAGCATACCTGTGCTTACATTGAAGGTGAAGGTATACTTACCGCCTGATGCCTTAAGAGTGCAGTTGTCCTGATTTGCAGAGGACATAGTCCAGCCAATATCAGAGGTAGCCAAGGTTGTATCTTCGATAGTGCCTGAGTTGCCCATCCAGATACCGTTTGTTGTAGAAAGCTTAAATGCGTATGTTCCCTCCTCAAGGAACATTGTGGTGGTAACTGTATTGCCGTCTTTTGCAATCATTCTGTCAGCACTTGCATCCCAGCCGTTGAAATCACCGGCAATGGAAACATCGGTAACACTACCCTTTGTGAATGTGCCGCTGCTCTCTACATTGTAAACTACAGCAACGCCTGAATCACCGATATCGCCTGTAATGTAACCATTTGAAACAGTAAATATATTACCTGTAATTGCATCTGTGTATGTGCCTGCTGCCATTGTATGAACAGGAGCACTCATATCGTTGTAGAATGTACCGCCTGTGTTGACAATTATCATACCTGAATTGCCGCGCTCTACACAAGCAAGGTTCTGATAAGAGGAAAGATACTCGCTTTGTCCTACAAAGTGATTTTTGAAGTTGTTGATAGCTTTAACCGCAGGAAGTGTCCAAGAGGTGTGGTCAGCTTCGCCCATAAGAGTGGTGTTGATATCCTCAGGACGTGCAAGGTACATACCGCAAACCTCGTTACGGGAGCCTACGATAGCCCATGTTTTGTTGATATTATCTGCACTGATATACTGTGTGCCGTCATCCTTATAGTTATCGTGAGATTCTGTCCACTGAACAGTCTTTGAAGGAGCAGCTCCGTAGCTTGTGCCTGAATTAACCGCATTTGATGCGTTGCCGCTGCAAACAGCCTCTCTGATGCTGTTACCGATAGTATCGGTAAAGCTCATATATCTTGTGTACGCCTCAATGCTTAAGCCACCGCCGGGCGAACCAAGGATTTCACCATAGTAATAGGGAGTGAAGCCTTTTGTTTCCTGTGCATAAGCGTTAGCTGTTCCGATAACATTACTCCAGAAATCAGATCTTGTTCCGTCTGCGTCCCAATCTGTTTCAATATGCTTTGCCGCATCAATACGGAAGCCGTCTGCACCTGCATCAATTGCTTCCTTCAGCAAATTGATACAATTCTGCTGAACAACGGGGTTTGCTGTGTTCAAGTCAGGCAAGCCTGTAAGACAATAATGAGTAACATCATATCTGTTATCAAAGTTGTAAATATTTTGAGAAATATCATGCCAACAATCAGGGTTATCCTTAATCTCAGAAGGAATCCAAGGGTGAATTGTGTTGCCCGACATATCGTTAGCCATGTGGTTGAATATAACGTCAACAATAACCTTGACGCCGTATTTCTCAGCCACACTGCACATATATTCAAAATCACCCTTTGTACCCAAAGCATTGAAGCTGTTGGTTTCAATTCCAAAGGAAACAGGCTGATAAACCACCCAAGAAGAGTTCTGAACAGTATTATAGTACTCCCTTGTGGTTTCCTTTGTAGCCTGAATAGGGGATGTCTGAATTGCAGAGAATCCCTGCTGTGCAATCAAACTCATATTAGCCGCAATATTCTGATACGACCAGTTCCAACACTGCAGAATCTGACCTTTCTGAATATCATCAACAAGGCCGTACATTCCTTCGCCTGTGTCGGCAAGCTCCACACTTGCACCTGTGTCGGCGACCTCGGTTTGTGCCGCAGAAGCACCAAAAGGAGCAACTGCAAAAACAGAGATTATCATACACAGAGCTAAGAATAAGCTTATACTTTTCTTGAAACTCATGGGAATACCCCCTAAAGATTATTCATAGTTAAATTTTACTATATTATTTAAAGATAATCAAACTATTTTATAATATTCTACCTTTACCACAAAAACACTACCAAGATTTTTGTTAAATAACACAAAAACTATTCCTAAAAATTACCATATAAAAACAACAACTTTCAATCAGGATAAATAATAACAAGCATAAATGCATTATTCCTTTATCGCATTAAAGTGTGTTTGATAAAAGCCAACACCAATATTGTGTGAACAAAAAATCATTTTCAAATAAACAAACACAAAAACACGCAACTCATCCTACACAAAGGATACCTCAAAAAGCTATACAAACACCCCCGACAGAGTTTCTGGACAGTATCCAGGAAAGTAGACAAAGAAAAAAGACCCCTATCGTAGAATATCATTAAATTACGCGGCTTTACTCCGAATTTCAAACGGAGTAAGGCCGTCTTTTAAATTGATACGTTCA
>JAFQQF010000049.1 GCA_017411385.1 Ruminococcus sp.
AGAAACCGATACTGAACTCTTAATCAACGGTAACGATTTCAGCTATACATACAATAAGCACACAGGTCTTTTTGATGAGCTTGTAAGAAACGGTGAAAACCTTATTACAAGACCTATGAACATCAATATCTGGCGTGCTCCCACTGACAACGACAGACATCAGAAATCTGAATGGTACAGAGCTCATTACAACAGAGCATTACCCAGAGCTTATACAACCACCTACAGTCAGGTTGATGGCGAGCTTATTATCTCAACAGATATTTCACTCTCTGCTGCACCTGTTCAGAGAATGCTTGATATTAAGGCAGTATGGACAGTTAAGGCAACAGGTGATATTGAAGTAAAGCTTGATGTCACAAGAAATCCCGAGTTCCCCGAACTTCCCCGATTCGGTTTAAGACTCTTTGTTCCCGAGGAAATGGGCAAGGTTACCTACTATGGCATGGGCCCCGGTGAGAGCTATCGAGATAAACACAGAGCTACTTATCACGGACTGTTTGAAAGCAGTGCTCAGAACCTCCACGAAGACTATCTCAGACCTCAGGAGAATGGAAGCCACTTTGATTGTGATTTTGTAGAGCTTGAGGGACAGGACAAGAAGCTTTCAGTAGTTTGCGGCGACAAGTTCTCCTTTAACGCTTCTCCTTACACACAGGAAGAACTTGAAAACAAGAAGCACAACTTTGAGCTTGAAAACTCAGGAAGCACAGTTCTTTGTATAGACTACGCACAGAACGGAATCGGCTCAAACAGTTGCGGTCCCAGACTTCTCAAAAAATACAGACTTGACGAAGAAAAGTTCAGCTTTAATGCCAAGCTCATCTTTTCATAAGCAAAATTCCAACTTTACAGTAAAGGAGTATTAACTATGTCTGAAAAGAAATATTTAAAATGGTATAACAAAGTAGGATACGGCTCAGGAGACGTTGCAGGTAATGTGATTTATGCATTCCTTACCTTCTTCCTGATGATTTTCCTCACAGATACAATGGGAATGAACGCCGGTATTATCGGTACTCTCATGATGGTTTCCAAAATCTTTGACGGTTTCTCCGATATTATTTTCGGTTCGTTTATCGACAAAACAAAGTCCAAAATGGGTAAAGCAAGACCTTGGATGTTCTACGGATTCTTCGGTTGTGCGGTGCTTCTTGTAGCGATTTTTGCAATTCCTACAAGCTGGGGTGATACCGCAAAGTATGTTTACTTCTTTATCACTTACACCCTCTTAAATGCAGGTTTCTATACAGCAAACAACATCGCTTACGGTGCTCTTACAGCTCTTGTAACAAGAAACGGTGCTGAGCGTGTTCAGCTTGGTACATTCAGATTCATCTTCGCAACTGCAACAAGTATGACAATTCAGGCAGTTACAGTTGGTGCAGTTGCTTTTATGGGCAACGACGCAGCCGCTTGGAGATGGATGGCAATCATCTATGCAGTAATCGGTATTATCACAAACACAATTGCAGTTTTCTCTGTAAAAGAGCTTCCCGATGACGAAACAGGTAATGATGACGCTGATAAAAACGCTGATGCAAAGCCCGAAAAGAAGTACTCTTTTATTGAGTCAATGAAGTTACTCCTTCATAACAAATATTTTGTTATCATCTGCGGTACATATATTCTCACTCAGCTTTATACCGCAATGACCGGTATGGGTATTTACTATACAAAGTACATTTTAGGTAATGCTGAGCTCCTTGGAACATTTTCACTTGCAATAAATATCCCGATGATTATCGGTCTTATTTCAACACCTTTCTTAGTAAGCAAGTGCAAAGGTATGTATAAGCTGAATATTACAGGATATATCATTTCATCAGTTTTCAGAGTGCTTGTTTTAGTTGGCGGATATCTCGGCAATGTACCTATGATGCTTATCTGCCTTGCAATTTCTACTCTCGGTATGGGACCCCTTCAGGGAGACATCAATGCTCTTATTGCTGCTGCTTCTGACTACACTTACAAGAAAGACGGTATCAGAATTGATGGCACAATGTTCTCTTGCACATCTCTCGGCGTTAAAATCGGCGGCGGTATCGGCGTAGCTCTTACAGGTTGGTTACTTGAAGCAAGTGGTTACATTGAGAATGCAGTTGTTCAGTCTCAGTCCTGCGTAAATATGCTCAACTTCATCTACCTCTGGCTTCCCCTCATTATCAATGTTGTAATTACAGTTTTACTTTGCTTCCTCAAAGTTGAAAAGGCAAACAAAGACCTTGACGCAAAAGCAAAGGAAACTAAGGAAGAAACAGTTAACGCTTAATCCTCTTTTCTTTCTAACCTCCACATAGAGAGGGCAGAGAAAAGCTCTCTGCTTTCTCTTGGGAGAGGCTTATTACAATGCCTTTGCAGATTGAATATTGTATTTAAATGTGTTATAATATTGGAAAATTCATTTTGGGCGGTGAGAGCTTGAATATTTTACATATGAAATATGCAGTAGAAGTGGCAAAGGCAGGTTCTCTTGGTAAAGCAAGCAAAGTTTTGCTCATAGCGGCACCTAATATAAGCCGTTCTATAAAGGAGCTTGAAGCTGACCTTGGTATTTCAATCTTTGACAGAAGTGCAAAGGGAATGTGCCTTACTCCTGAAGGTGAAGAGTTTATTGGCTTTGCGAAAGATATTCTGGGACAGATTGAACAAGTAGAGAAAATGTATAAGAACGGTTCAGTTAATAAGCAGAAGTTTTCAATTTCTGTACCCAGAGCATGCTATATTTCCGAAGCATTTGCTGAGTTTTCCAAGACCATTTCAAAGGAACCCGCTGAGATTTTTTATAAAGAAACAAACTCTCAACGTACAATACATAACATTCTGGAACATGACTATAAACTGGGTATCATTCGATATGCCGAAAACTACGACAGGTATTTTAAG
>JAFQQF010000050.1 GCA_017411385.1 Ruminococcus sp.
AAAAAAAATATAGCTATTCCTTTGAATTTCATTGGAATAGCTATTGTTTGTTTGGAAAATTTTTATTATCTTTATACTTGCAAACCAAAAGATTAACAATCCATTCCAAACAGTATGGCAAAGGTAATACATAAATCTTACAATCAAAACGATTCCCTCCTGCTTCCTCCCTCTTTGGGCGAATTAATTTCAAAGACTCATCCGGTGCGTATTGTCAGCGATATTCTCGACAAGTTCGATATCAGTGACATTGAGGCAACCTACAAGAGTGGCGGAACCAGCAGCTATCACCCCCGTATGCTTCTTAAGGTAGTTGTGTATGCCTACCTGTGTAATGTTTATTCCGGCAGGCAGATGGAAAGGCTTCTGCACGAGAATATCCATTTCATGTGGCTCAGCAGTATGAGTTACCCTGATTTCCGTACAATCAACCGGTTCCGTAGCGAAAGGCTTTCCGGCGGCAGGCTTGAGAATGTGTTCACCAAGGTTGTAGAACTGTTGAATGATGAAGGACTTGTTTCCCTGAACGTACAGTATATTGACGGAACGAAAATAGAGTCCGTAGCCAACAAATACACCTTTGTCTGGAAAGGCAGTGTCGAGAAAAACAAGGCAAAGCTGATAGACAAGGTACGTGGTGTCCTCTCTGCTGCAGAAGAGGAGCTTGCCATAGAGGAATCTACTGAGTTTCCCGAAGAACCGCCACAGGAAGAGTTCGAACGCAGGAGTAAGAGGATACTTTCCAAGATGGACAGCATGGGGATAAGCAAAGGTAAACAACGTAGACTTATAGAAAAAACAGCAAGCGATAGTAAATCAAAGCTTGACGAGTATGACAACCATCTTGATACCCTTGGAGAGCGTAACTCATACAGCAAGACCGACCCCGATGCAACCTTCATGCGCATGAAAGAGGATGCCATGAACAACGGACAGACAAAGCCCGGATACAACGTGCAGATATCCACCGAGAACCAGTTCATCACCAATTACGGTGTCTTCTGGCAACCCAATGACCAGGGCACCCTTATACCATACCTCAAAAGTTTTGAAGAGCGTTACGGTAAACAGAGTGCGGAGATTGTTGCAGACTCCGGATACGGCAGTGAGCAGAACTATGAGTATATGTTTGGTGGCGGAATGATACCTTATGTAAAGTATAACATGTTTCATGCAGAAATGAAAAGGAAATACAAGAACAACCCTTTCTTGCCAAACAATATGTACTACAACAAGGAAGAGGACTATTATGTATGCCCCATGGGACAACACCTGGAACTCGCCTATTGCAAGAAAGAGAAATCAGACCTCGGGTACACATCCAAGAAGAGCGTATATATGGCTAGAGACTGTTCAAGATGTCCATTGCGAGGGATGTGCTACAAGGCAAATGCAGACAGACGTACAATAGAGGTCAATCACAACAACAACGCCTACAGGGCAAGGATAAGGGAACTGCTTACAAGCGAAGATGGTCTAAGGCATAGAAGTAAAAGACCGATAGAGCCTGAAGCCGTCTTCGGAAACATAAAGTTCAACCACGGGTTCAAGCGTTTCAGGCTGAAATCGACAGAAAAAGTCTCTGTCGAATGGGGGCTTGTGGCCATTGCCCACAATTTAAGGAAGTATATTGCCTGCAAAGCGTAAACATGGGCAATAAGAAGCGTGTTCCCAGCCTTGTAGAAGGGCATATAAGCTGCCATCTGGTCAAATAAGAGCTCCTGTACACAAAAAATGCTTTTAATTGGAGCTTTCAGGCAAAAAAACAAAAGGAATCGCTAAAAAATAGAGACCGAGCCAAAATTACTTTTG
>JAFQQF010000051.1 GCA_017411385.1 Ruminococcus sp.
ATCTCCCGAGCTTCTGCTTCCATTTGTTCCTTTGTCATCTCTGAGGCGTTGGCTTGACCTGAGCCACCTTTAGTTGGTCCTGATGGAGAATTACTACCCGCAGCATTGTTTTGCTGTGAAGCCTGTCCTCCGCCCTGACCAGCGCCTTGTTTTTGAGAATTATCTTGACCTTGACCTTGTGAATCTCCTGCAGACTGACTATTGCTTTGGCCATTGCCTGAGGATTGATCGTTCTGCTGATTACCTCCTGCTGAACCTTGACTGTTCTGATCATCCTGTCCCTGACTACACTGATTTTGCTTTTGTTTTTTACCGGATTTGCCTCCGCTGTTTGAATTGCTCATACCAGGCGGAACTTCACCGGTTTCGGCGTCAACATCTGTGTTATTACCCTGATTGTTCTCAGGCTTTTGCTGACGATTATCAAGCGGATCATTTTCAGGGATCAAAGGAGAAATCAACTTCATAATTCTCTTTGTGTAGTAATAGCAACGGCTACAGGTGTCAGAATACTTTGCTTTCGTTGCAAGCGGCTTAACCTTTTCCCATATCGGTTTTAAGTGGTCAGGAAGTTCTCCACGAATCTTATCAACAGACACAAAATCCAAAAGCCACTGCATCATCAGTTCAATATCCTTGAGCTTATCAAGGTCCTCAACTTTTTCGTACAGAAATTCGTTAAGCTGATCAATAGCATACGAAACACCGGGGAACTTAAATCTACCAATACGCTCAATTCGTGCATCTTCAAGAATGTTAAAAACACTCCTACGGACATACACGATATTGTCGTTATCAGAAGACCTTTTTCTTGCGGCATCTTCTATACACTGAAAGCAGGAATATAACGGATGAAGTGACTCATGAGTAGCAAGAGCCAAGCAATACACTGTAATGTCCTCAATCGGTTCCATAATGAACAATGGATGAAGTGTATTAACCATAATGTACTTGCCATCTGTAAAGGCAAGTTCAGGATGATTAATTGGCAAAATATAAACGATGAGGGAATGGTCGCCGGTAATACCGACAACCATTTTCCTTATCATGTTGCAGTACGCAGCACTTTGAAGAAAAGCTCTTTTCCCCGCATCATCTACCGTTTCTTTGCCGGTAAAAGGATCAAATAAGCTGCCGTACTTCATATCAACCTCTCCTTCCAAACAAAGGACGAATGATGTTGTTGAGCACGTTTTGCTTGTATTCCTCCGAAGAACACAAAGCTGCAAGAATGTTATACTCACAAGCTTCGATAGGATTTCCAATAACCTTTGTTTGCTTTGCCCAGTTGACTAAGCTACGGGGAGTCAGCATATCTGCACTTTCTCCTTCAGCAGCAATGTCGGCATTAATTTTTTCCCATGCTTCAACCATACGGACAATATTACCTTCGTCTTGGTACTTCGAACGCTCTCTGACCATTCTGACCATCTCATTTTGAGAAAGTCTTTCAAGGTCTACTATGACGCAGAATCTGTCCTATGGCGATAGGTAACTCTTTGATATAATCTCCGAGTTTTCCCCCGCCCCACACCGTGCATGCGGCTTTCACCGCACACGGCGTTCCATCATGTGCTAATATGGATAATTTATCCGATTTACCAATA
>JAFQQF010000014.1 GCA_017411385.1 Ruminococcus sp.
AGAATAAAAAAACGACCTTATGTAGCACGGAATTTGTGTGCTACACAAGGTCGTATTTTCTTATCTTTTCTTGGGCTTTCTCAGAATGTCCAGGTTTGCCCTTTTGACGGGGTTACAGGATGTGAACGTTTCCCAAAAACATATAATGACCTTGTGCGGTCATTATAATACACAAAGACAACTTTAGCAAGTGTAGTATGGGGAACATTAGATTGATTTTCAGTTTTCTTTTAAATTATTGAATTTTCCTGTTAGTTGCGCTATAATTCAGATAGTTTTCGGCTGCCGCCTAATTTTGCGAGGGACATTTTCGCATATCTTCTTCAAAGAGGGGTATTTGGCATCCTCCAGAATCTGTCCACACGATGATTACTATGAGTACCAAAAAAATATAAAATGATTGGAGATAAATGAAATGACTAACAATAATCTGCATGTTTGCCCTTGCTGTGACCGCCCCTTCCATTCTCGCTTCCTAGCAAAGATTGATGAGAATGAATACATCTGCCCCCAGTGTGCTGAAAAGGTCAAGGGTATCTATGAAAAACATTCCGAAGCTTTTGACAGCGGCAAGCTGGACGATATTGCAGTTTTTGACAATATCGTATCTGGACAAGAGTTTAATGGTGCATATACTCGCAAGGCTGTCTCTGCATACAAAAAAGCCATTGCAACTGACAGAGATCTTGCTGCCCGCCACGATGAGTTTATGCACTTTGTTTCTGGCTTCACTACTCGGATGTTGGATGGAACTATTGAAGGTGGCCCAGAAGCAGTCAGACGATATATCTGGGGCCACCAACAGGAAGTGAAATTCGAGACCTATCTGCCTGCTGTAAAGAAGTTGGATAAAGAAATTACTTACGAAAAACTGTGTGAACTTCTGGTTTTGCCACAGTTTCCCCTAGACGAGATTATGGCTGTTTATGAGGTCATTAAAGACCGCGGATAAACTGGACGATATTTCCAGCGGTGTAAACAATATGTGATAGTATCAAACGGGTGCATGGATCGATCCATGCACCCGCTCACTTTATTCTTGTCCTAACCTTACCTTTCATTAACCATAATTATTATGGCTGAATTTCGTTTAGATAGAAGGGCAGAAACAAAACATTTTGATCACAGGCATTATTTCTTTGCTTTCCTAAGCTCACCTTGTTTTTGCATTTCTGCCAGCATCTTTCTGAGCCAGGTGTTTTCTGCTTCCAGCTGAGCGTTCTGCTTCTTGAGCTGCTCCACTTCTTTCCGCAGCTCTCGGATAGGTGGACGATCTGGTGGTATGTCTTTCAAATTCACGGGTAAGCCCCTCCTTGCTGACATTGATATTAAAGGTTTTACTTAAATTGCTGTCCCTAACACGATGCCCCTCACCGTCAGTAAATACGATGTTCTTTTTGCTGTCTTTCCAAGTAACAGTCCAGCCATATTCATGTTCCATCAGAGCGCAAAAATCCTCTTGATCATTGGCTGCATCGGCGCAGTCCTGGACAGCCAGGGCAAGGGAAACCAAGTAGGATTTCTTTGGATCTTCTACGAGCTGATGGTATTTATTCTTTTCCCAGGCGGTAAACTCTCCATCGGCAAACGGTGTCCCGTCTGCGTGGTGTCCTTTTTTAGCAACAGACAAGCCCCGTTCTGTGCACATTTTTTCACAGATTTTCTTTGCCTGTTCCAAATCGTGCTTGCTGGTATGCAGCATCGTTCCGTTATCGTATGATACTGTTTCCACAACAAAATGGGCGTGGGGATGGGCCGTGTCTGTATGCGCCGTAACTAAAACTTGGTGTCCTGGATATATCTGCTCTACCAACTCCGCAGCAAATTCAGTTACTTTTTCTGGCGGTAGCTCCTCTGGTGCAAATGATACTGTTCCGTGCAGATAGGTTCTGCTGCCTTTTCTGTCCTTTCCGAACAGCTTACGGGTACGCTGAAATTCCTGGAATACCGTCTTGGGAGTGATTTGCTCTGCTCCAAAATCTCCTGTAACACAACATAATCCCTCCTGTGTCTTTTTGGGGTCTAAAACATATTGCAGCACTTTCCGTTTTGCTTCTCGCCGTACCCCGTGGGCTATCACCTTTAGGATCGCCATGCCATCCTCCTTGTTTCTTCCCATAGGGGCTGAAGATTGTCTTTTATTATCCTAATATCCTGGTACATATCTATAAGAAACTTTGCAGCTGGTACAGCATTATTAGTATTTGCAATCCGTGTCAGCTGGTTAATATTTGTGGCTGCGCCCCGTATCAGACGGTTCATAATCTTATACTGTAAGTTCAGCTCTATTAGCTGCTCCCTGGGATATATCTGCGCTCCCAAAATCAGCTTTACCAAAAAAGCATTACGGTTTGTGCCAGCTTCCACCAGCTTTCTTTGCAGTATTTCATATTCTTCCTGGGATAATCGAAACTTTACTTCTATTGGTCGTTTTCTCATAAGGGTCTCCTTTTTGGTGGGGTAGGGTTCAAAGGGAAAGGAACATTCCCTTGCAAGATGCCAAAGGTGGGACACCTAAAGGCGTATCTTGCCAACCTGTCTGCCCCTTTTACTATTAGTATAGAACATTGAACGGTAAGGGCAGGGGCGGTCAGGTTGAAATCTTCACACAGAGGAAATAAATTGGTGGGTTGCATAGAAAAACCCACCGATTCTGTGTTCTCGGTGGGAAGATGGTTGCCGCAGCTTATACCCCGTCCATAGCGGTCTTGTTTACGGCAAGTATTTTTTCGTATTTCGATTTGTAAGGCTCAGTCTTATAGTAGGCAGTTGCTTCCTTGTTGGAGCGCACATATCCGTGGTTCGTAATAATCAAAACAGCATCATCCCCCAGGCGGTTTAGATCCTCTGGCTTGAGAACGCTCTTTTCACGGAACGATGTGGAAATGGATGTTCCTCTGCCCTCACTATGGGATTGCTCTTTTTCATAATACGACCCTGCCATTTTCGTTACGACTTCCGTTGTGAACGATTCGCTGTTATTCGATGCAAGGACATAGAAATAGTGGATGTTGCTCAGTATATCCAGAATCAATTGCTTGTCAAAGCCATCCAAATTCTGAACGCATAGAACAACGCTGGCGTGCTTGCTCCGTCCTGTTTTAAGGAAGCTGGAAGTTACAGACCGCAGCTCTAAACAAGAATCCGTTAAACGCTGCCATTCGTCCCATATCAATGTGCATTGGGCATAGCTGCCGCTGGCGGTTCTGCTTTGCAGTTCCTGGAGGGTTTGCTTCATAATGATATTGACAAATTTATCATATCCGCTGTCTAACTTATGTTCGTCTACGCATAGATACTGTTTTACTCCCTCCTGGTTTAATGCCGTGGGATTTGCCCGTTTTTTGTTATCACGGAAGAAATAAACAGCATCCTCAGAAACAAAGGGGTAAAGGTTCTGGCTCAAGGTCAGATCAACCGAAAACAGGGTTTCATCAGCAGAGGAAGCTAAGCTGGTCAAATAGGATGCTATTAAACTGGTCTTAGGTGATCCATTCAGCGCACTTTCCAAATGCTCACGCAGGGGTATGTTCATCATACTTGTAACTATGTCTATAAATTCCGTCTGTCTGCCATAGATATACTCATAGAGAAACAGCCCTATAAACTCATTTCGGGCAGCATCGTTCCAAAAGGAATCCCCCGATTTTGAGCGTGGCACGATTACATAGGCAATTTCTTTCACCACATCCAAAACGGCTTGCTCGGTGTCCGTCCCGTCCTTTTTCAGCTTATACAGCAAGTCCCAGCCATACACATACGGCTTGCGTAAATTCAAATCGACAATCTGGGTATTCTCGTTAAATACATCGGCACTCTTATAGCTAAGCTCCCTGGATTTTATATCGACAATCTGAAGGCTCCCAGTTCCGTCATAATTCAATATGGACGGGAGCAGACAAGTGGCAGTTTTGCCAGATCCTGTGCTGCCGCACAAAAGCACATGGTGTCCAACTTCTGATACAACCGTTTTATGGGTGTGGTAGTCTTTGCCAAAGATAATGCTGCCAGACTGCGGCTTGCTTGCCAGAAACTTTTCTGGAATCTTTGGAAATAACGCCTTTTTGCGAAATTGCTCCTTAGGTGCGGGTCTACGCATTTCGTTTGCAATCACCAACGCAGCAACAGCTGTTGCAGTCAGCAGGATTGCTATGCTTGGCGTAGGGAGTGCTGTCCAACCAAACAACAGCACATATATCGCAGCTCCCAATAGAATGAATAATAATACTTTTATCCATATAAATCTGTTCATCTGATTTTACCTCTTTTCTCTGTTTGGCTCTGCGCCTGGATAAAGCCTTTTACCTCCTGGAAACCCCAGGAATCCACATAATAGGCTGTTCTCTTTCCGTCTTGGTTTATAACCACAATATCGGATTTGGACAAGCTGTGTCCCTTAAATCCCTCTGGGTGGGCTATGTTGAATTTCGTGTAGATTTTATCCAGGGAATCCGTATCTGCCTCGGCAGCAGCTTCATATAGCTTGTTATATCGGCTCTCGGTCAAGCGGTAATTGGATGCAAAAGCATAATCGGAGAACAGCAGCGCATGGTTTTCTGGGGTGTCCTTGAGCTGCCAAATTTCGTATGTAGCTCCCTGGAAGCCTTTGGGCATCTTCGCTTCAATTGCCATCTTCTGCCGTAGTTCTTCTACACGCCCTTGCTCCATCAAATAGTCTGCTGCTCGGTCTGCTTCCTTGATAGCGCTAAATAAAACGCCGTTATCTTCTTTGATATGCTTGATCCAGCTCGACACATACCCCAAGTGGTTATTTACCACAGATTCGGGCATATCAACTCCCAGCTCAGCACTTAAAAAGGTGCTGGCGATTTCGGCAACCAATTCTTCTTTAGCGTAACCCTCGCAATCATCCCGTAACGCTATCATCGGTCTATCCAGGCGTGATTGTGCGCCGCTTGCGTGTGCCAGCTCATGCAGAGCTGTACCCACATATTCTGCTTCTG
This sequence comes from Ruminococcus sp., assembly GCA_017411385.1. Lineage (GTDB taxonomy): Bacteria > Bacillota > Clostridia > Oscillospirales > Acutalibacteraceae > Ruminococcoides. The sequence goes on from JAFQQF010000014.1 coordinate 4,965, forward strand.
AAAAGAACGATTCTCTCCTGGGTAAGTGGATATTGTCTGCTGAAGGGCTGTAATATGCTTCATCACCGCCATAGATCAACGGCACTTCCATATTCTCCGACATAGTATTGATTGCTTCCTCTGCCAGCTGGTGCGGCTCAAAGGCGTATTCCTCTGCTGCTGGTAAAGGCTGCAATCCCTCTATCTGTGCTGCGTTAAAAACACAGGCGGTTTTTGCATATAGGCGAAACTCAGATTCTTTTCGTTCTGGATGGTCTTTGAGGAATTGGCGCAGCTCAGATATATTCATGCTCTTTTTCTCAACAGTATCATAGACTGCCCAATATTCCACGGGCGTAGATTTTTCATCCTTGCGTACATTGCACCCTTTCATTTTTGATACTTGGTGAAAAGTGTACCACCTGGGGTCTTGCCATCCTTTGTCCTGGGATTGCAACATCAAGATCAATCGGTTAATGCCGTTATACTTTCGTCCAGATTGTCCGTTGTACGGCGGCTTATAGCCGTTCCCCTCTGCCCAACCTTGTGTCCAGGAAAGGGGTGTATCACTTTCCAACATTTTAATAAACTTGTCCGCAAATTCTTCTCGAACGGTTTTCTTTATTTGTTTTGTTTCCATTTTTAATACCTCTTTTGTGTTGTGTTTTTATGTGTTGCTGGTTCGCTATGTTCTTCATAGCGTGGGTTTTTACTGAACATACGCATACGCCCCTCTGGATCATCGGCAGCTAGCTTTGCCATAAGCTCCAGAAACATATCGTAAATATGGGTATCTTCATCCATAGGCTCACCTCCCGTGTTTGGTTTACAAACAAAGTAGAATAACAAACACAAAAAAGACTAAAAAATGCCATCAGCCAAAAGACTGACGGCGCATAGTAGCTCTTAGTAGCAGAAGTAGCACTTTTCTTAAAACCATTTATACTATTTTGAAAAAAACAAAAAAACAAACACACATTTTATTTTTTCTTAGAGTTAAAAATTCTGCTACTAACTGCTACCACAAAACACACCCCAAAAAAACAAAAAACTGTGGTCACAGAAAAGGCAGCGATTATGATGATAACCGCTGCTGTCAATCAATATAATAGATCCTCTTTGGCTTCATTGGTCAAGGTATAATCCTTGTAGAAAGTATTGCCGTTTCTGCGTGTAGTCATATCCGCAAAGGTGGTAGCCAGGTATGCTGCCAGCTCGTCCCGAAATTCCTTGCCAGATTTGGCATGACCGTTATTATTCTGCTTGCACCACTCCAAATAGGCTTTGTGGATCTTGCCTGTGGTACAGCTATAAATATCTATTTTGCCATCAGGCCATGGACACATACACTCCGCAAAGAATGTTATTACGGTGCTGTTGGTCTTTTGATATTCTGCACGGGCGAGCTGTACGGAATCTGGCTCAGTGAACCGATACCCGTTTGCAATCATACGCTGCAGCGCAGCTACCGCCTTTTGAACAATGCCCTCACGTTCGGCAAACATCTTATCTAACAGTTGTTTGTCCTGTTGCTCAACGGGGATCACATTGGGACAATCTACAACCATAATACGGTCATATACCCATTGTCCTGTATCGCCGCTGAATTTTGGGAGCTTATTCATGCAAAACCAGGTCAGACCTTTATAAGTATATTGGAAGCTCTGCTGTCCCTTAAATTCTGCGTGGATGGAATCGCCACCGCTGATCCGTTTTAGGGTCTTAATTTCCCCAATGCTCATAAAGGACATATCCGAGCTGCCAGCTAACCGCTTGCCATAGATCGTGCCTGTTCCAAATCGCGCTTCGATTTCCGACAGGTCTATGCCAACAAAATTGCCGTTGCCCAATAGTTTTTCTGTCAGACTTTTCAGCTGCGATTTTCCCGTATTGCCGCTGCCCACCAGAAACAGGGTTTTCTTCATGCGCCAGCCCTGGACATTGGAAATACACGCACCGATGTATTCTAAAAGCAGCTGTTCCACCGCCTTATCCCCATTGGTCAGAGTAGAGATATATTGGTCAAATACGGGTGTTGGGATCGGGGCGGTATTCCAGTTGCAAGGGATCTGAATGGTGGACAGCACTTGCGGATCGTGGGGGATCAGCTCCGTTCCATCTGTGCCGATTTTTAATAGGCCATTCTGGAAATTGATTATACTTTCGTCTGCGTTCAATTCTTCCTGGGCTGTATATTCCAGATCAGAAAGCAGAATGTTTACCACCTCTTTTACGGTGTTCATTTTTACCAATTCTTCATTATATTCCGAAATAAAACGCACAATCTCACCTTGCAGCATAGCGGTATCATAAAGGGTGTAAACGCCGTCTTTATAAACATATTTCATGATTGCTTGTGTACCGTTATCACGGACAAGCAGATAATCCAGGTGTTCCCGTGTGTACCGTGCCAGAAGTGGAGCAGAAATACTTTCCTTGCCATCCTTACTAAATTTTATAAACGGAGGAATTGCTTTTGTTTTCTGCTTCCGTTTGCGACAGGCATTTATCGCCCAATCAATTGTTCGTTCCCTGTAATCTTCTCGTTCCCATTTATCACGATACAATGCGGATTTTCGAAAAACCGCATCAACCTGTACGGGATCTTCAGTACGGGAAGCAATCAGCCCGCAAAGAACAGCATCCATTTTGGAATGATCGGTACAGTTATCCATTTCTCCCTCGTCAAATAGTCTGCTGAATTTTGCACCGTTGCTCTGGCTGCGCAAATCCTTAATGATCTTATCAACCTGTTTATCTGCCTTGGTTGGCTTTTCTTTACGCATATAACGGTTTAGAGTATCAATTACAGCATCGGTGCAATCTTTCAGTGGCACATTCAAAATCACATTGCCTGTGTAGGCAGCAAAACGGTTGGTTAGCTCTCCTACATACAGTTCCAGACCGTTAGACGGGTGGTGAGTGTAGTAGTCGGTGCTTAGCTTTATACGGTTGTCCTTGGGATCTTGATATGTCGGCAGCTTAGAAAAATCGCACAGACCGTAAATATGGATGCCCTCACCGCTTACGCTGTATTCCGTATAAGAGTGGAATTTACTCATCAGCTCCCGTACAAGCGGATCGTCAATCGTTCTATGGTCAATATCCAAAAAGAAAACACCTTTGGGAATCTTAAAGCCGATCCCTGCTGCCTTTTTCTTTGCTGCTTGTTCTGCTTCGCTGAAGGTAACCCAGGTGTTGTGGTATGTTTCACTTGTTCCGCTGCTGCCACCCTTTGCGGAGAACGGCACTTTCGCTGCCCCTCCATTTCTGGTCTGTTTCTGCCATAATAACCATAGGGGTCTATTCTTCAATTCGTTCATATATTTTGATATCCTTTCACTGATAATTCATTTTTAATTGTGGGGATATGGGGACCCTCAGTAATAATGTAGGAGAATTAGCAGAAAAAGGACGGGTAAAAACGGCAAATAAACACGTTTTGAGATAGCAAATCATCCACACGACAGTGCTGGCGATTCCAGCAACAATAACTATCCCAAAGCACACACGATAAAGAAAGACCACCCAGATTGTTTTCTGAGTGGTCGTGTTTTTGGGAGCGGTTATTAGAATATTGCAAATAAGCCCAAGGCGACAATGACGATAACAGCCAAAATAAGTAGAATTACTGGTAGATATATCACCCACGGTGCTATGAAGCATATTGCGACAATGCCAACTATCACTAAGAAGCCTATACCAATGAATGAGGCGAAGTTGTTAGCTATCCACACAAATATTCCCGAAAGGTCTATAACACCAGCCAGCCACAAAAAGCCGATCACAACAACTGTGCCTACGCCCAAGAAGAAACTGATTGTATTCCACTTATCTTTATTCATCGTATTACCTCGATTCCTTATTATTCGTTAGCTTCCAGAGAATGTATATTGCGTTATGTAAAAGGTTGATTAATCCCAATTGTCATAATCATCATCGTCATCATCATAACTACCAGACCAGTCTCCTGTTATTATCTTACCAAGCAGAGTTCTGGGGTGGTACTCCTCGTCGTCATATTTGTCATCGTCAGGAATGTCTTCAAGCATCTTTTCTCTCCACGCTTGCTTAGCGTAGTCATCAAGAATAATTCTGCGTTTAACGCTAATAATTCGGTAGTCCAGAATAAAATACAAAACGGCGACTACACCAATAACGATATAGGATACAAAAGCAGGGATAGACCACAAATTGTTTAGAGAAGTAGTTGCGATGACAGTAACACCAAAGCCGTATCCTACGGAAGAAATTACCCGATCCAGCATTCCGATAATGGGATTTGCAAAAATACCATCGATGATGAGATCATCAAATAGCTTATATGTCATATAGACAGATATTGCAACGCAGGCGATTCGCACGACAATATCTATCCAAAGTGTGTATTCAAAGGACTGTCCGAACCAGGACAAAACGCTGGCATATATGTTGTTTAGCAAAATATGCGCAAGGAAAAATGAGATGATTGATGTAGCTAAAAACTGAAAAGCACACTTAAATCGGGGCAATAAACACAGGAGATAAATACCGCCAATCGAAATTGCTGCCCAAGCGCAATAGCTGAGGAAGCCGTTTTCAAACAATTGGCAGTTCCCGTTGATAAGGAACGCTATCAGCAGTCCAAGCAAAATTTTTGCGGCATGTATTATTTTATAGGCTGCGCTGCACAGGATTAGTCCAATTGCATAGGGGGTTAGCAACCCAAGACAGAGAGCCATAAAGGCTATCCCAACCATATTCATTCTCCTTTTGGCTCAGCTGCTCATATTGAGCAGCTGAGCTGTTTCGTTAGCTTTCAGTTGTTATTGGGATTAAAAATGTAATAGTCGCCGTAAATCAGTTCGAAGCGACGGATGTGATCGTCGGGCCATGAGTCCCATGTAACCGTCTCGGACACAATATTGCCGTTGGAATCATAAGTGTAGAGATATGTACTTTCGCCATATAATCCCCAATCTTTTCCGTTCCATATGTAATACGCTCGATCCACCGAAATAATGTTGCCATTATCGTCGCAGGTGTAACTATATACACATTTATCTGCGGCATTAATGCTATAAGGTATCTTCTGCACAACGCCATTAACCGTACGTTCTTCAAACATATCGCGGTAGTCGTATTCTTCTGAGCGAATCAGATGTCCAGCATCATCATATTCAAAGGTATAGATTGTCTCGTTTTTGTTCTCACTTTTATTGTCAACATACAGTTCTACGATGCGGTCGTTTTCGTCATAAGTGTATGTAACCAGATAGTTATAATGAGCTGCAACTGTTTGACTGATGAGTTTGCCTTCTTCATCATAGGCATATGTGCATACGCAATCTGGATCTTTATCTTCTGTCAAGTTGGCTCTGTAATTTGCTTCTTTGCCCTTATACCATCGTGCCTCCTTGAGTTTTCCGACCTCGTCCAGAACATACTGCGGATAATGGTCGCCATTATTCTCATAGACAAAAAATCCGCTGTTTAACCGCAGGGGATCATTAACAAACAAGGAAAACTTTCCGTTAACCAGGAAGAACGGCCCCTCCAAAATGTCGTGTTCTGTAAAAACCATAAAGCCATTTTCGTCATAAACCAGATTAGGATGGTATTCTTTCGTTTCTAAGCCTGTGCTGCCATCGTTGTTTTGGATTGTCTCCGTTTCTGAATATTCCAGAAACACATCTTTCAGGATAACAAAATCGTCCAGGACAGACTTATAATCCCAATTTACATCGTCTGCGGCAGTGTGCTCTGTGCCGAGCCATTTATCAATGACTGCCAGATCCAGTCCCGTCAAGGTGTCGTAATAGGTTTTTACTTCGGCGGATGTTAATCTCCGTGTTGCGCTTATATTATACAATTCCCTAACTGTCGTCTCATACTTTTGCAAAATCGATAATTGTTCTTCTTTGGAAAGATTTTCGTTGGTCTTCGGCTGACCGCAGGCGCAAAGGCCAAACACCAAAACGATTGCCAGAGTCATTGCGATTAGTTTTTTCATTTTGCGTCCTTCTTTCTTTTGTGTCACAACATTAGGTTGCAGCATCTGTAGTAGAGGGATTAAAGATGTAATAGTCGCCGTAGATAAATTCGCGAGTGATATTCTTAGACCCAGACGAATTTTTGCCGCTCTCCGATAAAATACGGCCATTTTCGTCACAGGAGATATCGTGAGTGAGACTATATGTGAGTTTCCATTTATCTTCCCTTTGGTCATACTCGTGGAAGGCTTTTGCAATCTTTGTGAGTTGTCCGTTGTCATCGTAGTAAAGTTCCCAAGCACAGGCTCGTGTGATTCCTAGATAATCCTTGAGGAATTGATCACTTTCAATGTAACTCTTCGCGTCATCGTATCTTGCTATAAAAAACAAACGCCCTTCCTCATCGTACTCGTATGTGATCCAAGACTTTTTGTAACTATCTGAGCGTTCGCTTTCCGTACAGATTTCTTCAAGGCGACCCTGGTCATCATAGATATAGGTAATTGCATAAGGATAGGTGTTCATACCAGTCAAAACCGTTTCGCTGATTACCTTACCATCTGTATCATAAGTGGGAGTGCGCAAATATTCAATTTCGCTGGTATATTGGCCTCTGTATTCTACCTTGTCGATCTTCCCGTCTTCGCGCAGGTAGTAGGTTGCCCGATAGTCATCAACACACAAATCCATCGGGTCGTCTTCGTAAAAAGAAAACTGCCCATTCACAACAGAAAGAGATTCTTGACAGTTATGGCTATAACGTTCATCAACTTCCACCAGGGGAACATCTATCTTGTGAGCAAAACCGTTTACGTCATAAACAACGGCAAAGTTGTTTTCTGTGGTGCTGGAATTTCCAAGCGTGTCGCTTTCAGTTAACTTGTAACCCAACAGAACATCTTTATGGATGACAAAACTGGACAACACTGTTTTATAGTCCCAATTCACATCGGCAGAGGCATATTCTGTTCCGACCCACTTGTCAATTACAGAAAAATCCATTGCGGAAAGCTGGTCATAATAGGATTTAACTGTTACAGCATTGCCAGAGTACTGTAATTTGTACAGTTCTTCAATGATGTACTCGTATGCATCCAAAACTGCTAGTTCCTCTTCCCTGGGAGTAACAGGCCCTGTGGATTCTGCATTGCTGGTTTGGTTATTCTCGGTTTGGTTGTTCTCTGTTTGGTTGTTCTCTGTTTGGTTGTTATTGCCTGTATTTTGGGGGTTGTCATTCTGACTGCAAGCACAAAGGCCAAACACCAAAACGATTGCCAGAGTCATTGCGATTAGTTTTTTCATACTGATTTCTCCTTTTTATTTGTTCTGATACTTATAAGGGGTTGTGAGTTTTAAGGGGGTTTTATCTTTCTGAAGAAAATCTCAATATTTTTTCGGATTGCATCACTCTGCTTTTCTGGCAGGGGATGCTTCTTTTTGTCCTCCAAAAACAAGTAGTACAGGTTGTAATGATCTTTCACGGTATCACCCCTCTGCTTATAAGGGGTAATGAAAGTGACATGGGTTTTATGTTTGCGGTAAATTTTCGGAATACAAATAAACTATGTACGGTCTACCCATATCAAAAGTGTCATTGCGGTCATTATAATTTAGCAAATGCACGTCGTTGTGGTATTGTGCATCTTTTTCATCGGACTGCGATGCATCCAGACGTATTTGATAGTGATAGTTCCCGCTGCGATATCCATACCCAGAAAATGAGAAGGTGTGGTCTACAGCATCCTTGTGGTAAATGGTCAGCGTGCCATAGATTTCTGATTCACTCATCCTATCAACATGCAGCACAAACAAGTGGTCGTTGCGATGGGAATAACCTTCAATAATGTCTTTGCCGTAACCCGACCAGGTTTTGTCCTCTGCAATGGGTGTGTCGTTTTTGTTGCTTATGTGCACCAGTGTTACTCGGTCAAGCTCATTCATCCAGAAACAATCTGTCTGTATATCGTAAACTAAGACAGTTCTCTCGTACACGCTGTTCATAACCAGAGGGGACTCAAAGCTGATTTCATACTCTATTTGATCACCTGTTTTTTTGCCAGTGCCCGTAAAGCTTGTTTGATGCGTAAGGTTATATAGCTTAGAACGGGTTAATGTGCCCTGAATTTGGGTCTCATCTACGGAAGTAATTTCTATCTCAAACCTTGCACCGCTGCCAGATGCTATGATGACTTCACCATAGCCGTACCATGTTCCCGTCTTGATGACAACTGCATCGGGAGCAGTGGTTTCAGTTTGGTCGGTGTTCGGCGCAGAGGTTGAAGTTGCTTCGGTGCTGGTGGATGTGCCAGGTGTGCTATCCTGTGGCGTTTGTGAAGATAATCCAACAGCCACGCCGCCAGTTATAATAGCAGCGGCAGCAATTCCTGCAATCAGCTTTTTGACTGCAAACTTTCCAGCTGCCTTTGCGCCCTCTGCAACAATGGGGGCTGCTGCATTGGCAGCTGCATATGTAGTCGGGGCAGCGGCAGCGACATAGGAAGCCGAAGCGGTGGTAGCGGTGAGAGAAATCTTGTTGGCAACAGCATACTCTCGGAACAACCACAAAAGCAGCGGAATAACGCCAGCACAATGGAGCTTGACATTGTTCTTTTTCTCGTAGTCCTCTACCGATTTTTGCAGGGCTTTTCTGCCGTAATTCAAGCGGCTTTTCACAGTCCCCTCAGTAACCCCATGAATCTCAGCAATTTCCTTTACAGAGATTTCATCAAAGTACCGCAGCATAATAGCGCTGCGCTGCTCCATAGGAAGCTCTGCAAGCATAGCGTGGATCGTCTGCTTCAAGTCCTCTTTGTCTAGGGCTTCATCTGGGATAAATTCTGTCCGTTCTTCCTCTATGGTATCAAATATACTTTGCCCGTCCTCATTTTCATCCACAGTTATATCCTTGGTCTTTCGACTATGGGCGGTACACTTGTGATAAGCTATCTGTCTGCTCCATTTCAAGAAAGCTGCTGGCTCTTTCAGATTACCGATGGTCTGATATATTTCCATGAAGGTTTCTTGCAGCAAATCTTGTGCCAGTTCGGGGTCATCAACCGTTTTGGATATGTAATAATACAACCCCTGGTGAACCGCTGTATAAAGTTCGTCCGCTGCTTGGCGGTCTCCCTGCTGCACCGCACAGACCAGGGAGGTTAATTTATCTATTTCCATAGCCAGTACCTTTTCTTTCCCATATTGTTATCAAAAAAAGACGAGAAGCACACGAAAAGCAAAATAATGCACCACAATCTGAATCATAAATGCAATTGCACTTATAGGATATTATAGCACATTCAAATTGCACTTACAATACAAGTAGCAAAAATTTTAGGAGGCTACTATGTATGATCGACTACGCAAGTATTGGATATAAGGTGCGGCAAGCACGAAAAAAGAAAGGTATTACACAAGAACAGCTTGCGGAAGCGGTGGGTGTAGGTGTTACACATATCAGCCATTTGGAAACAGGAGCTGGAACAGTATCATTAAAGGTGTTTGTTGCTATTGTTAATTATCTGGGCTGTTCTGTGGATGAATTGCTCTGCAAAGAAGTCCTTACGGCTAGACCGCTTGTAGATAACTGGCTTGCAGATTTGGTTGCTGATTGTAACCAAACTGAGGTAAAAATCATTGCCGATACTGTAGCCGCATTAAAGCAAACACTTAAAAAGAATACTCCAAAGGAATAAGCACTGGGCACTCGTTTTAGATCGAGTGCCCTTTGCTTTTTATGCTGTTCGGTATCTCTTTTGCTCTACGCCTTTTATTGCGTGGATTGATACGCCCATTGCTTCTGCTGCTTGCTTTTGGGTCATACCCTGGGAGCGCAGTAACCGTAGCTGATTATCAAACCGCTGCTGAAGGGTCAGCTCTGGCAATCTCATATTCAGAAGATCACAAGCAGGGATGCCCAAAAACATAGCAATCATACAAACATCGAATGTGTGGAAGTTTTGGGAACAGAATACTTTTTGAACATACCACCACGCTTCCAGCGTATTTTGCGGCATCTCCTGGTAATGCTCGGAAAGTGCTGCGAACAATTTACGGGCAAATACCTGTTCTCCCCGTAACGATGTATAGGGCGTTTTCTCCAGCCTGGATTGAAGAAATTTACCCGTGGAAACATCATTATCAAAATCCATATCGGCACTAAAAACTTGCATCACATAATCGGATAGCTGATGTTCCAGGTCTGATACATTCAAATTAACAGGCGTGTATTGGGGAATGACCAATTCTGCATGAACCAGCTTAAACCGCTGACTTTCCACCGTAATACCGTTGCTGCTGTTTTCCAGACGGCAGCGGTGTTCCAGGCAGATTTCTACGCCTGGGAGCTGGTGTTTTCTATGCCAATAGGTTTCCCCGTGCTGCTCTCGGTCAGCGGTAGCACACAGAGGACAATATCTCATGTATTGCCGCCGCTCAGATTTCTTTTGCCGTACATAGATGGCATCGTAAAAGGTTCTGTCCATTGCAAGCAGCAAATTCATTGCTTTGCGCCGCCTTTCCAATGGCAGAAAGCGTATGTAATAGGGCAGCATCGTATGTTCTGCTATAAAGGTTTCCATGGTGCTATTGCGAGTAAGAATGTTGCACACTTCCTCCGACAAAGGCGCAAAAAACTCTGGGTTCGGTATAGCATCTTTGTTTTGAAATAAATCTTCTGCTGTTGCTCTGAAGGTCAAGTGTCCAGAATGAACATGATACCGAGCAAAGAGGGAGTACGCCAGTTCGTCGGGATATGGTTCTGGAAAGAAAGCTATCATATCTCCACTTCCTCCACGGTGATATAAGATCGCAAAAAGTCTATCACCGCTCTGCCCTCGTTCTTAGCTTGCTGTACCAACGCTGCAATAGAAACGGTAACAACTTCTTGTATCTCCTGGTCGGCACAGGGAACGGTAGCGGATTTCTTCTGCCTGGATGTTTGCGACTTTTTTGACGGTGCAATGTAGGAATGAAGCATTTTCATTCGGCTTTTGTATGCAGCGTTTAATGTTTCCATATTCAATACTTCGCTGCCCTCCAAAATGGCAATCTCCTGGGCATCGTGCAGCAGCGTTACAACGGAAGATACATTTCCGTTGCTATGCTCAAACAACCAACGGATAGTAGCAGCATCCAGCTCGGCAGGGTTCTTTACATACTGATACTGGAACAGGGTTTGACATAGCTGCTCAAACTCAGCCCCATATTCCATAGATTCATACTGCAAGCCCAGGGAACGCCTTGCCAGTTGCATTGCCTGGGTGAAAAACTCTGCACATTCGGGTGTACCAACCATACAAATGCTGATTCCAGAACAGTTGATAAGCTGTAGCAACGCTCCCAACAAATTGCGCCCGTTTTTGGAAATTGCAACATTCTGGATTTCGTCCACTATCAAGATTCCAATATGGTTCAAACATATCTGGCTCACCGTTCCAATCAGCATATCGGTGGTAGCATGAACACTTGTAGCTTTGGGATAGTAGCTGCTTCCCAGCATTTCGTCTACCACACGGATTATTTCAAGCAGCAACCCTTTTACGGAAGAATCAAAGGGACATTGCACCAGGACACAGGGGAGAATCTTCCCATATGGCTTGTCTATCTCAATAACGGGTTCTTTGGTAAGAAGCTGTACCGCACGGGAAATGCTGCTTGATTTACCAATGCCGCTTGCTCCAATAATAGTAAAACTGTCTGACCCTCCCAGGATGCCGTTATGCTCATGCTGCATAATGGCTTGGTGATTCGCTATACCTTGCTTGACCCGTAGTTTGCCCTCTTTCTTCTGCAAAGAACGCAGCAGCGCAAGATACAATTTGCTGTAAATCTCCTTGGACATTTGATTAGGCACAAAGACTTTGTAAATATCAGTCAATGCTATCAACCGCATAGCATCATTTTCATTCACGATTGCGGGGTCATATTCGGGCAAGATGGTCAATGCCTGTTCCAATTCGCTGCCAGATAGCATTGGCGGCAGCTTTTTAATCAAATTCATATTATCCACAGTTTGTACCCTCCTTTACAAAATCAATGTGGGTTCTGGCTTTCTCTCTCTTTCTTGTATTGCGGATATTCTTAATGCCAACATCGGTCTGTCTGCCCTGGGAAGCAATGACCTGGATATGTTCTGCAAGATTTATCTGCGCTTGCAAATTCTCAGCGGCAGCAGCATTTACGGTCTGCTTCCTTGCCTTTTGCATCGTCTGAACAGCAGCCAAGGATTTGCCGTTAAATCTGCTTTCAATCAGTTCAAAGGGAACATACTGCCCATCGTCCAGTAGCCAGACTTCCGTTACATCCTCTGGATTATAGGCAACTGTTACTTCACCCCCAGATAAAAACGCTTCGGTATAATCATCGTGTTTATACCGTAGGCCGTGAACACGCAGACCTTTTCGGGTAAATGTTCCCGTTGCTCTGGGCAAAAGCGTTAAGATCAACGCACTAGGATCAATGCTTATAAGATTTGCTCCCATTTGTTTTTTGCCCCAGGCGAATATGCTGCTTGCATTGGGTTTCACGCCATCAGCAAGCATTTCTTCTGTAAACGGGAAATCTACCACACGGGAGCTGTTATAATAAACGATGCAATGTAGGGTTATCTGTTCAAATTCACGCAAGGTCAGACAGGCATCCTTGCGGTAGTCGTGTGCGCCCCGTTCCTGGTAGTCGGGTTCAATAACGCCCTTTCCCTTTAGGTGCTTCTTGTAGATGTTCTGTACCACATCAAAGAACTTTTCTACCATGCCTTTCAGCTCTGGACGGTAGGGCGGCAGATTGACGATTTTAACGCCAAGCTCTGTTACCTGGGAAAAGGTATCACCTTTATATTCGCTGCCCATGTCGGTTACAAACACCCCTGGCAGTTTGTTAGAATCCCATTCTTGCGGCTCGATAAATACGCCATGCTTTTTGCACCATTCCTGTTTGTCGGCAATTACATTCAGCATCAGACTACGCAAGCTATATGTACCACCCTCCCAGCCCAGGGAGTAGCCACAGCATAAACCGCTGAAGGCATCTACACAAGCGGTCATAACAGGTCTGCCCACCAGCTTGCCCCCATCGTCCACCAAGTAAATATCACATATCGTTGAATCCAACATGCCAACACCAACCGCAGGGGCAAATTGCTGTACCCCATCACCCAACAAGGGTCTGTTGTTACGCTGATAATCTTTGATACCGTCCCTGGATATGTAATACTGCTGCATCTTTTTTGTCTTGCGGTAAAAATATCTGAATTGGTCAAAAGTCGGGTATGCTGCCACAAGCTGCCCTTGTTGGTCGCAATACTTTTCCTTGAGCATTAGCGTGTATGCAGTCATAAGGCTATTTTTGTTCTTCGTATAGAAAAACTTGTTCAATGCCCAACGCATATTTTTCTCGTCCTGGGTCAGTTCCTTTTCTGCTTTGGGTGGTGGTGCAAGTGCAGCAATCTCCTGGTACGCCAAATACAAGCAGAGATATTTGCGAATTGTCTGCTTTGATTGTTGGTCTGCCAGAAAATATATCATTTTACTGCGCTTCTGTTCGTTTCCGACAAACGGCAGCACACCAGCTATCATGGTAAAATGCTCCTGGGCTATGCGCTGTTCCTCAGGGGTCAGTTCCCGATTCTCGAGCATCCCTGTTTGCTCATAAAGATATGCTTCGCTGCACTCGGCATAATCGGACAGGGCAGCGGCATCTATCCATTTGGGCATTGTCTTTTTAATGCAGTCAATGACCAAGGATTTATCACCCAGGGTTTGCAGAACACGGAAGATTTGATTCTCATTCTTGAGCAGCATCAACAACCACCCCCCAATCTGTAACGCCATGCCGCAACCAATAATTACGGCTCAAATCCAATAATGCTGCCGTCTGCGGTTTTGTTAAGTATTTTTGTTGACAGCACTCCCGTACCATCAGATCGCCATCGATCTTAGTGCAAACAAAGTCCGTCATGTACTCGTTACACTCGTTCCCATCCAAAGCAACATTGCATCTGATTTGTGCAACATCCTTGTTTTTAACCAGGATGTTAGCATAGGCAGTTTGAATGGGATCGTAGGTTTTACAGATGGTGGTGAACTTGTCCAGGGATTGTTTTTCGCATCGTCCTTTGTAGTTTTTCTTTCTCATATAGACCTCCCAAAAATTCCCCAAAAACATCCCAAATATTTCCCAAAAACGATTTGTAAAGCAGAGATTCCCAAAAAGATCCCAAAACCTATCCTTTTTGGGAGCGTTTTCGCTCCCAAAAACAGCTTTTTCAGAAAGCTATATATCTCCTGGTAATTTCAAATATTCTCAAAAAGGCAATTTCACACATTCTCCAAATCATTCCTTATCATATCCTTTTAGGCTTCGCTGCCCGTCACTTTTTCTCCCTCGCATTTCTCTTTTTATTCCTCACTTTCTCAGAG
>JAFQQF010000015.1 GCA_017411385.1 Ruminococcus sp.
AATTCTACAATTTTGAACGTATCAATTTAAAAGACGGCCTTACTCCGTTTGAAATTCGGAGTAAAGCCGCGTAATTTAATGATATTCTACGATAGGGGTCTTTTTTCTTTGTCTACTTTCCTGGATACTGTCCAGTAACTCTGACGGGGGTGTTTATATAGCTTTTTGCGGTTGTCTTAATCTCTGATTTTCTTGAAGAAGTCGGTTAGAATTTTACTGCAGGCATCTTCCATAATTCCGCCGTAGCATTCTGGGGTGTGAATGTTTTTTAGTGAAAACAGGTTTACGGCAGAGCCACAGGCGCCAAAATTCAGATCAAATGCACCGAATACTACTTTTTGTATTTTAGCGTTAATAATAGCGCCTGCACACATGGGGCAGGGTTCAAGTGTTACGTAAAGGTCGCAGTCGTTGAGGTTGGCTCGTTGTAGAAGCTTACTTGCTTTTTCGATAGCTATAATTTCAGCATGCCTTGTTGCTGTATTGTCTTGCAAAGTTTGGTTGTGGCTTTCTGCTATAATTTTGCCGTTTCTTACAATGACACAGCCGACAGGCACTTCACCGAGTTTTGATGCTTCTTTTGCTAAAGCCAGTGCTCTTTTCATATAATCGTATCTGTCCATATTAAACCGAAAAATGAGTTGTAATCGATTCCAATAAAAGTAAGACTGTGGAAATGATTATTGTCGGGCTTGTAACAAGCATTTTTGTTCTTGTTTTTCTGTCAAGAATGCCACTATAGTTTTTAGGTTTCGTAAAATTCTTATCTCTTTTTGAGAGCTTAATTACTGCTACAAGTGCAATTACTGCTACACCGACTATTATGATTATTGAGAAGAAATCAATTATAGATTCATTAATGTTAAGTGTTTCTGCGTTGGTGTATAGTATGTCGCTCAGTACGCTGAATCCGTTGTTTGCGGCGTGAATTATAATTGCGGGAAGCATAGAATTAGTGTAAACTACTGACCAAGCAAGCACAAGACCTACAATAAAAGTAAAGGGAATTTGAACAAAGTTTCCGTGAAAAAGTCCGAATACAGCTGAGGATACGAAGATTGCAAAGCCGTCACCATATTTTCTCATTGATGAAAGCACAGCACCTCTGAAGAGTATTTCTTCAGAAAAAGTGGGAACAATGGCGGTCGACAGAAAGTATACAAGAATTTCGATAAAGGAGTCAGATACAGGCATCTCTATATCGAAATTCAGATTAACTCCCAAGGAAGCGGTGATTTCTAGATAAAGACTTGTCATAATGTTTGAAATCATACAAACAGTAAAGCCTATTGCAACAACTGAAAACAGCTTTTTTGCTGAGATTTTTTTAAAAGGCAAAGCCGTAGATAAATCAATCTTGAAGAATTTAATAAATGCGAGTCCGCAAATGCCGATTGCAGCAACATTGCCCAGTCCGCTTATTATGTTGTCCGGTATGGAGTCAATGAAAGATGGTAAGGTTTTGTTTCCTGCGAAAATAGAATAAGAAATATAAACAAACATGCTAAACAACATAAAAACAACAGTTGCTATAATTATCATAAGTCCCAGTTTGTTGCATGTGCTTCGCATTTCTTTCTTTTCGTTTTCAAATTGAATTTTCTGTGGATCTATAACAGATTCTGTTGCCACATACACAGTATCGAAATTATTAGCTTCCATCTTGCGCCTCCCGTATATTTATGATAGAATACATTCAGATTATAGCATCTGAGTGTGATTATTTCAATAAGATTCGTAAATTTTGAGAAAAACTGTTGACAAATCATCTTTGATGGTTTATAATTTTTTGCGTACAATAAAGCAAGGCATAAAGCTTTCACCTGTGGGGTGTCGTCTGCACGGGTCAATATTCAAGTTTTCTCTCACTTTGTGTGATGTGTGAATTTAGTATTGTTATGCGGACGGAAGCTTTCTGTCCGCATTATTTTTACATCATTTTGGAGGTGCTTTAACATTAGCAAGAAAGAGAAAGAAACCCTCATTAATGAGGATATCAGATGCGAAGAGCTCAGAGTAATCGGTTCTGATGGTGCACAGCTTGGCATTATGCCAACTGAAAATGCTCAGAAGCTTGCAGAGGAGCAGAATCTTGACCTTGTCCTTATTGCTGCACAGGCTCAGCCTCCCGTAGCAAAAATTATGGACTTTGGTAAGTATCGTTTCGAGCAGGCTAAACGTGAAAAGGAAGCCAGAAAGAATCAGAAGGTTATCAATATCAAAGAGGTTCAGCTTTCGCTGAATATCGATACTCACGACTTTGAAACAAAGCTCAATGCTGCGATTAAATTTCTCAGCAAGGGTGATAAAGTTAAGGTTTCTATCCGCTTCCGCGGCAGAGAAATGGGTCACTCTCAGTACGGCTATGACCTGATGCAGAGATTTGCTGAAGGTTGTATGGAGGTTAGCAATATCGAAAAGCCTGCAAAGCTCGAAGGCCGTAACATGCTTATGTTCTTAGCCCCAAAACCCGTAAAATCATAACAGGAGGAATATTAAAATGCCTAAAATCAAAACTCACAGTGGCGCAAAGAAGCGCTTCAAGCTTTCCAAGAACGGTAAGGTTATCCGTGCTCACGCTAACAAGAGCCACATCCTTAACAAGAAGACCACAAAGCGTAAGAGAGGTCTTCGTAAGACAGCTGTTACTGATGTAACAAATGCACGTCAGGCAAAGCGTCTGATTCCCTACAAGTAATTAATCAAACGATTCGGAGGTAACATACAATGGCAAGAGTAAAAGGCGCGATGATGACTCGCAAAAGAAGAAAAAAGGTATTAAAGCTTGCTAAGGGCTATTATGGTGCTAAGTCAAGACATTTTAAAATGGCTAAACAGGCCGTTATGAAGTCCGGCAACTACGCTTATATCGGCAGAAAGCAGAGAAAGAGAGATTTCCGTCGTCTTTGGATTACCCGTATCTCTGCAGCTTGCAAGGCTAACGGTACAAACTATTCCACATTTATGAATGGCCTCAAGAAGGCTAACATCACTCTCAACCGTAAGATGCTTGCTGAAATCGCAGTATCAGATGCTGCTGCTTTCACAAAGCTCGTTGAGCAGGTTGTTGCTAAATAAAAATCTCGAGTTGCGTCTGGTTATTAACCAGACGCACTTTTTAATTCTCAAGTATATACACCTTATTTTAGAACTACAGGTGATTAAATGAAAGAAATAACCAGCAAGGACAATAAGCTTATAAAATATATTTCAAAGCTTCAGACAAGTGCAAAGTTTAGAAGGGAAGAAAAGCGCTTCGTTGCAGAAGGGCTTAGAGTTTGTGTCGAAGCGGCACTCAGCGGTGCCGATGTAGAAAGTCTTCTTGTTACAGAATATGCTCTTAATAAGCACAAAGATGATTTGAAGCCTCTTATGGATTGTGCAAAAGAAACCTATCTTACAAGCGACAAGGCTATGTGTGCTGCATGCGATACTCAAACCCCTCAGGGTGTAATTTGTATTATAAAAACTCTTGACAATAATATTGATTTAGATACAATTAATAATAAGTATATATTGGCGGAGAATGTTCAGGACCCCAGCAATCTCGGCACTATCCTCAGAACAGCTGATGCTCTGGGGCTTTCTGGCGTTATTATGACTAAGGATTGCTGTGATGTTTACAGTCCAAAGGTTTGTCGCGGTGCTATGGGCGCACTTTATCGTGTACCCTTTATGATTGTTGATAATGCACCTGATTTTATAGCTGAGTTTAATAAAACAGGTGTTTCCTATGCGGCAGTTGTTCGTAATGCCGACTTGGTTACAGCTTGTGACTTTGAGGGCAACTGCCTTATTGCCATTGGTAATGAGGGCAACGGACTCACAGATGCTTGTGCAGCTGCCTGCAAAAAACGTATCACGATTCCCATGAACAGTCACGCCGAGTCCCTCAACGCCGCCATTGCGGCAGGAATTCTTATGTGGGAAATGATAAAATGACAGACAGAACTCGCTATTGGATATGGCTGACTCAAGGTACAGGATATTGTAACCCCAAGCACAGGCACCTGTGCTCTGTTTATCCCGACATAAAAACACTTTATGAAGGTGGGGAAGCAGAGCTTCGATTGTGCGGTATTTTTACCGAGGGGGAGATTTCCCGTCTGCTAAAAACAGATATATCAGTTGCAGATAGGATTATTTCTCGATGTAATGAACTGGGCTATAAAATACTTTCCTTTGAGGATGAGGAATATCCGTCTTGTCTTGCCGACATTGATACTGCTCCCGCTGTTCTTTATATTCAAGGCAATTTTCCTGATTTTGATAGTATTAATTCTGTTTCCATTGTAGGTACTCGTAAGGCAACAGTATACGGAGTCCGTACAGCCTTTGAGTTAGGTGCAAACCTTTCCGATGCAGGCTTTGCGGTTGTAAGTGGCGGTGCTTTAGGTATCGACTGTGCCGCTCACAGAGGTGTGCTTCAGCAAGGCGGAGTTACCGTTTGTGTTTTAGGCTGTGGCATTGATTATGATTACCTTAGAGAAAATAAAGGTATGCGTCAGGCAATCACAGAAAGAGGTGCTGTGATTTCCGAGTATCCACCGGGCACACCGGCATCAAACAGAAACTTCCCACAACGTAACAGAATCATTTCAGCACTTACAAAAGGTCTTATTGTTGTAGAAGCACCCAAAGGCAGCGGTTCTATGATAACTGTAGGCTGTGCTCTCACACAAGGTAAGGATATATTTGCTGTTATGGGCAATGTAGACTCTCCTTATTCGGAGGGCTCAAACGCTCTTATTAAAGACGGAGCAGTGCCTGTAACCTCATACAGAGATGTGGCTGAGTACTACTTAGGTGTAGGTTTTGATTATAAACCGTCACAAAAGTTTTCCGATGATGTTATATCGTCAGTTCCCACAAAGCTCAGAAATTCCACAGACCCCACTAAAAAAGACAATGCGCCTTTACCTTCCCACAAATCCGATGTTGATTTATCTGAGGAGGAAAAGGCTGTCTATTATTTGATAGGCAATACACCTATACACACAGATTCTATTGCAGAGCAGTCAGGCTTGCCTGTATACAAAGTGCTCAGAATCTTATCTGTACTTGAGATGAACAATCTTATAGAAGACATCTCAGGCAGAAATTACGTCATAAAATAATCTTCGGAGGTATATTATGTCAAATCTTGTAATCGTTGAGTCGCCGGCTAAGGCAAAAACGATAAAGAAATATCTTGGAAAAGGCTATGAAGTAGTGGCTTCAATGGGTCATGTACGCGACCTGCCTCAGGCAAGACTCAGCGTTGATATTAATAATAACTTCAATCCCAGATATGAGATTATCAAGGGTAAAGAAAAGCTTGTGGATGAGCTTATAGCTCAGGCAAAAAAGTGCGATAAAGTATACCTCGCAACTGACCCTGACCGTGAGGGTGAGGCTATTTCGTGGCATCTTGCATACATTCTCAATCTTGACCTTGAAGATGCCAATCGCGTTGAATTCAACGAGATTACAAAATATGGTGTTGAAACAGGTATGAGCTCCCCCAGAGCCATAAACCTTGACCTTGTAAATGCACAGCAGGCAAGAAGAATTCTTGACCGCCTTGTAGGCTACAAGCTCAGTCCCTTTGTGTCTCAGAAAATCCGCCGCGGTCTTTCTGCAGGCAGAGTTCAGTCTGTAGCAGTCCGTATTATTGTTGACAGAGAAAATGAAATCCGTGCTTTCACTCCCGAGGAATACTGGAGCATTGATGCAAAGTTCAATCCCAAGGGAAGCCGCAAAGTGTTCTCAGCATTTCTTTACGGCAATGCTGACGGCAAAATTGAGATTTCTAATAAAGAGCAGGCAGATAAAATACTTTCAGACCTTGAGGGTGCTGAATACACAGTAACTAAGGTTAAATCCGGCACAAGAAAGAAATCACCTGCACCTCCTTTTATTACTTCTACACTTCAGCAGGAGGCTTCTCGTAAGCTTGGTTATCAGTCAAGACGTACAATGCGAATTGCACAGGAGCTTTACGAAGGTATCGACATCGAAGGAATCGGCCCCACCGGTCTTATTACTTATATGAGAACAGACTCCCTGCGTATTTCTACAGATGCTATGAATGAGGCTGCTTCATATATCAGAAACACCTTCGGCGACAATTATCTTCCTGCAAAACCCAGATACTTCAAATCCCGTTCAAATGCACAGGACGGACACGAGGCAATCAGACCTACATCCATTAACCTTACTCCTGAAAGGGTAAAGGCTAATCTTACTACCGATCAGTATAAGCTCTATAAGCTTATCTGGGAGCGTTTTACTGCTTCACAGATGGCTGATTGCATTCAGAAGACAACACAGATTGATATCGAGGCTAACGGATATGTTTTCAAAGCTAACGGTTATCGTGTGGACTTTGATGGATTTACACAGCTTTACGTTGAGTCTAAGGATGAGGAAGAGGCAAAGGAAAGCTCACTGCCTCCCGTTGAAAAGGGTATGCCATTGAAACTCAAAGAGCTTTTGGGCAACCAGCACTTCACTCAGCCTCCTTCAAGATTTACAGAAGCATCTCTTATCAAGGCTCTTGAAGAATTCGGCATTGGCAGACCTTCCACTTATGCGGCTACAATTTCTACTATTGTTAACCGTGAATATGTAAAGCGTGTAGGCAAGCTTCTCCATCCAACAGAGCTTGGTGAGGCAATGTCACAGCTTATGAAGGAACGCTTCCCAAAAATTGTAAATGTTAAATTTACGGCTCAGATGGAGCAGGATCTTGACACAGTTGAAAGCGGTAATGTTGAGTGGAGAGAGCTTTTAGGCGATTTTTACGCTGATTTTGAAAAGAACCTTAAAAAGGCGAAGGCAGATATGGAGGGCGTAAAAATACAGCTCAAGGAAGACGAAACCGACATTGTTTGCGAAAAATGCGGTCGTAAGATGGTTATCAAAGTGGGTAGATTCGGCAAGTTTATTGCTTGCCCGGGATACCCCGAGTGTAAAAATGTTAAGAAGTACACTGAGAATATCGGTGTGAACTGTCCTGTTTGCGGTGCAGATGTAATTGTCCGCAAGACAAAGACAGGCAAGACCTTCTACGGCTGTGCTTCCTACCCCAACTGTAACTTTATGTCATGGAATGAGCCAACATCTGAGAAATGTCCTCAGTGCGGCGAAATCCTCTTCAAGAAAAAAGGCAAAAAGCCCACTCTGTACTGTGCTAAGGACGGATGCGGCTACGAGAAAAAACAATGATAAGTACTTATGTTAATGTGGTTGGTGCAGGACTTGCAGGATGCGAAGCAGCATATCAGCTTGCAAAGCGCGGCATATCTGTTCGCCTTTATGAGATGAAGCCTTCTAAAAAAACTCCTGCACACCATACAGATAAATTCGCTGAGCTTGTATGCTCAAATTCCTTGAAGGCTCAGCGTACATCATCAGCAGCAGGACTTCTAAAAGAAGAGATGCGCAGGCTTGACTCACTTCTGCTCAGATGTGCAGATAAATGCACAGTTCCGGCAGGAGGTGCCTTGGCAGTTGACAGAGATATTTTTGCTTCTCTTGTTACTGATGAAATCCGTTCAATGAGTAATATTGAGATTGTTTCAGAGGAAGTTTTGACTATCCCTGCAGATGCTCCTACGATTATTGCCACAGGACCTTTAACTTCAGACTCTTTGTGCGAGGATATCATTGCACTAATGGGTACTTCGCTTTCATTCTTTGATGCGGCAGCACCTATTGTAACCGCAGAGAGCATCGACCCGGAAACCTCCTTTGCTCAGTCCAGATACGATAAAGGTGACGGTGATGATTATATCAACTGTCCCTTAAATAAAGAAGAATACGAGCTGTTCTACAAGGAGCTTGTAAATGCCGAGCGTGCACCTCTTCATGATTTTGATGTTTCAGACCCTAAGGTTTACGAAGGCTGTATGCCTATTGAGGTTATGGCGCAAAGAGGCGAGGATACAATTCGATTCGGCCCTATGAAGCCTGTTGGACTTCGCGATCCCAGAACAGGTCATCGCCCTTGGGCTTGCCTACAGCTTCGCCGTGAAAATGCAGAGGGCTCAATGTATAACCTTGTAGGCTTTCAGACTAACCTTAAATTTCCTGAGCAGAAGAGAGTTTTCGGGCTTATTCCTGCTCTTAGAAATGCCGAATTTGTACGATACGGTGTTATGCATCGCAACACATTCATTGACAGCCCTCGTGTACTCAATAGTGATTATTCAGCTAAGTACAGGGATGATCTCTTCTTTGCAGGTCAGCTCACAGGCGTTGAGGGCTATATGGAGTCTGCTTCATCAGGTCTTATGGCAGGTATTAATCTTGCATATAAAGTATTAGGAAGAGATACCCTTACACTTCCTGCCGACACAATGATTGGTGCTCTGTCAAGGTATATAACAGATGAATCGGTTGTAAAATTTCAGCCCATGGGTGCAAGCTTTGGTCTTTTGCCCGAACTTGAAAATCGTTCAAGAGATAAAAAAATCCGCGGTGAGCAGTATGCACAGCGTGCACTGTCTTCACTTGAAAACTTCAAAGCAGAAAGGATGATTAAGGTATGAGAATTATCGTAGATGCTTTTGGCGGAGATAACGCTCCCTTAGATATAATCAAAGGAAGTGCTGATGCCATAAAAGAACTTGGTGTAGACATTACACTGACAGGTGACGAAAATACAATCAAAAGAGTTTGTTCTGAGCAGGGGATAGATGCCGAGCAATTCACTATTGTTCACGCTGACTCTGTTATAAGTCAGAACGAAGCCGGAACAGAAATTATGAAATCCAAGGCTGATTGCTCTATGGCTGTGGGCTTAAGACTTCTTGCCGCTGGTGAGGGCGATGCGTTCATTTCAGCAGGCAACAGCGGTGCCGTCTGTGTAGGAGCAACTCTCATCGTAAAGCGTATCAAAGGAATATCACGTCCCGGCTTTGCTCCAATAATTCCGGGTGTAAAGGGTCACTTTATGCTTATGGACAGTGGTGCTAATCTTCAGTGCAGACCCGAGATGCTCCGTCAGTTCGGTATTATGGGTTCTGTTTATATGAACAAAGTAATAGGTGTAGAAAACCCAAGAGTCGGACTTGCAAATGTCGGTACAGAGGAGCACAAGGGTACAGAAATTCAACAGGAGGCTTATGCTCTTTTGCAGAAGGCACCCGTGAACTTCATCGGTAATGTAGAAGGAAGAGATGTTCCTAACGATGTCTGTGACGTTCTTGTGTGTGACGGTTTTACAGGTAACCTTATCCTCAAAACCTATGAGGGTGTTGCAATAGCCCTGATGAAGAAAATCAAGGGCATATTTATCAAGAATCTTAAGAATAAAATTGCAGCCGCATTGGTTATGAAGGATGTAAAGGGACTGAAAAAGCAGTTTGATTACAGCGAGCACGGCGGCGCACCTATCCTTGGTGTTAAAAAACCTGTGTTTAAGGCACACGGTAACGCAGACGCGGTTACCTTTAAGAATGCTATAAAGCTCACGGTTCAGTATGTGGAGCGTAATGTTATAGGTGAGATTTCAGATGCACTCGAAAAAATCAAGACAGAGGATTGATGATTATGACCGAACTTCAGCATAAAATCGGATATGAGTTCAAGGATATATCTCTGCTTTCAACAGCGCTCACTCATTCCTCGTATTCAAATGAGGTTGGAAAAAGCATTAAATGCAACGAAAGAATGGAGTTTTTAGGCGATTCAGTCCTTTCTTTGGTTGTTACCAATTACATATATATGAACTTTACTCAGTTTCCCGAAGGAGATTTAACCCAGCTTCGCGCATCCCTTGTTTGTGAAAAATCTCTTTTCAAATTTGCAAAGCTTATTGATTTGGGTAAGTATATTAAACTCAGCCGTGGCGAACGACACGGAGGAGGAGCAGAAAGACCGTCAATTCTTTCCGATGCCTTTGAAGCTTTGATAGCGGCAATCTATCTTGACGGCGGTTACGAAGAAGCACGCAAATTTGTGATGGTGTTTATTGAACCCGAGGTTAAGAGCATCCGCAAGAAACCCCAGAAGGATTACAAAACAACCTTGCAGGAGATAGTTCAGAAAAACCCGGGAGAAAAATTAGAATACCGCCTTGTAAGCGAGAGCGGTCCCGACCACAACAAACACTTTGTTTCTGAGGTTCTCCTTAATTCTAACTCCATCGGTAAGGGTGGCGGCAGAAGCAAAAAGGAAGCTGAACAGCAGGCGGCGCGTGCGGCATTGGAGTTGATGGGCTATTAAACGCTCTAATGTTTCTATATTTGTTCCCTTTGCAGGCTGTCCGAACAGATGTAGCTTCTGTGACCAGCACAGAATCACAGGTGTGATAAAACCTACAACTGCAGAAGATGTAAGAGTTGCTGTTGCGACAGCTCTTTCCTCGGGTGGGATAGATTCTTCTCAATCAGAGATTGCGTTTTTTGGCGGTAGTTTTACAGCTGTTGACAGGGAATATATGATTTCACTGTTACAGGCTGCAAACGAATATATTGATGAATTCAAAGGAATCAGAATATCTACAAGACCTGATTGTATAGATGAAGAAATTCTAACAGTACTCAAAGCATATAACGTCACTTCCATCGAGCTTGGTGCTCAGTCTATGAGTGATAAGGTGCTTGAGCTTAATACGAGAGGTCACAATAGTGATTGCGTAAGAAAAGCATCGTCACTTATAAAATCATTTGGCTTTTCTTTG
Source organism: Ruminococcus sp. (assembly GCA_017411385.1). Taxonomy (GTDB): domain Bacteria; phylum Bacillota; class Clostridia; order Oscillospirales; family Acutalibacteraceae; genus Ruminococcoides. Next base: position 10,670 of record JAFQQF010000015.1, read on the forward strand.
GGACTTCAGATGATGACAGGTCTTTACGGGAGCTCAGAAGAACTTGATTTATATACTGCTGATGAGTTTATAAAGCTGTGTCCTCAGACTGTTCGTATTTATCCTACAGTAGTTCTTGAAGGCACAAAGCTTGCTGAGTATTTCCTAAGCGGTGTGTACACACCTCATACCACAGACTCGGCTGTAAAACTTTGTTCAAAGCTTATTCCAATGTTTGAAAATTCAGGAATCAAAGTAATAAGAGTTGGACTTCACAGTAGTGATACAATGGAAAACAGTATTATAGCAGGTGCGTATCACCCTGCATTCAGAGAATTATGTGACAATACAATGTTCTTTGATAGAATTATAGAGTCGATTAATAATAATCATATTGCTCGCGGTGAGATTGTAATTAAAGTATCACCAAAGAGTGTTTCCAAGGTGATTGGACAAAAAAAGAAAAACCTGATTGTTTTGGAGGAGATGGGATATAAGCCCTCTGTTGTTTCAGACAACAGTCTTTCACAGCGTCAGATAATAGTACAGGAAGGCTGAATTTATGCTCCTTAAATCCTTAGAGCTTCAAGGCTTCAAAACTTTTCCCGATAAAACTAAATTAACTTTTAACACAGGTATTACCGCTGTTGTCGGTCCTAACGGCTCTGGCAAGAGTAACATCAGTGATGCCATTCGTTGGGTACTCGGTGAGCAGGCTCCCAAGAGCCTGCGTTGTTCCCGTATGGAGGATGTTGTTTTCAACGGTACCACTGGCAGAAAACAGCAAGGCTTCGCTGAGGTTACGCTCACTATCGACAACGCAGACAGAGCTTTGCGTTATGATGGGGATGTTGTGTCTGTTACACGCCGATTCTATCGTAGCGGCGAAAGTGAATACCTGATTAATAAAACTCAGGTGCGACTCAAAGACATAAACGAATTGTTTATGGACACAGGTCTTGGCAGAGATGGTTATTCTATGATTGGTCAGGGCAAAATCGACTCAATCGTATCATCTAAAAGCGACGACAGACGTGAAATTTTTGAGGAAGCCGCAGGAATTTCCAGATACAGATACAGAAAAATCGAGGCGGAACGTAAGCTTTCCCGCACCGAGGAAAACTTAGTTCGTCTACGCGATATTGTTTCTGAGCTTGAAAGCCGAATCGGTCCTTTGAAATCACAAGCAAAAAAAGCGCAAAGCTTCCTTGAGTATTCGGGTGAAAAGAGGGGACTTGAAATTGCCCTTTGGCTTGATACTTTGAACAAGTCATCAGGGGTTATCAGGGAATACGAGGATAAAATCGCTATTTGCGAAAATCAGTGTGCAGACGCAGACAAGATTCTTTCCGAAATTTCTGAGAAGACAGATTCTCTGTATGCAGAGCGCGGTCAGATGGCTGTGCTCTTAGAACAGCTTCGAAACCTTATTTCAGAGTGTGAAGCAGAAATTTCTGAGAAACGTTCGGATATCTCTGTTGCGAATAACGATATACTTCATAACAATGAGAATATAAGCCGTATTCGTCAGAATTTACAGCAAATAGACGAGCAGGCTTTAGACATACAAAAAGAAATTGCTTACAAGCTGGGCTCTATCGAAAATATTAAGAAATCCATTGCTTTAAAGCAAAAAGAGTATGATGAGATTGCGGATGCTCTCAACAACATCAACGTTGATGCAAGCAGAAGCTCAGACACTCTGCAGGAGATTACAGCCTCAGTAGCGACACTCAGTGCTAAGCAGGCAGATGCAAGAGTAACTCTTATGACCGGAGCATCATCCGTTGCAGAACTTGAAAGCCGAATTGCGGTGCTTTCTGATAATAAGCAGAAAAAGCAGGAACAGCTTTCAACTCTTTCCGAGATGCTTACAAATTACAAATCACAGCTCGAAAAAACACAGAAAACCATAACTCAGCTTACAAATTCAATAAAAGGTCTGGAAATGAAGCTTTCTTCTAAAGAAGAAAGACTTGCTCAGCTTAGAGATACTGCAGACAAGCTTTTGCTTGATGCAGGAGAAAAAGCAAGACGAGCCAAGGTTCTTCAGGACTTGGAACAGAATATGGATGGATTCAGCCAGCCAGTAAAAGCAGTTATGCAGGGTTCCAAGGCAGGTGCAGTCAAGGGAATACGCGGTCCCGTTTCAAGAGTTATCTCTGTGCCTTCAGAATATGCAGTTGCAATAGAAACCGCACTCGGTTATGCAATGCAGAATATTATCACAGCCACAGAGGAAGATGCAAAGCGTGCTATTTCCTATTTGAAACAGCACAACGCGGGCAGAGCTACTTTCCTGCCTGTGAACACAATTAAGGGTAAAAAGCTTGCCGAACAGGGACTGGATGATTGCTACGGCTTTGTTGGTATAGCTGCCGAGCTTTGCTCTTGTGAAGAACAGTATAATCAGATTCTTCTCTCTCTTCTTGGCAGAATAGCTGTGTTTGAAGACTTAAACAGTGCAACCACAGCGGCTAAAAAGTTCGGATACAAATTCAAGGTTGTTACCCTTGATGGTCAGGTAGTAAACGCAGGCGGTTCACTTACAGGCGGTTCCTTTGCAAAAAATTCCGGTATTCTCAGCCGTTCTTCTGAGATAGCACGGATTCGACAGGAAGCAGACGAGCTAATGAAAAAAGCCGAAGCCGCAAAAGCAGACTATGCTAATGCACAGAGCGAAACTGCCTCAATAGAAGCAGAGCTTCTAGGTTATCGTGCTGACCTTTCAAAGGCTTCTCAGGAGCTTGTACGACTTGAAGCTGAGTCAAAGGCTTGTGAAAATGAGCACTCAGGAACAGAGCTGTCTATTACAGAAATTGATACTGAGCTTAACACCTGCAGTACAAGAATAGTTAATCTCAAAAACGAAATGGAACAGGCTCAGCTTGTTATATCTCAGTTTACAGAAGAAATCGCTTCTCTTGAGGAACGTGCCGCAGAAATCAGCGGCAGCCGTATGAGTTTGAAGGAAAAAAGAGAGGAATTCTCCTCAAAGCTTCAACAGCTCAGACTTGAGATTGTCACACTTGAAAAGGATATTGAGAATCTCACCTCAGATATAAATACTGCTAAGGCACTCGAAAACAATCAAGAAGCACATAAGAACGAGCTTTTGAGTGAGATTGATGCCATTGAAAAAACAAACACCTTCATTACAGAGCGAATTACTTTGCTTGAAAATGAGGTTAAAGCTCTGGAAGAAAAGATTTCCTGCGCAAAATCAGATATTGAGAAATCTTCACTCCGTCGTGACGAGATTGAAGCTGAGTCAATCCGCTTAAGACAGCTTGAAAAAGACAAAATGTCTGAGCGTGAAACTGCATCCTCCGAGCTTGCAAGGCTTCAGGAGAGAAAGCTCAATATGCAGAGTAAGTATGATTCAATTATTCAAAAGCTCTGGGATGAATATGAGCTTACACGTCTTGAGGCTGATGCACATGCGGCTGAAATTGAGGATATTAACGAAGCATCACGCAGACTTACTGAGCTTAAACAGAAAATCAAAGCTCTTGGTTCAGTTAACGTAGGTGCTATAGAGGAATACAAGGAAGTATCCGAGAGATATGAGTTTATGTCTAATCAGGTTGAGGATGTAGAGAAATCCAAGAAAGAAATTCTCAATTTGATTGGTGAGCTTACAAAGAAGATGAAGGAATCCTTCATTGAAAGCTTTGTGCTTATTAACAAGCACTTCGGTGCAACCTTCACAGAGCTTTTCGGTGGCGGTACAGCTAAGCTTGTGCTCACTGACCCTGAGGACACACTCACAAGCGGAATTGATATTTCCGTTCATCCTCCCGGAAAGATTGTCACAAACCTAGACGCTCTTTCCGGCGGTGAGAAGGCACTGGTTGCTATTGCTCTGTACTTTGCAATTATGAAAGTCAGACCATCTATGTTCTGTGTAATGGACGAGATTGAAGCGGCTCTTGATGAGGTTAACGTTGACAGATTTGCAAAGTATCTCAGGAACCTTACTGATTCTACTCAGTTTATTACCATTACTCACAGGCGTGGTACTATGGAAGAAGCAGACGTGCTCTATGGTGTCACAATGCAGGAGCAGGGTGTTTCAAAGCTTCTGGAGCTCAGAGCAACAGAGGTTGCTGAGAAGCTTCGTATGAATGCAACATAAATTGTTTTTTATTAAAGGAAGATATATATGGGATTTTTCAGTAAAATCAAAGCAGGACTCAAAAAAACACGCGATGCAGTAGCCGGTCAGATTGACAATATGCTCAAATCCTTCAAGAAGATTGACGAAGAGCTCTTTGAAGAGCTTGAGGAGCTTCTTGTTATGGGGGATGTAGGTGTGCCTACTGCAGAAAAAATCTGTGATGAGCTCAGAGAAAGAGTCAAAAAGGAAAAAATTACAGACCCTGCAGAGATTAATTCTCTTTTATGTGACATTACAGCTGAGCTTCTTCGTGGCAATCAGCAGCTTAACATTTCCACAAAGCCTTCGGTTATTCTCGTAATCGGCGTTAACGGTGTAGGAAAAACAACAACAATCGGTAAGCTTGCAAACGACCTTAGAAGCCGTGACAAACGTGTTACCCTTGCTGCTGCCGATACCTTCCGTGCCGCTGCCATAGACCAGCTCCAGATTTGGGCAGACAGAAGCGGTTCTGATATTGTCAAGCAGAACGAGGGCTCTGACCCCGCAGCTGTTGTGTATGATGCAATTTCTTCTGCAAAGGCCAAGGGCAGTGATGTGATCATCTGTGATACAGCAGGCAGACTTCATAACAAAAAACACCTTATGGACGAGCTTGCAAAGATTAACAGAATTATTGACCGTGAGCTTCCCGATGCTGATAAGGAAATACTCCTTGTTCTGGATGCAACTACAGGTCAGAATGCAGTTAATCAGGCAGTAGAGTTCAGAAAAGCAACAGGCATTACAGGTATAGTGCTCACAAAGCTTGACGGCACAGCCAAGGGCGGTGTAGTCCTTGCTATCCGCGACGGACTTGATATTCCCGTTAAGTACATTGGTGTAGGTGAGCAGATAGATGACCTACAACCCTTTGACCCCGATTCATTTGCAAAGGCTCTCTTTGACCGAGGTGAGGGTAATGACTGATTTTCTCATTGCAACAAACAACACTCATAAGGTTGAGGAATTCAAAAGAATCCTTCTTCCGTTAGGCGTTAACGTGCTTTCTGCAAAAGAAGCAGGAATTGAACTTGGAGATGTAGTTGAAGACGGCAAAACTTTTGCAGAAAATGCAAAAATCAAAGCTTTATCAGCGTTCAGAAAAGCGGGAATACCTTCTATTGCTGATGACTCAGGCTTGTGCGTAGATGCACTTATGGGTGCTCCCGGTATTTATTCTGCAAGGTACGGCGGTGAGGATATTCCTCAGTCAGAGCGCAATGCTCTTTTGCTTTCAGAAATGCTAAAAAGCGGAAAAGACACAAGGACCGCTCGCTTTGTCAGTAGTATTTGCTGTGTGTTCAGCGAGGAAGATATCATCGCTCTTGAGGGTATTTGTGAAGGTACAATTGCACAAGCTCCTTGTGGCGATGGTGGTTTCGGTTACGATCCACTCTTTATTTATGAAGACGGCAGATGCTTCGGTGCCATAGATGGTGACGAAAAAGACAAGGTCAGCCACCGTGGCAGAGCTTTACGCGCTCTGCGTGATGAATTAATCAAAAGAAAGGATGTGCTGTGATGCTTACAAGTAAACAGCGTGCATATCTCAGAGGACTTGCCAATTCCTTCGATACTATTCTTATCGTAGGCAAAGGCGGTCTTACAGATACAATATACAAACAGGCTTCTGATGCCCTCAAGGCAAGAGAACTTATTAAAGGCAAGGTTCTTGAAACCTGCGAGTATACCTCACGCGAGGCTGCAGATATTATCGCGGAGCAGGTTGGTGCAGACGTTGTACAGGTCATCGGATATAAGTTTATTCTTTATAAAGCTAATCCCGATGAGCCCAAAATTAAGCTCCCAAAAAATAACAAAAAATGAGCAGAGTTGCTATGTTCGGTGGAAGCTTCAATCCCGTGCACGAAGGTCATAAGGCTCTTGTGCGGAGAATGATTGAAGAATTTTCCCTTGATACGGTTTACGTTATCCCTACCTTTTGCACACCCTTAAAGGATAACACTCCGATGATAACCCCTTCACACAGGCTTAATATGTGCAAGCTTGCTTTTGCGGATGTATCTAGGGTAACAGTTAGCGAACTTGAGCTTCTCAGACAAGGAAATAGCTATACTGTGGATACTCTTGGTGAAATATCTAAGCTTCATCCGAACGACGAACTGTTTTTGATTGTCGGAGCAGACAGCTTTATGCAATTGCCCCTGTGGCACAAAGCTGAGGAGATTTTCCAAAAAGCAACAATCCTGACAATTGCAAGGGGAGAGGTTGACTGCCAAAAGCTTCTTGCTCAAAAAGCTTTACTGCAAAATGAATTCAATGCCAAGGCTTTTGTTTTAGAGGAACCTGTAGTGCAGGTATCTTCAACTCAGATAAGGAATCTTATAGCTACTGACGGCGATTTCAGCCGCTTGCTTTGTAAAGAGGTTTGTGAATATATAAGAAGAAACGGGTTGTATGGTTATGGAGATTAAAGATTATTACGAGCTTGCAGAAAAACGCTTGGGAGAGCGTCGTTATACTCATAGCCGAAATGTAGCAAAAGCAGCCGTGAAACTTGCTTTAAAATACGGCGAAGACCCCATAAAGGCAGAAACAGCAGGAATTTTGCACGACATAACAAAAGAAGTAAATACTGAAAACCAGTTGCAAATAATCGGGTCGGGTGGTATAATACTTGACGATATTTGCAAAAAATCCCCACAACTTCTTCATGCAATTACGGGTATGATATATTGCAGGGATACACTGGGTATTAACGATGATGATATACTCAACGCAATCCGCTATCATACTACAGGCAGAGCGAATATGTCTTTGCTTGAAAAAATTATTTTCATCGCTGATTTTATCAGTGATGAGCGTGATTATCCCGATGTGGATATTATGCGTGCAGAGTGTGAAAAATCATTGGAAGACGGTATGCTCTACGGTCTTGGATTTGTAATCCCTGACCTTGTAGACAGAAAACGAGCAGTTCATCCTGATGCTATAGCGGCCTACAATGAACTGGTACTTAATAAATAAGAAAGGAAGAATAATATGACATCCTTTGAACAGGCAATAGAATCTGCAAAGATTTTATCTGATAAAAAAGCAAGAAACCTAAGCGTAATCAAGATAGGTGAGGTATCATCTCTTGCAGATTATATGGTTCTTGCTACTGGTAACAACTCAACCCACGTTAAAGCTCTTGCAGATGAGCTTGAATTTCAGCTCAAGGGCATGGGTCTGAGTGTTCATCACATTGAAGGTCACAGAAGCGAGTCTTGGATTCTCCTTGACTACACAGATGTGATTGTTCATGTGTTTTCTGATGAAGCAAGAGAATACTACAGCCTTGACCGCCTCTGGCAGGACGGTGAAGCTGTTGACCTTTCTTCTTACATTACAGAGGATTAATCAGTAAACTATTATGAGGAGGACTCATTTTGAGATACGAACATAAAAACGTAGAACCCAAGTGGCAAAAGGTTTGGGAAGAAAAAGGTGTATTCGAAGCACAGGATAATTCTGAAAAAGAAAAATTCTATGCACTTGTAGAATTCCCTTATCCTTCAGGTGCTGGTATGCACGTAGGACATATCAAGGCTTATTCCGGTCTTGAGGTTGTTTCTCGTAAAAGAAGAATGCAGGGATATAACGTTCTTTTTCCCATAGGCTTCGATGCATACGGACTTCCCACAGAAAACTATGCTATCAAAACCCGTATTCATCCCAGACAGGTTACAGATACAAACATCGAAAAATTCACTAGCCAGCTCAAGAAGGTAGGTTTCTCTTTTGATTGGAAAAGAGTAATTGATACCACAGAGGAAGATTACTACAAGTGGACTCAGTGGATTTTCCTCAAAATGTTTGAAAACGGTCTTGCTTTCAGAGATAAAACTCTTGTTAACTATTGCCCCTCCTGCAAGGTTGTGCTTTCAAACGAGGACTCTCAGGGTGGTAAGTGCGACATCTGCCACAGCGACATTGTGCAGAAATCCAAGGATGTTTGGTATCTTCGTATTACCGAATACGCAGACAAGCTTCTTGAAGGTTTAAAGGATGTTGACTATCTTCCCAATGTAAAGCTCCAGCAGGAGAACTGGATTGGTAAATCCACAGGTGCCTTTGTAAACTTTACCGTTAAGGATACCGAAGAAACCCTCAGAATTTACACAACACGTCCTGATACCTTGTTCGGTGTTACATTCATGGTTATGGCACCTGAGCACACTATGCTCGATAAGTATAAGGATATGATTGCAAACTTTGATGAGGTTGAAGCCTACAGAGCGGAGTGTGCAAAGAAGACTGAGTTTGAAAGAACTCAGCTTTTAAAGGATAAGACAGGCGTTAAGCTTGACGGCTTTGTTGCTGTTAATCCTGTAAACGGAAAAGAAATCCCCATCTTCATTTCTGACTATGTAATGATGGGTTACGGTACAGGTGCAATTATGGCTGTGCCTGCTCACGACCAGCGTGACTACGACTTCGCTAAGAAGTTCGGTGTTGATATTATCGAGGTTATCAAGGGTGGCGACATTTCCAAGGAAGCCTACACAGGTGACGGCGAAATGGTTAACTCCGATTTTCTCAACGGCTTTACCGATAAAAAATCTTCAATCGCAAAAATGCTCGAGGAGCTTGAAAAGCTCGGCATAGGTGAAAAGGGTGTTCAGTACAAGATGAAGGACTGGGCGTTCAACCGTCAGCGTTATTGGGGTGAACCTATTCCCATTGTTCACTGTGAGCATTGCGGTATGGTTGCAGTTCCTTATGAGGAGCTTCCTTTGAAGCTTCCCAAGGTTGAAAACTTCGAACCCGGTCAGGATGGTGAAAGCCCTCTTGCAAAGATTGACGACTTTGTAAATTGTACTTGTCCCAAGTGCGGTGCAAAAGCTAAGCGTGAAACCGACACAATGCCCCAGTGGGCAGGTTCTTCATGGTACTTCCTGCGCTATATCGACCCTCACAATGACTCAGAGCTTGCAAACATGGAAAAGCTCAAGTACTGGATGCCTGTTGATTGGTACAACGGCGGTATGGAGCACGTAACCCGTCATATGATTTATTCCCGTTTCTGGCACAAGTTCCTTTACGATATAGGTGCAGTACCTTGTGAGGAGCCTTATGCTAAGAGAACAGCACAGGGCCTTATCCTTGGTCCTGACGGTGTAAAGATGAGTAAATCCCGCGGAAACGTTGTTGATCCCAATGAAGTGGTTGATGTTTATGGTGCAGACGTACTCCGTACATACGTACTGTTTATGGGCGATTACGAGCAGGCTGCTCCTTGGTCTGAAAACTCAATGAAGGGTTGCAAGAGATTTATTGACAGAATCTGGAACCTTCAGGAAATTCTTACAGATGGTGACGAGTATTCCGATGACCTTTCTTCTGCTTTCCACAAGACTGTTAAAAAGGTAAGCGAAGATATCGAGAATATGAAGTTTAACACAGCTATCGCTGCGCTGATGACTCTTATAAATAATATCTATACAAAGGGCTCTATCAATAAGGCTGAGCTTAAGACCTTCATTCTCCTCGTTAACCCCTTTGCACCTCACGTTACCGAGGAAATAAACAGCGCTGTATTTGGTGCAGATACTCTTCTTGCAGAAACTCAGTGGCCAGAATATGATGAGTCAAAGTGCAAGGATGAAACTATCGAGATTGCAGTTCAGGTTAACGGCAAAATCAAAGCAAGACTTAACGTGCCTGCTGATGCAGAGCAAGAGGCTGTGCTTGTGCTTTGCCATGAGGATGAGAACGTAAAGAAAGCAATCGGTGATATGAATGTCATCAAAGAGTTTTACGTTAAAGGTAAACTCGTGAATATCGTTGTTAAGCCTTAAAAGGTGTTTTTCGACAAAAATTTATAATTCTTCTGTTTTTCTCTTGACATAACAGGGTTAATTATGTATACTTAATAAAGTATTTTGATAATCCCGTAATTCAGATGGGAGGGAAGAAAGATGGCAGAAGTCAGATTAAAAGAGAATGAGTCCCTTGAAAATGCTTTAAGAAGATTCAAGAAGCAGTGTGCAAGAGCTGGTGTTATTGCCGAGGTACGTAAGAGAGAGGCTTATGAGAAGCCTTCCGTTAAGCGTAAGAAGAAATCCGAAGCAGCTCGCAAGCGCAAGTATAGGTAATCTCTTAGGCGGACAGCTTTGTACTGTCCGCCTTTTCATTTTATCAAAGGAGAGTATTTATGTCTGTTTTTATTCCGAGAATTGAAAAAATTTCAAATATACTTAAAGACAAGGAAGCAGCTCTCGTTACCTCAGATATCAGCATAACCTATCTTACAGGTTTTCAGCATTCTGAGGGTTATGTTTTCATAACAGAGGACAAGAGCTATTTCCTCATTGATTTTCGTTATGCTGAAGCTGTGCAGAAGGCAGTAAACCACATGGAAATTGTAATGTTCAGCAATGCTTTCGAGTCAATCAATGAGCTTATTGCTAAGCACAACATAACTTCAATACTTGTTGAGGACTGTTCAGTAACTCTTTCTGCATATACTGGTTTTAACGAAAAGCTTAATGCTGAGATTCAGAACACATCAGAACTTTCAAAGATTATTTCTGAGTCAAGAATTATAAAAACTGCAGATGAAATTGAGAAACTCCGTACTGCACAGAAGATAGCAGAAAAAGCATATCTTGAGGTTCTCAACTTTGTAAAACCCGGTATTACCGAGCGAGAGATTTCTGCAAGACTTGAATTTCTTATGAAAATGAACGGGGCTGAGCGTGTAGCCTTTGAGCTTATAACAGTAACAGGTAAGAAGACTTCATTGCCTCATGGTGTGCCCGGTGATGTAGAGGTTCAGGCAGGTGATTTTGTAACTTTCGATATCGGTGCTGTTTACGATGGCTATCACAGCGATATGACACGTACAGTTGCAGTAGGCTCTGTTTCTGATGGGCAGAAGAAGATTTACGATATCGTTCTGAAGGCTCACCTTGCAGGTATGGATGCTGTCAAGGCTGGTGTTTCCGGCTTTGATGTGGACAAGGTTTGCCGTGACATTATCACTGAAGCAGGCTACGGTCAGTATTTTGGCCACTCCACAGGTCACGGTGTAGGTCTTGAAATCCACGAAGCACCCAACGCAAGTCAGAAGTCAGAACATATTCTTAAAGAGAATATGACTTTGACAGTGGAGCCCGGTATTTATCTGCCCGACAAATTCGGTGTCAGAATAGAGGATACCGTATTAGTAACTAAAGAAGGCTTTGAAACATTTGCATCTATGCCGAAGGAATTAATAATTCTTTAATTACTATTGACAATATATCGGTATTTTTTGTATAATGTTTAAGGAAATTTGCGAATTACCGCATAATCAATACATTTGGAGGAATCATTTATGATATCTGCAGGCGATTTTAGAAATGGCGTAACATTTGAAATGGATGGCCAGGTTGTTTCTATCGTTGAGTTCCAGCACGTTAAGCCCGGCAAAGGTGCCGCTTTCGTAAGAACCAAGATCAGAAACGTTATCACAGGTTCTGTTGTTGAGAAGACTTTCAACCCCAACGACAAGTATCCCACAGCATTTATTGAGAGAAGAGATATGGAGTACAGCTACAACGACGGCGACCTCTATTACTTCATGGACACAGAAACATGGGAGCAGGTTCCTATCGGTAAAGACATCCTTGGCGATAACTTCAAGTTTGTTAAAGAGAACATGGTTTGTAAGGTTCTTTCTTACAAGGGCAATGTATTTGGCGTAGAGCCCCCCAACTTTGTTGAGCTCGTTGTTGCTCAGACCGACCCCGGCTTTGCAGGCAACACAGCTACAAATGCTCTCAAGCCCGCTACTCTCGAAACAGGTGCTGAGATTAAAGTTCCCCTCTTCATCGAGGAAGGCGAGCTTCTCCAGATTGATACCCGTACCGGTGAGTATATCGGCCGTGCATAATCAGAGAGGTAGGTTTTTACTATGACATTAACCGAGAAAATTGCTTACATCCGCGGTCTTGCTGACGGACTCAAGCTTGACGAGTCTAAGGATGAGGTTAAAGTTATCAACGCAATGATCGAGCTTCTTGAAGATATGGCAGTTTCTGTTGCAGACCTTGAGGAGTTTGTTGATGAAATGAGCTTACAGCTTGATGAAGTTGACGAGGACCTCGCAACTCTCGAGGATGAGTTCTTCGAGGATTGCGATTGCTGTGACTGCTGTGATGATGACTGCGACTGCTACGATTGCGATGACGACTGTGACTGCGATTGCGTTTACTATGAGGTTACTTGCCCTCAGTGCAACGAAACCATCTGCGTAGACGAAGACCACCTCCTTGAAGGTGAGGTTCAGTGTCCCGAGTGCGGTGAAATCCTTGAGTTTGATTTCAGCGAGCTCGAGCTTGAAGATGATTGCTGTTGTTGCGGTTGTGAGGATGAGGATTAATTCTCGTTTTTGCAGAAATTAATATCAAGGACAACACCTCTTGTGTATTATACACAGGGGGTGTTTTTTTGTTAGCACGAAAGAAGCACAGTAAATTGCGAAAAAGAATGATTGTTCTAATTACAATTCTATTAATTATTTCTGTTCTCTTTTTTTGCCTATTCGAATACAAGGCAAGGGATTTAATACATAACCTTGTGGATAACGAACTTGAAATTCAAGCGATGAATGCAATTGATGAAGCTGTGCTTTCTGTGCTTGAAGAAACGCATATTGATTATAATACCATCATCAACACTAATTTATCTGAAACAGGTAGTATTAATTCATTGCAAACAGACACTCTTGCCGTGAACAAACTCAAATCTGAATTATCCTTAAAAATTACTGATAATATCAGACAAGAAAAGAAAACGCGGGTGGGTTTGCCTGCTGGTGCTTTCACAGGTTTGGTGCTTTTGTCAAATATCGGTCCGGATATATATGTAAGCCTTTCATTAGGTGGAAGTGTAACTACGTGCATAAAATCTGAATTTGCCTCTGCAGGGATTAATCAGACTGTTCACAGAATATACCTTGAGGTTGATGCTGATGTAAGCTTGACCTGTCCTATTATATTTTATGAAACTCAATTTGTAACTGTATATGAGCTTTGTCACACTGTCATAGTGGGAGCTACCCCTCAGTTTTTTGCAAATGCGAGATAGCCTTGTGTCAGTTTTATTTCGATTCTATATATTGTATTAATTCTTGTCATAAACACTTGAATTTAATAAGATGTTGTGGTATGATATACTAATCAAACTATAACATTGGGGGAGTATGCCCTGAATAATTTTTATCAATATAAGGAAATGCCTGAAAGCAGAAGTGAGTATATAAAACTCATTGCTGAAATAATGGAAATACGTAAGCGTTCAGATAAGCCAATGGCTTGCATCCATACATACGGTTGTCAGCAGAATGTAGCGGACAGCGAAAAAATTAAAGGTGTGCTTTATCTTGCGGGCTTTGATTTCACAGAGGATGCTGAAGAGGCTGACTTTATCCTCTTCAACACCTGTGCTATCAGAGAGCACGCCGAGGACAGAGTTTTCGGTAACGTGGGTGCTTTGAAAAATATCAAGCGACGCCATCCATCCGTTACAATCGCCTTGTGCGGCTGTATGATGGAGCAGAAGAGTGTAGCTGACAGAATTTATAAAAGCTATCCTTTTGTAAATATCGTTTTTGGCACTCATTCGATTTCAAGATTTCCTGAGCTTTATTATAATCAGCTTGTAAATGGAAAGCGTATCTTTGATACCTGTGATGATAACACTATATACGAGGATGTACCAACGCTCAGGGATAAAGAGTTCAAGGGCTGGCTTCCTGTTATGTATGGCTGTGACAATTTCTGTTCTTATTGCATCGTTCCTTACGTCAGAGGCAGAGAACGCTCTCGTTCGAGCGAGGCTGTAATATCAGAAGCAAGAGCAATGATTGAAGCTGGATATAAGGAAATCACACTTCTCGGTCAGAATGTTAATTCCTACGGCAAAGGTCTTGATGAGGATATTTCTTTCTCTGAGTTACTCCGTAAAATTGATGCAATCGATGGCGACTATATTCTCAGGTTTATGACTTCACACCCGAAGGATTGCACACATGAGCTTATAGATACTATTGCTGAGTCTAAGCACATCTCTAAGCATCTACATCTGCCATTCCAGTCGGGAAGCAACAAGATTTTGAAAGCTATGAACAGACGTTATACTCGTGAGAAGTACCTTGATATTATTGCTTACGCAAAAAGCAGAATTCCTGATGTGTCACTTACAAGCGATATTATTGTAGGCTTCCCCGGCGAAACCTATGAAGATTTCTGTGAAACTCTTTCTTTGATAAAGGAAGTTGGCTTTACTTCGCTCTTTACCTTCATTTATTCACGTCGACCTGGCACTCCTGCTGCAAAGCTTCCCGATGTTGCAACAGAGGAAGAAAAAGGCAAGTGGTTCACAGAGCTTTTAAAGACTCAGGAGGAAATTGCGGCAAGCAGATGCAGGTCTATGGTGGGTTCTACTGAGCGTGTGTTGGTTGAAGAGGTAAATGAAAAGAACGGTCTTCTTTCCTGCAGAACCTCCGGTAACATTATTGTTGAGGCTCAGGGCGATGACTCATTAATTGGCACTTTCTGTGATGTTAAGGTTACCGAGGCACGTAACTGGATACTTCGCGGTGAATTTATATAATCAAAATATTTAGTAAAATAAAAGGAGAAATTAAAATGGATATTATTGAACTTTCAAGAGAGCTTGGCAGAAAAATTCAGCAGGAAGAGTCTTACGTAGCTCTTCAGGAAGCAAACAAAGCAGTTGAAGCTGACGAAGCTCTGCAGGCACTTATCGGTGAGTTTAATCTTTTTAAGCTTCAGCTCAACGAGAAGCTCACAGCAGCAGAGCGTGACGAGGAAGCTATTAAGGAGCTTAACACAAAGATGCGTACACTGTATGCAGACATTATGTCTAACGAGTCTATGATTAAGCTTAACGAAGCAAAGAATACATTCGACGGAATTATTCAACGTGTTTTCGCTATTGTATCTAATTCCGCAAACGGTGAGGACCCCAACACTACAGATTACCATGCTTGCACCGGCAGCTGTGAGTCCTGCGGTGGTTGTCATTAATTATAATTATTACTAAATTACAAGGAGTGGGGAAAAGTGGCAGAGCTGTCTCCTATGATGAAGCAGTATTTTGAAATTAAAGAACGTAATAAGGACAGCATTCTTTTCTTCAGACTTGGTGACTTTTACGAAATGTTCTTTGAGGATGCAAAGCTTGCATCCAGAGAACTTGACCTGACACTCACAGGCAGAGATTGCGGACAAGCTGAGCGTGCACCTATGTGCGGTGTTCCTTTTCACAGCTGTGAAGGATATATTGCAAAGCTCGTTTCAAAAGGCTACAAGGTTGCAATCTGTGAACAGACAGAAGACCCGGCACAAGCAAAAGGGCTTGTAACACGCGATGTTATCCGTGTTATCACACCCGGTACTGTTGTAGAGTCAACTATGCTTGACGAGAGTAAGAACAACTATATTTGCTGTGCCTATTATCACGACAAAACCATTGGAGTTTGTTTTTGCGATGTGTCCACAGGTCAGCTTTATGCTACTGAGCTTTCAGGTAAGAATAGCATTGAAAGTTTTAAAGATCAGCTTGTTAGCTTTAATCCTCACGAAGTGCTTATAGGCGGCTTTGGCTCTTATAGCGCTTCGCTTGAAAAATTCATAAGAGAGCGGCTTGTCTGCAGTCTTGAAAAACTTTCTGATGAAACCTTTTCTTATCTTGATTGTCTTGATGCTATAATGGTTCAGTTTCCGCAAACTCAGTATGAAGCTGTGAAGGAATCATCAGAGCTCGTTTGTTCCTTAGGTGCTCTGCTGTTTTATCTCAGAAAGACTCAGATGACGGGTCTTGAAAGAATCAGCAACATTGAGCTTTATAAAGACAATCAGTTTATGCGACTTGATTTTAACACAAGACGCAATTTAGAGCTTACCCAGACTATGATTTCCAAGGAGAAACGCGGTTCTCTTCTTTGGGTTCTTGACAAAACAAAAACTGCAATGGGTAAGCGTTTGCTAAGAAATTGGATTGAAAATCCTCTGATGAATGTGGCTTCAATTATTAGGCGTCAATCTGCTGTTGCAGAGCTTGTTGATGATACCGTCAAAAGGCTTGAACTTGTTTCGGTGCTTTCAGGTATTCTCGATATTAAGAGAATTATGACAAAAATTGTCTATGGAAGTGCAAACGCCAGAGAGCTACGTTCTCTTAGCAGTGCAACTATTAATTTGCCTCAGATTAAAGCTTTGTTGTCTGACAGTACATCACCTTATCTCAAAGACTTATTTACCTCCATAGATACTTTGGAGGATATACATACGCTTATTGATTCAGCAATTGTTGAGGAACCGCCCTTTACTGTCCGTGAAGGCGGAATGATTAAACGTGGATATAATGAGGAGCTAGACCGTATTACCTCTGATATGACTGACTCTACCTCTTTGCTCGCACAAATTGAAAGTGCCGAGAGAGATAGAACTGGTATTCCCAAGCTTAAGGTGGGTTATAGTCGTGTGTTCGGTTATTTTATCGAGGTTACCAATTCTTACAAAAATATGGTGCCCGATTACTATATCCGCAAGCAAACACTTACTAACTGCGAGCGTTATATTGTTCCTGAGCTTAAAGAGCTTGAGGGCAGGATTCTTGGTGCTAAGGATAAGGCAACGGCACTTGAGTATGAAATTTTTAATACAGTTCGTACACAGATTGCAGAAAACTTGCAGAGAATCGAGCGCACGGCTGATGCTATAGCACAGCTTGATGTTCTTTGCTCTCTGGCTTCTGTTGCATCTGATAACAGATATGTTCGCCCTGAGGTTGATCTTTCTTCCGTAATTTGCCTCAAGGCTTCCCGTCACCCTGTTGTAGAGGAGCTTCTTGATTCTTCTCGCTTTGTTTCAAATGATGTGTACCTTGATAATTCTGAAAACAGAGTAGCTATCATCACAGGCCCCAATATGGCAGGTAAATCCACTTATATGCGCCAGACTGCTATAATTGTTATTATGGCTCAGATAGGTTCTTTTGTACCTTGTGATTCAGCTCGCATAGGCATTGTGGATGCTGTTTATACCCGTGTTGGTGCATCTGATGATTTAGCCTCCGGTCAGTCAACCTTTATGGTTGAGATGAGTGAGGTTGCTAATATTGTCAAAACCGCAACCTCAAAGAGCCTGCTGGTGTTTGATGAGATAGGCAGGGGTACCTCAACCTATGACGGTATGAGTATCGCCAGGGCAGTGCTTGAATATGTAGCTGATAAAAAACGCCTTGGCGCAAAATCTCTGTTTGCTACCCATTACCACGAATTAACAGTTCTGGAAGAGCTTATTGACGGAGTAAAAAACTACAATATAGCAGTCAAAAAACGCGGCGACGACATTACCTTCCTCAGAAGGATTGTTCCCGGAGGTGCTGATGACAGCTACGGTATTGAAGTTGCAAAGCTTGCAGGTGTACCTGATTCAATAATCACACGTGCAAAGCAGATTCTAAAAGAGCTTACGGAGTATTCAGATGTTGATAAACGTGAAAATCTGAGAAATGTTCCGATAGAGGCTGATGATTTACAGCTTTCGCTTATGCCTTCGGCTGACTCTGCAGTAGCTGAAAAACTCAGAGGTACAGACATTGACACACTGACTCCCATTGAAGCGATAAATCTTTTGTATGAATTAAAAAAACTGTTATAAGTTTTGTTTAACTATATTTAGGAGGTGATTTGTATGGGTAGAATTAATGTTCTTGACAAGCATGTAGCCGAACTTATCGCAGCCGGTGAGGTTGTTGAAAGACCTTCTTCAGTTATAAAAGAGCTTGTGGAGAATTCCATTGATGCAGGGGCAAAGTCCGTAACAGTTGAGATTAAGAACGGCGGTACTACCTTTATGCGAGTCACCGATGACGGCGTAGGAATTATGCGTGATGATATCCGCAACGCTTTTCTTCGTCACGCTACAAGTAAGGTTTGCGTTGAAAGTGACCTTGATTCTATTGCAACTCTTGGTTTTAGAGGTGAAGCACTTGCTTCTGTATCCGCAGTGGCTAAGGTTGAGCTTATTACCTGTGCAGACTGTGAAGAAGTTGGCACAAGCTATGTAATTGAAGGTGGAGAAGAGGTCGCCTTCAATGATGCAGGTTGCCCTATTGGCACTACAATCGTTGTTAGAGATTTGTTTTATAACATTCCTGCACGTCAAAAATTTCTCAAAAAGGATGTAGCTGAAGGTAATGCTGTTGCTCTTGTAATCGACAGAATCGCTCTTTCACATCCTGAGATAGCATTTACTTTTATCAGAGATTCTAAGCAGGTCCTGAAAACAGCAGGCGATGGTAAGCTTCGTTCAGCGATTTACGCTGTTTTCGGACGAGAGTTTTCTAATTCTTTGATTGAAGTGGACTACGAGTTAGATGGCATTAAGGTCCAAGGCTATATTTCACGACCTGAATTTTCTCGACCTAACCGAAATATGCAGACCTTCTTTGTAAACAACAGGTATGTCAGAAGCCGTACAGCAGGTGCTGCTGTTGACGAAGCCGCAAAGGGTTCCGTTATGGTCGGTAAGTTCCTGTGCTGTGTTCTTAATATATCTATGTCTTTTTCTGCAGTTGATGTTAATGTTCATCCTGCAAAAATAGAAGTTCGTTTTGTTAACGAACGACCTTTGTTTAATGCGGTGTATCACGCTGTTAAGTCTGCTTTGATGAAAGGTGATAAGCGAAAAGAAGCAGTCCTTTCTGATGCTTCTGTAAAAAAGCAGGATCCTTTTGCTCAGTTTGATTTAAGAGCGCGTGATGTTGCAAAATCTGTATCCGCCCCTGTATTAAATCCTGTTAACACAGAGCAAAAGCCATTATATATACCCGATATTCCTAAAACTCCTGAGGCAACAACTCAACCTGCTGATGACAAAAAGCTCACACCTTTTTATATGCGTAAAATTGAAGTTGCTGACAGAAGCAAGGTAGATGACTATCTGTCCGCTCTTGATGTTATTGCAGGCAATAAAGATGGGGAGCAGATTGTAACTGCTTCTAAGAATCAGGAGTCTGCAGCTGTAGAGTCTGAACCTTTGATTACAGATATTAAGCCTATGGTTTCAGATATTACTGATTCTGACTCAAAAGGAACAACCGAAACAGTAAATAAAGAATCAATAGATACTCCCGAGCCTCAGTCACTTCTGAATGAAGTTTCAGATGCAAATGCTTTTAAATATATCGGAGAGGCTTTCCGCACGTACATAATAATCGAAGTGGATAAAGAGCTGATACTCATAGATAAACACGCACTCCATGAGCGTATGATTTATGAACAGCTAAAAAATGAAGTCGATTCCTGTAGCCAGCTTCTTCTTGTACCCGTTGCGGTTACGTTAGACAAAGCTGTCTATACAAGTGCTGTCGAAAACCTCGATATGTTTAGTGAGTGCGGTTTTGAAGTAGAAGACTTTGGTTTTCCCACACTTCTTGTGCGAAGTGCACCGCAGTATATAACAGGCGAGGATATTTCCGATACCATAATTGAAATGGCTGACTATATCGCACAAAACAAAAAGGACATTCGGTCTGATAAAATGGATTGGATTTTCCACAATGTTGCGTGCCGAGCTGCAATCAAAGCAGGTAACAGAAGTACTGACTTGGAGCTTATGGATTTAGCAAGAAAAATGCTTTTAGATGACTCACTTAGGTATTGTCCCCATGGCAGACCGGTGTGTATTTCACTAAAAAAATCAGAAATAGAAAAACAGTTTGGCAGGGCGTGATATTTTGTCAGATAACAAAATAAAAGTGGTGTCATTGGCTGGTCCTACGGCATCGGGTAAAACCGCTCTTTCGGTTATGCTTGCGCATAGGTTCAACGGAGAAATCGTGTCTGCCGATTCTATGCAGATTTATAAAGGTATGGATATTGCAACGGCAAAGCCTACGAAAGAAGAAATGTGTTCAATTAGGCATCACCTTATGGATTATGTTGAGGTTACAGAGTCCTACAGTGTAGCTAGATATATCGAAGATGCTAAGGTTGCCATTGCAGACATTCATAAGCGAAACAAACTGCCAATAATCACAGGCGGTACCGGATTATATATTGATTCTTTACTTTCAGGTGTAAGCTTCTCTGAGGGTGAGGCGGATATATCACTCAGACAAGAGCTCCAACATCGTCTTGAAGCTGAAGGTATTGATGCTATGCTTTCGTTACTTTCAGAGTTTGACCGTGATAGTGCTCAGAGGTTAAGTGTTGAGCGTAATCCAAAGAGAATTATCCGTGCTATAGAGGTATACTACACAACAGGAGTTACAATGACTGAGCAAAATCTTCGTTCTAAGGTGAATGGCTCTGATTATTTGCCTGTTAAGCTTGCTTTGAATTTCAGAGATAGACAAAAGTTATACGATAGAATTAATCTAAGAGTCGACCTTATGCTGGAACAGGGGCTTTTAAAAGAAGCTGAGCATCATTTTTCATGCAATCATGCAAACACTTCTGTTCAAGCTATAGGCTATAAAGAGCTAAAACCATATTTTGACGGAGCTTTATCTCTTAATGAATGCATCGAAATTCTGAAACGCTCAACAAGGCGTTATGCAAAACGTCAGCTTACTTGGTTTATGCGTGATAATCAGATTAAGTGGTTTTATGTTGATGATTATAACAACAGTAATATGCTCTTTGAGGCAGTATCAGAATACCTGATTCAAGAAGGATTTGAAGTAGAATGAAACGTTCTGGAAATAAGAAATCAAATACTAAAAACAGAAATAAAATCACAGCTGTAGTTGTTTTATTGTGTGTACTTGTTGGTGCTGTCTTTGTTTTTTCGCTTATTAACGCTGATATAAGCACAACTAATATTGTAGATACTGAAATTGCCAAACGATATACATATCGTGAGAACATAACAGTACCGTCATTTGTTGTCAGAAATGAAACATTACTAAGTTATAATGGAAGCAAGGTTCTATATTATACAGTTAATGACGGTGATATTGTTAGTGCAGGCTCAGAGGTTGCATTGGTCTTTGCTAACGAAACGGATGCGCTCAATTACAACCGAATTGCTGAGATAGATAAGAAAATTAAAACCCTTGAAAGTCTTAACACATCTCATGAAAACGTAAACACAGACTTTTCTGCAGTTGATAAGCAGATTGAACTGAATTTGAAGAATATGCTTCTTGCAGTAAACAGAAACTCAACTGCTGAAATATTAGCAAACGGAGATAATTTGATACATTCAGTGAATCAGCGTCAGGTTATCACCGGTGTTGTAACAGGCTTTGATGAACAGATTGCAGCACTGAAAAACGAAAAACTTACTTATGAGCAAAATGGCGGCACTTATATTGATGCAATCAAAACAAACAAGGGTGGCTATTTTGTAGCATCAGCCGATGGATACGAAGGTCTTATTGATTATAATACTGTATCTGAACTGACGATCGAGGATTATAAAAACGAAATCAAACCGGCTTCTGTTAGTGAAAACACCATAGGAAAAATAGTCAGCGGTTTGAATTGGTATGTGGTTTGTAAACTGTCAGCTGACGATGCCCTTACTTTATCTCACTCTAATATGTATCCTATGCTTACTTTTCCAAATACTACCTGTAAAGATATTCCTGCGGATTTGGTTGCTCTTAATCAAACAAGCAAGCAGTCAGAAGCTGTTGCTGTATTTTGCTGTAATTATATGAACACCCCCATAAGCCACTTGAGGAACGAAACTGTTCAGATTACCGTTAATTCATATACCGGACTCAGAATTAGTAAAGAAGCTCTTCACGATGATTATGTTGAGGTTTATTCTAGTGACACGGGAGAACAGAAGAAAGTTCAGGGTGTTTATGTAAGACACGGTAACCAATTGGAATTCAGAGAAGTGTCCATTCTTTATGCAGGACCGGATTTTCTGATAATTGATGAGGCGCCAGAAGACGGTGTATTAATAAGCGGCGAAACAGTAAAGCTAAACGATGAGGTTGTTGTAAAGGGGGATGATTTATTTGAAGGAAAAGATGTTCAGTGATATTAAGACCAACTATGAAGCTATAGTTCGGAATATTGCTGATGCTGCTGTTCAGAGCGGAAGACGTGCAGAGGATATTACCTTTCTTGCAGCAACGAAAACCGTTGAGCCTGAGTTTATTAATTACGCTATATCTTTAGGGCTCAGGTTTATTGGTGAGAATAAAGTTCAGGAACTGCTCTCTAAATACGATAGCTACGACTTGGATAATTCTCAGCTTCATTTTATTGGTCATCTTCAAAGCAACAAGGTTCGTCAGATTGTAGGCAAGGTTAGTATGATTCAATCTGTTGATTCGCTCAAGCTTGCTCAGGAAATCTCACGGCAAAGCATAAAGCAGGGGATAAATACCGATATTCTTATTGAGGTCAATGTCGGCAGAGAAGAAAACAAGTCAGGTGTTATGCCTGAAAATTTGGAAGAATTGCTTTATCAGATTGCCCCACTTGATAATATTTCCGTGCAGGGTTTGATGGCTATTCCGCCAATTTGTGAAAATGAACAGAAAATTCGAGGATATTTTCAAAATATGCGTAATATGTTTCTTGACATATCGTCAAAAAAGATAGATAATATTAAAATGGGTACTCTGTCTATGGGTATGTCCGGTGATTATCGAGAAGCTATTCTTGAGGGTGCAAACCTTGTGAGAATCGGTTCATCACTTTTTGGTGCAAGAAATTATAATTAAAATATTTTATTGGAGGTATTTATTATGGCAGGTTTTGTAGATAAGTTTAAGCGTATGTGGGATGCTCCTGATGATGAGTATCAGTATGACGAGTATGGATACGGCGAAGAAGAAGCAGAGGATTTTGAAGAGGATGTTACAATTCGCGATAACGCATCCAAGAAGAGTAAGGTAGTTAATATTAATGCAACAGCTAAGCTTGCAGTTGCTCTTTTCAAGCCTGAGCGTTTTGGTGAGGAAACCAGAGCTATTGCTGATGAGCTTATTAAGACACACACAGTTGTTTTAAATCTTGAGAATACTAACAAGGATATGTCCAGAAGAATCATTGACTTCCTTTCAGGTGTTGCTTATGCTAACCGTGGCAAAATCAAAAAGGTTGCTTCTAGCACATTTATTATCATTCCAAATCATGTTGACCTTACAGGTGACGATTTACTTGACGAGCTTGAAAATAGTGGCGTTTATTTCTGATAATGGATGAAACAAAGCTTCTTTTATCAAGACTTGACGATTTGATTTATTTGAGTACCCGTGAAGGTTGTGCTTCAATGGGGTTTCTCAATGAAAGAGAATGTGCGGTAGCTATCGGTTATCTTAACAACACAGGTGTCAAGTTTTCTGTTGATGGCGGCTACCGTAACGCAAATCGTATTTATATTTGTGTTCATAATGATTTAACTGAACCTTATTTTCCGATTAAGGCACTAAAAGTATCTTCAAGAGGAAAAAGAGAACTTACACACCGTGATTATCTCGGCTCTTTGATGGGACTGGGAATTAAACGGGAGTGTATAGGCGATATTATAAGACTTAATGATAAAGAAGCTGTAGTCTTTGTTCGTGATGAAATAGCAGAACATATAGTCAGAGATTTAGACAGGATTGGCAGAGAGTCTGTGGATATATGTGGGTTTGATGGTAATAAGGATTCTCTTTGCTCAATTACAGAGAATTTAAAATTTATTGTAACTTCAATGAGGGTTGATAATTTTGTATCCTCATGTATCAACTCATCACGCGCTGAAGCTGAAAGATTAATAGCAGGCGATATGGTGTTTGTTAATTATCTTCAAGTGAAAAAGCCGTCACAGATGATTAAGCAAAACGATGTAATCAGCATCAGAGGCTATGGTAAGTACATAGTTGGTTCTACAATAGGGAAAACAAAGCGTGAGCGACTAGTGATTAATGTAATGCATTATATATAAGGGGGACACAGAATGCTGACAATTGATGAAATCAAAAATGTAAGCTTTAGAAAGGCAGGCATTGGTGGCTATAAGCCAGAAGATGTGGATGCTTTTATTGATCAGGTGCTCATTACTTTTGAGCAGCTCAGAAAAGAAAAATCTGATTTAATCAAAAAGATGGATATTCTTGCAACAAGAGTAGAAGAGTATAGAGCAGATGAGGATTCTGTTCGTAATGCAATGCTTTCTGCTCAGAGAGTTGCAGATTCGACCATTAAAGA
Organism: Ruminococcus sp.; assembly: GCA_017411385.1. Classification (GTDB taxonomy): domain Bacteria; phylum Bacillota; class Clostridia; order Oscillospirales; family Acutalibacteraceae; genus Ruminococcoides. The sequence goes on from JAFQQF010000015.1 coordinate 35,002, forward strand.
AGCTAGAGCTAAGGCTGCACGTATTCTTGAAGAATCAGAGAATATGGCTAAAGCAAAGCTTTATGACCTTAATATGCAGATTAAACAACAGAAGAAGCAGTATACTTTGCTTCTCGCTGAGTGCAACAGACTCAGAGATGATATTGTTAATCATTGCAACAAGCATATTGCGGTTGTTAAGGAGCTGCCAAGCCTTCAGCGTACACAGTCTATGGAGGCATCATTAGAGGAGAGGTTCCCCACAGATAATTCTGCTGATTTCGAGCGTGCCAATGAGGTTGCTGCTGTGAAGGCGGAGCCCCTACCAAAGACTGCACAAGAGATTCTCCCTGAGGTTGAGATTAACAGTGAGCCTGAAGCAGTTTCATCTGCTCAAGCAGAACCTGTTGTGTCAGCTTCTGCTACTGTTGCAGCTGAGGATTTGTTTGACATCAGCATTGTTAGTGATATAAGTGATAGCTCTGATGATGTAACAGTTCACGAGCCTGCTAAAAAGCGTAGCAAAAACTTTGCAAACCTTAAATTCGGCGATAATTATAACATAGAAAATGACGGCGACACCGCTGATGTTGCTGATTCAGAATAATACATGATATTTGGAGAGTAGATAATTATGTCCCAGGATTACAACAAAACACTAAATCTTCCTAATACCGAGTTTCCTATGAGAGCAGGTCTTCCTCAGAGTGAGCCTATAACCCTTAAAAAGTGGGATGACAACGACATTTACGGAAAGCTTATGGAGAAAAACGCAGGCAAGCCCATGTTTATTCTTCATGATGGCCCTCCTTATGCTAACGGAAACATTCATCTTGGAACAGCTCTTAATAAAGTGCTTAAGGATTTCATTGTAAGATATAAGAATATGTCCGGCTTCTGTGCACCCTTTGTACCCGGTTGGGATACTCACGGACTGCCCACAGAGCTTAAAGCAAGAGCAAAAGCTGGTGTTTCCAGCTCTGATGCAATTTCCGATGTTGAGCTTCGTCAGATTTGCCGTGATTTTGCACTCGGTTATCTTGATGACCAGCGTAACCAGTTCAGACGTCTTGGTGCAATCGGAGATTGGAGCAACCCATATATTACACTTACTAAGGATTTTGAGGCAACTCAGATTGAGATTTTCTCCGAGATGGCTCAGAAAGGCTATATTTACAAGGGACTTAAGCCTGTTTACTGGTGTCCCGAGTGCAAGACAGCTCTTGCAGAAGCTGAGATTGAATATGCAGAAGATCCCTGTTTCTCAATTTATGTAAAGTTCCCCGTATGCGATGACCTTGGTAAGATTTCAGCACTTGGTGTTGACCCTGCAAAAACATACTTTGTTATTTGGACTACAACCACTTGGACACTTCCCGGTAACGTTGCTGTTTGCGTGGGTCCTGAGTTTAATTATTGTGTAATTAAGTCAGGCGATGAATTCTATATTATGGCAGAAGAGCTCTACAAGAGCGCTTTTGAAGCAGCAGGCATTGAGGATTATGAGGTAGTTGCTGAAATTAAGGGCAGTGAGCTTGAATACATCAAGACTCGTCATCCCTTCCTTGACCGCGAATCTCTTGTAATCGTCGGCGACCATGTAACCCTCGAAAGCGGTACAGGTTGTGTTCATACTGCTCCCGGTCACGGTGTAGAGGACTATGACGTATGCCGCAATTATCCCGAAATTCCCATCATTGTTCCCGTTGATGCTGACGGCAGACTCACAGAGGAAGCCGGACAGTTTGCAGGACTCCTCACAGATGATGCCAATAAACCCATTGCACAGCATCTTGAGAGCCTTGGTCTCCTTTTCGGACTTAAGAAAATTATTCACCAGTATCCTCATTGCTGGAGATGTAAGAAGCCTGTACTTTTCAGAGCTACCAATCAGTGGTTCTGCTCTGTTGATGACTTCAAGGCTGACGCAGTGAAGGCTATCAATGATGTAGAGTGGATTCCCGGTTGGGGTAAGGATAGAATTACCTCTATGGTTCAAGACCGTAAGGACTGGTGTATTTCTCGTCAGCGCAGATGGGGTGTTCCCATTCCCATCTTCTTCTGCAAAGAATGCGGCGAGCCCTATATTGACAAAGCCGCTATGGATGCTGTTGCAGCTCTCTTCCGTGAAGAAGGTTCTGATGCTTGGTTTACTCATAGTGCTGAGGAAATCCTTCCTGAAGGAGCTAAATGCTCAAAGTGCGGTCACACCTCTTTTGAAAAAGAAAGAGATATTATGGACGTTTGGTTTGACAGCGGTGTAACTCACGCTGCTGTTTGCAAGGCAAGACCTAACCTTACATGGCCTGCAGACCTTTATCTGGAGGGCGCTGACCAGTATCGTGGTTGGTTCCAGTCTTCACTGCTCACTTCTGTAGCTGTATTCGGTCAGGCTCCCTACAAGAGTGTTCTTACTCATGGTTGGGTTGTTGACGGCGAAGGCAAGAAGATGAGTAAATCCCTTGGTAACGGTATTGACCCTCAGGAGGTTGTTGACCAGTACGGTGCAGATGTTCTCCGTCTTTGGGTTGCATCTTCCGACTATCATGTGGATATCAGAATTTCCAAAGAGATTCTTAAACAGCTTTCCGAGGCTTACAGAAAAATCCGTAATACAGCAAGATACATTCTTGGATGTATTAATGACTTTAATCCTGACACAGATTCAGTTGCTATCGACGAGCTTATGCCTATTGACAAGTGGGCTATCAATAAGCTCAACGAGCTTATGGCAAAGGTTAAAGCAGGGTATGACTCTTATGAGTTCCATCAGGTATACCATGCAATTCACAACTTCTGCGTTGTTGATATGTCTAACTTCTACCTTGATGTTCTCAAAGACAGACTCTATACAGAAAAAGCTGATTCCAAGGCACGCCGTGCAGCTCAGACAACTATCTACATCATTCTTGATTCTATGACAAGAATGATTGCACCTATCCTTGCATACACTTCCGATGAAATCTGGAAGTATATGCCTCATCGTGCAGACGCAGATGCTGAGTGTGTACTCTTCAATGAGATGCCTGCACCCGTTGAAATTTCACTTGATGCAGACTTCATTGCTAACTGGGATAAGATTCATGAGCTTCGTGATACAGTTAAGAAACAGCTTGAGGTTGCTATCAAAGATAAGATGATTAAGGCTTCTCTCGAAGCTTCTGTTACACTTAAAGCATCCGGTGCTGAGTACGAGTTCATCAAATCTGTAGAGAATGAGCTTGCCGCTGCATTCATCGTATCCGAGGTTGTTGTAGAGCAAGCAGAGGGTGAGCTTACAGTTACAGTTAATAAGGCACAGGGCGAAAAGTGTGAGCGTTGCTGGGCATACAGCAAGACTGTTGGTGAAAATGCCGACCATCCCACACTCTGTGCAAGATGTGCTGCTGTAATTGAATAATTGTTTAAGTTTATTGCCAAAGCGGTGTATTCAAAATGCACCGCTTGTGCTTTATTAAGGAGGCAGTTGTAATGATAATTGCAATTATCGTTGCTGTTGTGCTTGTTGCTTTTGACCAGATTACAAAATATCTTATTGTTCAAAATATGGAGTTAGGGGAGTCTGTCCCTGTAATTCCCGGACTTTTAGATTTTACTTATACTCACAACGATGGAATGGCTTTCGGCTTAGGCTCTGAAAGCTTCAGATGGATTTTTATTGCTGTTACCCTGTTGGTGTGCGGAATACTAATTTATATGATGACAAAATCAGATTTTAAGTCGAAGCTGTATTATGCAGCCGCAACCTGCATAGTAGCAGGCGGTATCGGAAATCTGATTGACAGAGTACTCAACGGATATGTTGTAGATTTTCTGGCATTATCTTTCTTTCCGCCTGTCTGTAACATTGCCGATTATTGTGTAACTATAGGAACAGTTCTTCTTTTGGTTTTTATTGTTTTTTATTATGGAAAAACCAAAAAGGTGTCTGAACCTACAGAAAAATCCAATTGATATGGAATACAGAATTATTGTTGAAGAGAGTCAGAAAGGATTTCGAATTGATAAATTTCTTTCTGACAGTATTGAAGGAAAATCCAGAAGCTTTATTGCTTCGGTTATAGAAAACGGCGAGGCTACTGTTAACGGTAAGATTGTTACTAAAAGCTATAAGGTTTCTGCAGGTGACGAGGTAGTTGTTACTCTTTCAGAGGCAACAGAGCTTGAAGCAATCCCACAAGATATACCCTTGGATATTGTTTATGAGGATGAAGATATAATCGTTGTAAACAAACCAAAGGGAATGGTGGTGCATCCTGCCGCTGGTAATCCTGATTCGACCCTTGTTAATGCCTTGCTTTTTCATTGTAAAGGTCAGCTTTCAGGAATCAATGGTGTTATGCGTCCGGGCATAGTTCACCGTATCGATAAGAACACAAGCGGTCTTTTGGTTGTTGCAAAATCAGACAGAGCACATATTTCTTTGTCAGAGCAAATTAAAGAGCACAGTATGACCCGCGAGTACAGAGCCATAATTTACGGTCATCTTAAAGATGCTGAAGGCTCGATAGACGCACCCATAGGTCGTTCTGCGACTGATAGAAAACGCATGTGTGTTACTGATAAAAACTCAAAAAATGCGATAACTCACTATACGGTTCTCGAAGAAATGAAGGACTTCTCCTATATCAGTTGTAAGCTTGAAACAGGACGCACTCATCAAATTCGTGTACATATGTCATACGTAGGGCACCCTCTTGCCGGCGATGATGTTTATGGTCCTAAGAAGGTGATAACTGAACTGTCAGGACAATGTCTGCATGCAAAAAGACTTGGATTTTTACATCCTGTAACAGGTCAGTATTTGGAGTTTGATTCTGATTTGCCTGAGTATTTTATCAGTTTCCTTGATAAAATCAGAAAGCGCTGATAATTATTTTTCCAAATCAGCAAAAAACACTTGCATTTTCCTAAACAATGTGTTATTATACTGTAGTGTTTGAAATTCCGTCGTTCTCAGCGACGAGTTCAATCAAGCGGTAACACCGCAATATTGATATGGATAGTCCTCTGCCGAAAGGTATGAATTTCCGAAAAATAAATGGAGGTCATAAAAATGGACGCAATCAAAGCAATTTCCGCAAGCTCAATCAAGGCAGAGAAGCCTCAGTTTTCTATCGGTGATACAGTAAGAGTTGCTGTTAACATCCGTGAAGGCGAGAGAGAAAGAATTCAGATGTTCGAGGGTACTGTTATCGCAAAGCGCGGCAGCGGTGTTTCCGAAACATTCACAGTAAGACGTGTTTCTTACGGTGTTGGTGTTGAAAGAGTATTCCCTGTTAACTCTCCCAACGTAACTGATGTACAGATTATCAGATACGGTAAGGTTCGCAGAAGCAAGCTCTACTATCTCCGTGATAGAGTGGGTAAGGCTGCTAAGGTTAAGGAAGCTATCAAAAAGTAATTTGAAATAATTTTGAAAAAAGGGACATTCCGTCCCTTTTTTTACTATCATTCAGGTGTTAATATGAGAAAAATCGATCTTGATGAATATGATATTGATATTCAGGATGAATCCTTTGGTATTGATGAAAGTCAGATGACAAAGGTTACTCCAAACAGCTCTACAGCTACAAACACCCTCTATGAGTGGATTCACTCTATAGTTGTGGCTATTGTAATTGTTGTGCTTTTGCTTACCTTTGTTTTCCGTTTGATTAATATTGACGGTACATCTATGGAAAATACTTTGAAGCATAGCGATAAGGTAATCCTTACTAACTTCTTTTACGAGCCTGAGGTTGGAGATATTGTTGTTATTCCTGCAGGTAAGTATTACGACAAGCCTATCATCAAGCGTATTATCGCTTTGGAGGGTCAGGAGGTTTATATCAACTATATAACCCATGAGGTTTTTGTTGATGGTATTCTTCTTGAAGAGGATTATATTTCTACCGAAACAATATCCAAAGAGGGTGAGCTTGAATACTCAATAACAGTCGGCAAGGGTGAGGCTTTTATCCTTGGTGATAATCGTGATGTATCTTTTGACAGCCGTTATTTTGACTGTGTAAGTGTTGATGATATTATCGGTAAAGCTCAGTTTGTAATTTTTCCTTTCAACCATTTCGGTTACTTATATTAAGAGCAAATCAAAAGCTTACATCATCTGATGTAGGCTTTTTTGTTTTGAGGTGATTTTATGGGTACAAATCAGAATATCCAATGGTTCCCCGGTCATATGACCAAAACCAAGAGAATGATCGAAGCATCTCTGAAACTTGTAGATGCTGTTGTGGAGATTAAGGATGCAAGAATTCCTGTATCGTCCACAAACCCTGACATCGATTCTCTTGTAGGCAACAAACCTAGACTAATTCTTTTGAATAAATGTGATATGGCAGACCCGTCTGCTACTGCAAGGTGGATTGAGTATTACAGTAAAAAGGGAATTCGTGCACTTGCTATTGACTGCAGAAGTGGAAAAGGTCTTTCAAGCGTTGTGCCTGAATGCAGAAAACTGCTTAAGGCTTATATTGAGAAAAAGCAAGCAAGAGGCATTAAGAATCCATCTGTTCGAGTTATGATTGTGGGAATTCCTAATGTAGGTAAGTCTTCGTTTATTAATAAAGTAGTAAAGCAAAACAGAGCTAAGGTAGAAGACAGACCCGGTGTAACCCGCGGTAACCAGTGGTTTACTCTTGACAGAGGGTTTGAGCTTCTGGATACTCCCGGTGTTTTGTGGCCTAAGTTTGAGGACCAGCTTGTAGGTGAGCGCCTTGCTTTTACAGGTGCTGTAAAAGACCAGATACTTGATACCGAGCTGTTAGCTGTCAGACTTCTTGATTTACTTAAAGAGATTAAACCGCAGAAGTTTATCGAGCGTTTTTCACTTGATACAGCAACAGTATCGGATACAGATTCGTATGAGCTTCTTGAAACAATTGGCAGAAAACGCGGAATGCTTATTTCAGGCGGCGAAGTTAATACTGAGCGTGCGTCTGTGATGCTTCTTGATGAATTTCGTGAAGCAAAGCTTGGAAGGATTACTTTGGAACTTCCTCCTGTTTGTGAGGTGTAATTATGGATTGGTTAGAATTTGAAAACCTTGCATATGAAAAAGGATATAAATATGTATGCGGTGTTGATGAAGCAGGCAGAGGTCCTCTTGCAGGACCTGTTTGTGCTGCAGCTGTAATTCTTCCAAAAGGCATTATACTTGAGGGTGTAAACGACTCCAAGAAACTTACTGAAAAGAAACGTGAAAAGCTGTTCGACATAATTACAGAGTCTGCAGTATCCTATAACATTGCTTTTGCTACAGTTGAAGAAATAGAAGAAATCAACATTCTTAATGCAACAATGCTTGCAATGAAGCGTGCTGTAGAAGGACTTGATGTTCCCGCGGATTTTGCATATATCGACGGCAATCGTACACCAAATCTTGACATACCTTCTGAATATATCATCAAAGGAGATGCTCGTTCTATGTCTGTTGCGGCGGCATCAATACTTGCAAAGGTTTCGAGGGACAGATTGCTACTTGAGTATGCAAAGTTATATCCCGAGTATTGCTTTGAAAAGCATAAGGGATATGGCACAAAGCTGCATACGGATATGATAAAAGAGCACGGACCCAGTCCTGTTCACAGAATGAGCTTTCTCAAAAATATACTGAAATAATATGAAGCTGTTTACACATATATCAAAAGGCGAAACAGGTGAGGATTTTACTGCTAAGTTTCTTAGAAAGAACAAATGTAAAATTCTTGACCGTAATATGCGCAATAAGTATTCCGAGATAGACATCATAGCAGAGGATAAAGAGTATATTATCTTTGTTGAGGTTAAAACGCGTACAGGTGAAGGTATAATTCGTCCTGCTGAAGCGGTTAATCTTCATAAACAACAAATGATTATCAGAGCAGCAAAGCACTATCTTACCTACAATAACCCCACAACTAAACAGCCAAGGTTTGATGTTTCTGAAGTGTTTCTTACTGAAAAAGGCAAACCTTATAAAATCAATTACATAAAAAACGCATTTTTTCAGGGAGGAAGCTATGCGGTATTTTGACCTGCATTGTGATACTTTGTTTAAAGCCGTAAATGACAAAAGAGGAATTAATAGTCCGTCTTATGAGGTTACATTGGATAAAGGTCGTGTGTTTGATGAGTGGACACAATGTATGGCAATTTGGATTCCCGATGAGCTTGATTGTGCTTCTCAGATGGAGCTCTTTTGCAATGGAGCAAAGTACCTGAAGGATGAATGTGCAAAACTCAATATTTCCGATAAAAATTCGGACAATAACGTGAGGTTTCTGTTTACTGTAGAAAACGGCTCTTTCCTAAACAATGACATTCGAAATATTGAATTGCTGAAGAAACACGGTGTCAGGATGCTGACATTAACGTGGAATGCAGAGAATTGCATTGGTGGCGGTGCAGATGCACAAGGTGTTGGTCTTTCTCTTTTTGGTGCAGAATGTATTAAAACTCTTGAAGAAAACTCAATTGTAGTTGATGTGTCCCACGCAAGTGATAAGTTGTTTTTTGATGTTGCAGAGAGAGCAACCAAACCCTTTGTGGCTTCACATTCAAATTCTCGTAGCATTTGTCCTCACAGACGTAATCTTACCAACGAACAATTTGAAATTATTAAGAACAAAGGCGGTATAGTTGGATTGAATTTTCATCGAGATTTTCTGTCAACTTACCCTGAAAAAGCATCAATTACTGATGTTATAAAGCACGCGGAATATTTTCTTTCCTTGGGAGGAGAAAATGTTCTTTCTATCGGTTCTGATTTTGATGGAAGCAACCCGCCGCAAAGCCTAAAAGGTATAGAAAAAATCCCTGTTTTATACGAAGAACTCCTTAAAATAGGATATACTGAGCAACTTGTACAAAAAATTATGTACTATAATGCTCATAATTTCTTTAGTAGATTTTGACTTTTACTATAAAATAGTGTAAAATAATATATTATTCGCGATGAAAGGGTGGTTTGGTTAAAAATGCTTTATACCAGCACACAGAATAATAAAGAATCAGTTTCTTCGGCACAGGCTATCGCACAGGGAATTTCCCGTGACGGCGGTCTTTTTGTGCCTGAAACATTCCCCAAATACGATGGGATTACATTTGAAGCTTTATTAAAGCTTGATTACAGAGAAAGAGCAAAGAAGATTCTTTCTGATTATCTCACAGATTTTACTGAGGAAGAGATTGCAGATTGCGTTGACAATGCTTACACAGCCGAAAAATTCGGTGGCGACAATCCTGCTCCTATAGTTTCTGTTAATCACAATGGGGCAGAGCTTAACATTATGGAGCTTTGGCATGGTCCTACCTGTGCTTTTAAGGATATGGCACTTCAGATTCTTCCTCATCTGCTCACAAAATCTCTCAAGAAAACAGCAGATGGCAAAAAAGCAGTAATCCTTGTTGCAACCTCCGGTGATACAGGTAAGGCTGCTCTTGAGGGCTTCAAGGATGTTGATAACACAGAGATTATCGTATTCTATCCCTCAGACGGTGTAAGTCCCATGCAGAAGCATCAGATGAATACCACAAGCGGTGAAAACGTAGGTGTGTGTGCAATCAAGGGTAACTTTGATGATGCTCAGACAGGCGTTAAGAAAATTTTCACAACAGAAGAAGTAATCAACGCTCTTGAAAGCAACGGTCTTATGTTCTCCAGTGCTAACTCAATCAACTGGGGCAGACTCCTTCCTCAGATTGTTTACTATATTTCAGCCTACTGTGATATGGTAAATGCAGAAAAGATTAAGCTTGGAGATAAAATCAACGTTGTTGTTCCCACAGGTAACTTTGGTAACATTCTTGCCGCTTACTTTGCCGGCTGTATGGGTATGCCTCTGAATAAGTTAATCTGTGCCTCCAACTCAAACAACGTGCTCACAGATTTCATCAACACAGGTGTGTATAACAAGAACAGAGAATTTATCACAACTGTTTCTCCTTCTATGGATATTCTGGTTTCTTCTAACCTTGAAAGACTTCTCTATGTGCTCTCAGACAGAAACGATGCCCAAACAAAAGAGTATATGATGTCCCTCAAAACAGATGGTGTTTACGAGGTAAGCGAAGATATCAAGAAGGTTGTTACTGATTTATTCAGCGGTGGATTCTGTTCTGAGGAGGAAACTCTTGACACAATTTCTGCTCTTTATAAAGACACAAAATATCTCTGCGATACACACACTGCAGTTGCTGTTAATGTATATGAGAAGTATCTCAATGAAACAGGCGATAACACTCCCGCGGTGATTGCTTCTACTGCAAGTCCCTATAAATTCTCTCGTGCAGTTCTTTCTGCAGTAATGGGACAGGAAATCACAGATGAAGATGAGTTTGCTGTTGTCGATAAGCTTACAGCTCTTACATGCGTTGAGATTCCTGAACCGCTTGAAGCAACAAGAACTATGGCAGACCGCTTCTCTGATGTTATCGAATCCGACACAATGCCTGAGTATGTGCTCGGTGCACTGGGTCTTAAGTAATGTCAGTTTATGCAATAGCCGACCTGCACCTTTCTCTTGGTACCGACAAACCAATGGATATATTCAGCGGTTGGAGTGATTACGTACAAAGACTTGAAAATAACTGGCAAAAGCTTGTTACAGAGAAAGATACGGTTGTAATTGCAGGGGATATATCATGGGCGATGAAGCTTGAAGAATGCGACAAGGATTTCGAATTCATTAACTCCTTACCCGGCAAAAAGCTCCTTGTAAAAGGCAATCATGATTATTGGTGGGCAACTAAAAAGAAAATTGATGAGTATCTTGCTGACAGAGGCTTTGATACAATAAGCATTATATTCAACAATGCCTATGTTGCTGATAATCTTGCAATCTGCGGTACCCGCGGTTGGAACTATGAGTCTTCGGGTGAAAAGGATATGAGGATACTTCAAAGAGAAGTAGGCCGCCTTGAAGCATCAATCAAAGAAGCTGAAAAGACAGGACTTGAGCCTGTAGTTTTTCTTCATTATCCTCCTGTGTATGATACAATCGTCTGCGAGGAAATTATAAACACCTTGAAATCTCACGGTATAAAACGGTGTTATTATGGTCATTTGCATGGTGCGAATACTCATAAGCACGCAATCATCGGTGATTTTGAAGGTATCAAACTAAATCTGATTTCATGCGACTTCACAGGTTTTTATCCCGTGCCGGTCGTTTGAATATACCAAAAAACCATTATATGGAGGAATTTCAAAATGGCACTTAAATCATCTACACTTAAAGAAACAAACAAGTACGAGTTGGAAGTAACTGTTGATGCAGCTACTTTCGAAGCAGCAGTACAGAAGTCCTACAAAAAGAACATCGGCCAGGTTTCTATCCCCGGTTTCCGCAAGGGTAAGGCTCCCAGACAGATGGTAGAGAAGCTCTACGGTAAGGATGTGTTCTATCCTGATGCAATCGAGTTTTGCTATCCCGAAGCTCTTGAAGCAGCTATCAAGGAGGCAGGCCTTAAGGTTGTTGCTGTTGAGTCTGTAGAAGAAGTAAGCACAGAGAATGGCTTTGAGTTCAAGGCTGTAGTTGTTGTTGAGCCCGAGGTTACAATTGACGGCTACAAGGATATCGAGGTAAAAGCAAAGGCTGTTCGTGTTACCGAGAAAATGATTAACGAAGAAATCGACAAAATCCGCGATAGAAACAGCCGTATGATTACTGTTGAGGACAGAGCTGCAGCTGACGGCGATACAGCTGTTATTGACTTTGAGGGCTTCCTTGGTGATGTTGCATTCGAAGGCGGTAAGGCTGAGAATTACAACCTTGCACTTGGCAGCGGTTCTTTCATCCCCGGCTTTGAGGAGCAGATTATCGGTCACAATGCTGGCGAGGAGTTCACTATCACTGTAACTTTCCCCGAAGATTATCAGGCTGAAGAGCTTAAGGGTCAGGATGCACAGTTCAATATTAAGCTTCATGAAATCAAGACAAAGGAACTTCCTGAGCTTGACGATGAGTTCGTTAAGGATGTAAGTGACAAAGAAACTGTTGAGGACTACAAGAAGGAAGTTAAAGAAACAATTTCTAAAAGACTCAAAGAAGAGAGAGAGAACGACATCGCAAACCAGATTACCGACAAGCTTATTGAGCTTGTAGAGGGTGAGATTCCCGAGGTAATGTATGATAACGAAGTTAACTCCATGATTCGTGATTTCGATGCACGTCTTCGTTCACAGGGTATGGATATGACAACATATCTCGGCTATATGGGTATGGATGCTGATGCTCTCAAGTCAATGTACCGTAAGGATGCAGAGCGCAGAGTAAAGCTCAGACTTGCTCTCAAGAAAATTGCTCAGCTTGAGAACATCGTTGTAACTGACGAAGAGGTTGATGCTGAGTTTGCTAGACTTGCTGAAACATACGGTGTAGAAGTAGACCGCATTAAAATGCTTGTTGACGTTGAAGACCAGCGTGATGATATTGCTGTTCAGCGTGCAATGGATGTTGTAAAAAGCGCAGCAGCAGTAAAGTGATATAAATTTTAGAACATTTGCATATCTCTCACTGATTTTGTTAAGTATTATTCTGAAAGGATGATTTTTAATGAGCGTAATACCTTATGTTGTTGAACAGACAAGTCGCGGAGAACGTTCCTATGATATCTTCTCTCGTCTTCTCAACGATAGAATAATTATACTCAACGATGAGGTGAATTCTGTTTCTGCAGGCCTCGTAGTTGCACAGCTTCTTTACCTTGAGGGTCAGGACCCTTCTAAGGATATCAGTCTTTACATCAACAGCCCCGGCGGCTCAGTAACAGACGGTATGGCAATTTACGACACAATGCAGTACATCAAGTGTGATGTTTCCACAATCTGTATGGGTATGGCAGCATCAATGGGTGCATTCCTGCTTTCTGCAGGCGCAAAGGGCAAGAGATACGCTCTGCCCAATGCAGACATTATGATTCATCAGCCCAGCGGCGGTGCAAAAGGTCAGGCTACAGACATCGAAATTCACACAAAGCATATTCTTCACACTAAGAAGAAGCTTAATGAGATTTTAGCTCAGAACACAGGTCAGTCCATTGAAGTTATCACAAGAGATACTGAAAGAGATAACTTTATGACTGCTCAGCAAGCTCTTGAGTACGGACTCATTGATAAGGTAATCGAAAGAAGATAAGAGGAATATTATGCCTAACAACAAAGACAACAATGATGTTTGCTGTTCTTTTTGCGGCAAAACTCAGGGTATGGTTGGTAAGCTCATAGCCGGCAACGGAGTTTATATCTGCGATAATTGCGTTGAGCTGTGTATGTCTATACTTGATGAAGGTGACCTAATTAAGCCTGTTGCATCTGCTGACGCGATTGATGCTTCACAGCTTCTTAAGCCTCACGAAATCAAGGCTATTCTTGATGAGTACGTAATCGGACAGGATAAAGCTAAAATCACTCTCAGCGTAGCTGTGTATAACCATTACAAGCGTGTGTTTAATGAGGATGACGATGTGGAGTTTTCTAAGAGTAATGTTTTACTCTTGGGTCCTACCGGCGTTGGTAAAACTCTTCTTGCACAGACATTGGCAAAAGCTCTTGATGTGCCTTTTGCCATCGCGGATGCCACTACTCTTACCGAGGCAGGTTATGTTGGAGAAGATGTTGAAAACATACTTCTGAAACTTATTCAAGCAGCAGATTATGACATTGAAAAGGCTCAGACCGGTATCATCTATATTGATGAGATTGATAAGATTTCACGTAAATCTGAGAATCCTTCAATTACCAGAGATGTAAGCGGCGAGGGTGTTCAGCAGGCACTTCTGAAAATGATAGAGGGTACCGTTGCTAACGTACCTCCTCAGGGCGGCAGAAAGCACCCTCAGCAGGAGTTTATCAGCATTGACACAAGCAATATTCTCTTTATTTGCGGCGGTGCTTTTGACGGGCTTGAAAAGGTTGTAGAGAAGCGTACTGACTCATCTTCTCTTGGTTTTGAAGCAAATGTGATAGATAAGAAAACTCTCAATAAATCCTTCTGGATGGAAAAGGTTGTTTCTCATGACCTTGTTAAATTCGGATTGATACCTGAGCTTGTAGGCAGACTTCCTGTAATTACAGCTTTGTCAGGGCTTGATTCTGATGCTCTTGTTAGAATACTTACTGAGCCAAAGAATTCCTTAATGAAGCAGTATAAAAAACTTTTTGCCTATGATGATGTTCTTTTGGAATTTACAGATGACGCTCTTTTGGCGGTAGCTGAGAAAGCTTTGGAGCAGCAGACTGGTGCCAGAGGATTGAGAGGAATTATGGAGCAGACACTTACTCAGCTTATGTTTGATGTGCCTGCGGATAAAACAATTAACAAAGTTATTATCACCGCTAAGGTGATAACAGATGGAGCTGAACCTACTGTTATCCGTGGTGAGGACTCTGTTTTGGATGCGTCTGCATCCTGATATGATGTAAGTATTAATTATGCCGTACGCTGATTTTTCGGCGTACGGCAGTTGCAATTTTTATCTACGAGGTATTTTATGTTAGAAAACGACGCTTTGATTTGTAACGTTCCTGTTCTGCCTCTGCGTGGAATAGTCGTTTTCCCTAAGATGATGCTTCATCTTGATGTGGGCAGAAAGAAATCGATTAGTGCAATCAATCACGCTATGCAGGGGGAACAGTTGATTTTCGCATCTGCACAGTTTGATGCATCGGAAGGTAATCCCGAAGTTTCTGACCTGTATCAGATGGGTGTTATGTGTCGTGTTGTGCAGGTTATTAAACAGCCTGAAGGGGTATTGCGAGTTATATTAGAGGGACTTTACAGAGCAGATATCAAATACATCGTTGAAAACGATAGCTTCCTTAGTGCAGACCTGATGAAGATTAAGGAAGAAAAATGTTCAGATAAAACAGTCGAGCAGGCTTATGTTCGTGCACTAAAAAACAGCTTTGAAAAATATATGGAGTTTAATTCAAAACTCCCATCAGATATAATGTTCAAGGTCGGACTTTGCCATAAATGTGGAGAGTTGAGTGACTATATCGCGGGACATATTCCTCTTGAGTATCATAACAAGCAAGCTATTTTGGAGTTCACTGATGTTGTAGAGCGTACCGAAAATTTAATTGGTATGCTGAATGAGGAGCTTCAAATTATATCAATAGAACAAGAGATTTCTGACAGAACTAAAGTAAATCTTGACAGAGCTCAGCGTGAGATGTTCCTCAGAGAAGAAATCCGTGCTATTCAGGAAGAATTGGGTGACGCTGAGGACCCCGATATGGAGGGGGAAAATCTCAGAGAAGCTATAAGAAAAAAGAATATGGGGGAGGAAATAGAAAAGCTTCTCCTCAAAGAATGCGCAAAGCTTGAACGCCTTCCTTATGGCAGTCAGGAAGCCGCACTTATTCGTACATATATAGACACTTGCCTTGAGCTTCCGTGGCACGTATACACAGAAGAAAACATCAATCTGAAAAAGGTGCGAGCTGCTCTTGATAAAAATCACTATGGATTAGATAAAGTCAAGGACAGAATTATTGAATCCTTGGCTGTGAGAAAGCTTAATCCTGATTCAAAGGGTAACATTATTTGTCTTGTAGGTCCGCCCGGCGTTGGTAAAACATCAATCGCTTTGTCTGTAGCTGAGGATATCGGCAGAAATTCAGTTCGCATTTCTCTTGGCGGCGTTAAGGATGAAGCTGAAATCAGAGGACACAGAAGAACATACATAGGTTCAATGCCCGGTCGAATTATGTCAGGTATGAAGCGTGCAGGTTCGATGAATCCTTTGATGGTTCTCGATGAGATTGATAAGCTGTCAAATGATTATAAGGGTGACCCTACTTCTGCGCTTCTTGAAGTTTTGGATTCTGAGCAAAACTTTGCTTTTGTTGACCATTACCTTGATATTCCTTTTGATTTATCAAGCGTGATGTTTATAACAACCGCTAACGATTTAAGCGCGATTCCTGAGCCTCTTCGGGATCGTATGGATGTTATTGAACTGTCAAGCTATACACGTGAAGAGAAGTTTAATATTGCAAAGAAGCATCTTGTAAAGAAGCAGCTTGCTAATAACGGACTTGATACTAAACGTTTCAAACTCACCGACAGTGCTATTTATGCTTTGATTGACAGATATACAAGAGAAGCGGGAGTCCGTTCGCTTGAAAGAATTATATCAAAGCTTATGCGTAAAGCGGCAGTAGAAGTAGTCACTAACGACAGCGTTGTTCGTATTAACGCGTCTGATTTGCTTGAGTATCTGGGCCCTGCAAAGTTTACAAATGACTATTACTCTACCAAGAATCAGATTGGTGTTGCCAACGGTCTTGCTTGGACTTCGGTGGGCGGAGAAATTCTTCCTATAGAAGTTGCAGTAATGGACGGAAGTGGTAAAATTGAGCTAACAGGCTCACTTGGTGATGTTATGCAGGAGTCTGCAAAAACTGCTATCACTTGTATCAGAAGCCGTGCAAATGAATATGGTATTGATGCTGACTTCTATAAGAACAAAGATATTCATATCCATGCTCCCGAGGGAGCTGTTCCTAAAGACGGTCCCTCTGCCGGCGTAACTATGGCAACAGCCGTATGTTCAGCACTAACAGGGTTACGTGTCAGATACGATGTAGCCATGACAGGAGAAATAACGCTTCGAGGCAGGGTGCTTCCTATTGGCGGACTTAAAGAAAAAGCAATGGCAGCATACAAATCTGGCATTAAAAAGGTTATAATTCCTGAGCAAAATCTGCCGGATGTGTATGAGATTGACCCTGTAGTTAAGGATAATGTGGAGTTTATCCCTGTTGATACTGTAGATAAGGTTCTTGATGTTATGCTTATAAAAGCGGAAGCTGTAAAGAAGACTCAAACAAAAGCGAAATCTGTGTCAAGACAGCGAGCAGTAACAAATTAACCTCTTAGGGAGGCTACTATGGATATTAATAATGTAAAATTTGAAATCGCCTGCGGAGTTTCATCTCAGCTACCCGAATCAACTCTTCCTGAGGTTGTGTTTTCCGGTAGGTCAAACGTGGGTAAATCATCACTTATTAATAAAATTACTAACAGAAAAAATCTTGCACGCGTAAGTGCGACACCCGGAAAAACAGCTACAATCAATTTCTTTTCCCTTAAGGAGTTTATGCTTGTGGATTTACCCGGATACGGCTATGCTAAGGTTTCCCGCGATGAAAAAGAGCGTTGGGGAGAGTTGGTTGAAGGTTATTTTGCTGATGAACGCAAGTTTGCTCTTGTTATTCAGATTTGCGATATCAGGCATAAACCGTCTGCAGACGATATGCAGATGATAGAATACCTTTCTGAGCTTGGTTTTCCTTTTGCTGTTGTACTTACTAAAAAGGACAAGCTAAATAAATCAGAGCTTGCTAACCAGCTTGCCTATTACTCTGACTTGCTTTCAGATTATAACGCGGATTTTGTAGCGTTTTCTGCACTGAACGGCGATGGTACAGAGGATGTCAGAGCTCTTATTGATAAATATTTAGAGAGGGGAGAGTGGAGCTGATGTTAACTCCCGGACTTGAATTTGGTGACAACGGACATCTGTATGTAGAGGGATGTGATACAATCGCTCTTGCACAGAAGTACGGCACACCATTATACGTGATGAACGAAAATCTCATAAGACGCAACTGTAAAAGATATACGTCTTTTATTTCTGAAAATTTTAATAAAGGCAGTTTCCCTTGCTATGCCAGTAAGGCTTTATCGTGCCTTGAAATTTACAGGATTATGGCTGAAGAAAAAATGGGTGTAGATGTTGTGTCAGGCGGCGAGCTTTACACAGCTCTGAAGGCGGAGTTTCCCGCTGAAAGGATATTCTTTCACGGTAACAATAAAACTTATGACGAGCTTAAAATGGCCGTTGAGTGCGGTGTAGGACGCATTATCGTTGATAACCTCACTGAGCTTCATAATCTTCAGAAAATCGCAACAGAAGCACATAAATATGTTAAAATAGGTCTTCGCATCAAACCGGGTATAGAAGCACACACTCACGATTATATTCGCACAGGGCAAATTGACTCAAAGTTTGGCTTTTCGATTGAGAATGGTGAAGCTATGCAGGCTGTAAAGGAAGCATTGTTGTGTGAAAATCTTGAGCTTTGTCAGCTACATTGCCACATAGGCTCTCAAATATTTGACACACAACCTTTCTGCGATGCCACAAAAGTTATGCTTGAGTTCTTTGTTACGATTCATAAAGAAACCGGCTTGTGGATTAAGGAGTTAAATCTTGGTGGTGGCTTGGGTGCAAGCTATACAGATACGGATTCTCCTCTTGAAATAGAAGAGTACTTAACACCTGTGGCAAAAACTCTGAAGGACGTATGTGATGAGTTTAGAATCCCTGAACCTGAGTTTCATATAGAGCCGGGTCGTTCTATAGTTGGTGAAGCGGGTACAACGCTTTATACTTTGGGTAATGTTAAGGAAATCAAGGGTATCAGAACCTATATCTCTGTTGATGGCGGCATGTCTGATAACATCAGATACGCTTTGTATAAAGCTGAATATACAGTACTAAATGCATCTAAATCACAGGGTGAAACAATTGATAACGCAACTCTTGCAGGCAAGTGTTGTGAAAGTGGCGACCTGATTCAGGAGAATATTTCTATAGTGAATCCTGAGGTGGGGGATATTATTGCAGTGCTCACAACAGGAGCATACAATTACTCAATGGCTTCCAATTACAACAGAATCCTCAGACCTGCTATGGTTATGGTCAAAGACGGCAGAAGCCGAGTTGTGATTCAGCGCGAATCCTATGAAGACCTTCTGAATAACGATATATAAAACGCAAACTCCCATCGATGCTGATGGGAGTTTGCGTTTATTATGAATCTTTTTTTATATTTGCAAGTGGATTTGATTTTGCTGCATCTTCTTTTTGCTTAGTGTTTAAGTGTGTGTATATTTGAGTTGTACCCAAGTTTGCGTGTCCCAGTATATCCTGTAGCACCAACACATCTACATTACCATGCTGATACATAAGCGTTGCCGCTGTGTGCCTCAGCTTATGACAAGAATAGCCTTGGGAATCTAAGCCGATTCTTTCCAAATATTTATATACGAGTTTCTGAACCGTAACAGGACTCATTCTTTTAGCCTGATTGCTGATAAAAAGTGCTTTTCTGTCCTTAAGACCATCTACAGGACGGACCTTGAGATAATCATTTATAGCGTTTATGCAGGCATCGTTTAGGTACACAATACGTTCTTTATTGCCTTTGCCGAGCACTCGTATGTAATTGTCAGGGCTGATGTCAGTCACATTTAGTCCAACCAATTCGGATAATCTCAACCCGCAATTAAGAAACAGAGTAAGAATACAATAATCTCGTTCTTTGTGTTTGCCTTCTACTGCATTCAATAGTTGAATTGATTGGTCTAATGTAAGAAATTTAGGTTTTTGCTTAACTTGCTGTGGTGTTTCAAGGTCTTTTAAAGGGTTTTCATCGAGTACTTGTTTTTTTACGCAAAGATAATTAAAGAAACCGCGCAGGGCAGAGGTCTTTCTGAGCCTCGTAGAACTGTTATTACCACGCTCATCAGTGAGATACAACATAAAGTCGTATGCATCGCTTAAGGTAACAGAACGAATTAAATCAAGGTTAACGTCGTCAATAGGGATTTCATCAAATGGTATATCTGAAGAAACTAAACCTCTGTGAGTTTTCAGAAATCTAAAAAAAGTACGAATATCTATATAGTATTCTTCAATGGTTTTTTCAGATTTCGCCTTTATAACTCGCAGGTGAATCAGATAATCGCGAACCAGTGGCGGTGCACCGTCTTTATAATTTTTCGACAGCATTTAATCACTCCTTAAAAACGCCGAGTTAATTAATTTACTAGTATTATAACACATAAAATAGGGGTGTAAATTCTTATACAGAAAATTACACAAAATGAAAATAGTTTTGTGTAATTTTGCGGAGGGCATAAGTTGCGGAGAATACTGGTGGATCTGCTTTCGGCTGTGCAGAAAGTACACAAAATGAGAGGGCACAAAAAGGGTGCAAGGGTGCTTGCACTTGTCTTGCCCTTGCACCTCTTTTTTGTGCCTTATATGCTTTTTAAAAGGTGTGCTCTGCACACCCTTGCCAACCTAAAAGCAAACCTCTAAAACAAACCTTTCGGCTGACAAACCCCCGAGGGGCGAGGAACGCGCCCCCCGAAGGTGGCACCCGAAGGGTGCCACCGTAGAGCCCCGAGGGGGCGAGCGAAGAAGGGTAGGGCACCAAAGGTGCCCCGAGGCTGGGGGGCACCGCGACGGGCACAAACCGAAAAAAATGCAAGGGTGCCCTTTGGGCACTTGCGAAGCCCTTGCATTTTGTTGAGGTTTTGTGCAACCGCGAGGAGTGGGCGGGAGCCCCGACGAGGAGCGGGGGGCTGCCGAGCCGTACGGAGCGAGAGGAGCAGGCACGGTGCCCGCAAAGCGGGCAGGCACGCGACCAACGGAAGCTGTGCCAGATGCAACTGCGACGACAACCGAGATTAGTGAGGGAGTAGCGAGCGAGCTTGCGAGTCCGCGTTAGGACCGAACAGGCACTTTTGCGAACTGGGGGCTTTGCTCCCCACTGAGCAAAGTGCTCCTATGCAACGTGTCCTCTCTCTGCAAGGTTTCTTTTGTGAGTGCTGTGTTTTTCCGATTGGGGAGTGGGGGTTTGAATGGGTGCACCCTAAAACCCCCACCCACAGCGGAAAACACAACAGCACAGAAACAGGGGGAGTGCTCGGCTTTGGGTTTCCTCTCTCTGATAGGTTTTTGGGAAAATCTCTACTTGATATAACGGACATTATTCCGTCAAATAATGAATAATCTATTACACATCAATGCTCGGGAAGGACTCTGCAACTGCAGAATTAAGCTCTACCCTGATGAGGGTGGAGCCTGGGTTCCCGTTGAAATGATGATTTCGGAAAGGAAGATTTTTAACCCCTCGGGGTTGGAGTCTGAGGGTTGGAAGAGTTTTGAAAAATATGATGATAATTCCCGCGTGGAAACTGACATTAAATCGTCACAATCAACTTCAGATAGAGCCGTTAAGCGTGCACGTGCAAAGGTGCTCGACATTATCAGATGTAACACCGATTTCAAGTATTTCTGCACACTTACTTATAACGGGGAGTCTTTTGCAAGGGATGATTACAAGTCCGTTGTTGCATCGTTCAGTATGTGGTGTGACAATCGTGTCCGACGTAAAGGGCTTAAGTACCTTGCAGTAATTGAACGGCATAAGGATAAAAAGGGATTACACTTTCATGTGCTTTGTAATGATGTGCTTAAACTGGTTGATAGTGGGACTGTTAAAGTGCCCGATAGAAAGAAACCTATAAAGGTTACTACTGCTGATAGGTACAAAGTACCTGAAGCAGATAGAAAGACGGTCTATAATATATCTGACTGGTGTTATGGCTTTAGTACTGCTATTGAGATTACTGGTGATGCAGGTCTTGTAAAAGTTTCTGCATATCTGCAGAAGTATCTTACAAAGGAGAGTGAGAAAGTCGGTGGCAGGTGGTATTACTCAGGTGGAGTTCTCCTTCGCCCTGTTTATCGTTATTGTGACAACGATTATTATTCTGCAGATTATGATTACCAAATAGATATCCCTGGCAATTCTCTGCGTGTTCTTCGCTTTGAAAATGGCTCTCACGAATTTTTAGGCAAAACTCTGAGTTGACATATTCTGGAATGTAAAATCGCAATACAGGCAAAATATAAGGCAGTCTACTCAGACTGCCTTTTTTGTGCTATAATTGAAGTGTATGAAAACTGATTATATTAAACCGAGCATATACAAGAAAATATACCAAGTTATGGAGTACGAGAACGCTTTAGCTCTGAGGGTTTCTCTT
This sequence comes from Ruminococcus sp., assembly GCA_017411385.1. GTDB lineage: Bacteria > Bacillota > Clostridia > Oscillospirales > Acutalibacteraceae > Ruminococcoides. Next base: position 56,820 of record JAFQQF010000015.1, read on the forward strand.
GAAACAGGACTCAGAATAGGGGATGTGCTTGCACTGACTCCTGCAGACTTGGTAGGAAATACAATAAAGTACACAGCACAGAAAACAGGAAAAAAGGGCAAAAAGGTAATTTCTGCTGAGCTTTCTAAGAGATTACGACAGATTTCCAGTAAAAAGTTTATTTTCCCAGGTCGTTTTGGTGATAAACCGCGAACACGGCAAACTGTATGGAAAGATGTTAAGAAGGCAACAAAGCACTTGAAGATAACCGACAATGTGGGTTGTCATTCTGCAAGGAAAACTTATGCTGTGGACTTGTTCCATGAAAAAGGTTTGCCCGAGGTTCAGAAAGAATTACAGCACGACAGAATGGATACAACAATGATTTATGCATTTTCTGATATGCTGTCCAATAATCGTGACTCTGCTCCTGGGAACCTGGATTATGACTTGCTTTCTGAAATGATAGCCGACCGAGTATACAGAAGATTGTTACCTTTGTTCGAACAATGTTCGATTGACAAAAGTAAATAGCCGTGGTATTTTGGAGAAGAAAGGAGGAACAGGAACAACGGCTTACACACAATCGGTGTCCGCGGGCCCCTTTTGGGGCGGTGGGGCAAAAAGAAAAGCACCGCATTACTGCAGTGCTTTCCTGTGCGAAATGTGGCTTGTCGTCGGCACAGATACATTATATCTCTGAGCGACACGGCAATACTGACAAGCTATGTATACAATCGTATACCCTCTGTGTTTATTATAATGCCGTTGTCTGATTATGTCAAGTAGTAGCAACTAACCGCATACGCGTAGCGAAAATACACAAAACGGTCATTTTGTGAGGAGCGGTGCTTTCGGTTACAGATGTTGTGAATAGCGGGGAACACACCGCACCGAGTAATTACCACACCACATAGGTGTATTTTTTTGATAGTGTGGTAATTACACAAAATGAATATTTTGTGTAATTTGGGGGAGGAGAAATTATTACATTTCGTAGAATTCGCTTTGTTGTTATGATTGATGTCTTATTTTGTTCGGCTCGCATATTTACTGATTATTTCTGCGTTCTTTATCATTATCTATAATATAAGCCTGTTTTTTTATACAATATTTTTTATTTCTTAATTGTTGTTATATTTTATATTTCTACATTATTCTTTAAGACTCTGTGTTATAACTTCTATGTCAGTTCAGTCATAATTTCATATGTCTGTTTGATAATAAATTCTAGGTGTGATATTTTATGAAGCATTTGTATTGTTTACGGTTAAAGCAACTAAGAGCTATACATTCTTACACACAGTCCGATATTGCATATATACTTTGTATACGTCAAGAACAATACTCCAGATATGAATCAGGTGCTCGTGAGCTTCCTCTTCATCTGCTTATAAAGCTATGTAAAATTTACAAGGTGTCCTCTGATTATATATTAGGATTATAGAGTACAAACGTTCGAATTGTTTGAAATAAAAAAAGCAAGTATAGAAACTTGCTTTTAGAACACATATGTTCGATTGTTGGGCGTTTAGTTTTATCGCAATAATACAAATCCGCCTATATCTTTTAGTTCAGAATCACCTAGGCAAACATATTTCATATTGTGATTTGCTAAGAAATTGATTATCTCTAATGAATCTTTGTGTTTTGATATATCTCCGAAAAAATATACAGTATCATTAATAACACCGCTGCATCCACCGATAAATCCGTATTCTGCCCCTTCAAGCTGAATGTCCCCTGACGAAATCCTAAGTGCCTCTATTCCCTGTTTTAACGCTGTGTCATATATTGTGGGATCTGCAGTAATAATCGCATTATCATTTAATATAAGTGTTGAACATTTTGTATAGCCTTGATTCACGTTGATAATATCTAAATTCTCTGTTTTAGTGTAGTCCATTATTTTATTGTCAAGAGCTGAACTTTTACAGAACAATCTGTTGCCGATTAATGCAATGTTCAACGAAACATTATGCGGATAAACCTTTGATAATGAGCTACAAACCACAACATCATATCCGCATTCAGTTAATTTGTTTTCAATGCTTCTGCAGCACTCAGGAATAAAAGCTTTATTTTTGATTATACACAGCTGCATATCAGCGTGTTGCCTTTCGTTTTCACGCAAATGCAGCAAATTTAAGCTTGGTAGAACCTCAATGCTTTCGGACTTTAATGCTTTGCATAAATCATCATCCCAAGCCATATATACTAGGTGTTTTTCTTTATGTAAGTGCATCGAAAGCCTCACGAATGTTTTTTACACCAATTATCTGAACATCATCAGGCGTCTTGATGTTTTTAAGATTATTGTAAGGAATAATTATTCTGTTAAAACCAAGTCGTGAAGCTTCGTTAATCCTCTCTTGTGCGTGAGATACGCTTCTGATTTCACCTGCAAGTCCGATTTCACCGAAAGCAATTGCGTTATCTGCTATCGCCACATCCTTTAAGCTTGATACAAGTGCCATCGCAACTGCTAAATCTGTTGCAGGCTCATCAAGCCGTAATCCACCGATAACATTTATATAAACATCTGAGTTAGAAAAATAGTAGCCTGCACGTTTTTCAAGAACCGCAACAATAAGCGACATACGGCTGTAATCAAAGCCTGTTGCCATTCTTCTGGGAGTACCGAATGCTGATGCGGAAACTAGTCCTTGTACCTCTGCCAATATCGGGCGTGTGCCTTCCATTGTGCATGCAACACAGGTGCCTGATACATTCTTTGGTCTGCCGGAAAGAAGCATCATTGAAGGGTTCTGCACCTCTTCAAGTCCGCTTTCTGACATTTGAAAAACACCGATTTCGTTTGTAGAACCGAATCTGTTTTTTACCGCACGCAGTATTCTGTACGACATCTGTTTATCGCCTTCAAAATACAGCACAGCATCCACTATGTGTTCAAGTACTTTAGGACCGGCAATTGATCCCTCTTTGTTAACATGTCCTACAATAAACATCGGTATATCAAGGCTTTTTGCAACTCTCATAAGGAAATTTGTGCATTCTCTGACTTGAGTTACACTACCCGGAGATGAGCTTAACTCAGAAATCGACATTGTCTGTATTGAATCAATCATAACCATATCGGGCTTATCTTCTCTGATAACTTCTGCCACTACCTGCGCGTCAGTTTCAGTAAGAACCATAAGATTATCATTTTCAGCATCAAGCCTTGCTGCACGAAGTTTAAGCTGGCGCTTAGATTCTTCACCTGATACATACAGAATTTTCATTTCAGCTGTGAGCTGTCTGCATATCTGCAGAAGTATTGTAGATTTACCTATACCCGGGTCACCGCCAAGTAGTATAAGACTTCCCTTAACAATACCGCCGCCCAAAACTCTGTCTAATTCAGATATTCCTGTAACGTATCTGTGTTCGTCGGTAGTGGAAATTTCTGTGATACTGACAGGCTTGGTGTAAACTGCCTGCCTTTTAAGTGCTGAGGGTGTATCTGTTTTGCTTACGACTTCTTCATTCATTGTGTTCCAGTTACCGCAGGAGGGGCACTTTCCGTACCATTTTGGTGACTCATATCCACAGTCAGAGCAGATATACACACTTTTGATTTTAGCCATTATATCACGTCCTGTTTTATTAGTAGTATTGATAATAAAACTCAAGAAAGCCTGAGTAAATTGCAAAAGCAAGCTTGTTTTGGTATTCCTGTGTTGACAATAATTCTGTTTCACGTGGGTTGGATAAAAAACCACACTCTACAAGCACAGCAGGAACTGTTGCTTTTTTTAGAATATAGACATTATCATCTGTTGTCTTGCATTGTCTATTGTTATCAGGTTGAAGCAAACCGCTAACAGATGAACGTATGCATTCTGCTAAAGATTTACTGAGAGGGTTGTTTTCTGAATAAAACACTTGAGTTCCGCTGTATTTGCTCTGCTCAAACTTGTTTTGATGTATACTTATAAGTATGTTGTTAGGGTTATTGTTGCAAATATCAGCTCTGTTGTGAATGTCTGAAACTTTCTTTTCTCTTAAGGTTACAGCATCGTCTGAATATACTGCATAATCCCCCGTTCGAATCATATTAACTTCAAACCCGCTTTGAAGAAACAGTTTTTGTAAAGTACAAGCTATTAATAAATTTACATCCTTTTCAATTAGACCTGAGTCGGATACAGCACCGCCATCCTCTCCGCCGTGACCGGCATCAATTACAATAACAGGCTTTTCTTTGAGTTCAGAATTTGCTGCTTCAATAAATTTACTGCCGGCTAAGGTCCAAGTTGATAATAAACAACTGAGTAAGAGCATAACGCACATGCATATTAATAATCTGTTTTTGTTCACACATATCACCGATTAATTATATGCTTTATTTAATACATTATATCACAGATTTAAGTTAAAGAAAAGGTGTTGTTCACGTGGTTTAAAAATTTACATAGTATATAGTGTAAAACCACCTTGAAAAGAGAGATAGATACCAATGAACCAATCAACTCTTAAAGAGCTTGAAAAAGGCAATGAAGCCACAATTGCCGGCATAGATTGTAAGTGTAAAAATAAACTCAGATTATTGGATATGGGTTTTACGAAAGGTACTATTGTAAAACCATTATGGCAAGCACGTAATATGCACATAACAGCATATAGAATTAAGGGAACTTTAATAGGTATAAGATCTGAAGAAGCACGGTATATTAACATAATTCTGTAGAACGGTGACTGTATGCACAAACTAAAATCAAGCAATATTGATAACACGGAGAAAGTTGTTGTTGCTTTAGCAGGAAACCCGAATGTTGGAAAAACTACATTGTTCAATCAGTTAACAGGAATGAAGCAACACACAGGTAACTGGGCGGGTAAAACAGTTTCCCTTTCATCAGGCGAATTTGTAAAAAATGAAAGGTCTTTTTCGGTGATTGATTTGCCCGGCACCTATTCTCTGCTTTCAGATTCTCCTGAAGAAAAAATAGCAAAAGACTATATTGAAGAGAAAAACTACTCCTGTGTAATAATTGTTGCTGATGCTACCGCTCTTGAAAGAAATATGAATTTGGCTCTTCAAATCCTTAACATAACGCAAAAAGTTGTATTGTGTCTTAACTTCTCAGATGAGCTAAAAAAGAAAGGCGTAGAGATTGATGTTGATGAGCTGTCGTTGCAGCTGGGTGTTCCGGTTGTATCGGTATCGGCATCAAAAAACAAGGGCATTGACAACTTGATAAGCGTAGCAACAAAAGTATCTGACGGAGCAATTAAGACCTATAACACAATAAGAAACAAGGCTATATTCAACAATGATGAAAGTGATTATGTCGGTGTATCAGAAGAAATATCAAGGGAAAGCAAAAGAATAGCAAAGCTATGTGTAACAAGTTCTAAAGACACATACGGAGATTTTGACAGAAAAATGGATAGATTGCTACTATCCCCTATCACCGGTATTCCTGCTATGGTTTTAGTGTTTGCTGTTGTGTTCTGGCTTACAGCAATCGGTGCTAATTATCCGGGAGAGATTCTTAGTATGCTGTTTGGATGGATAAAAACAGGTTTGATTGAGGTTTTGGACGCATTGAGGATTAACGAAACGTTTTCATCCCTGATTGTTGACGGAATTTTTGTTACAGCTTCGTGGGTTGTAACAGTAATGCTTCCTCCTGCTATTGTTTTTTTTCCGCTGTTTGCCATATTGGAGGACACAGGGATACTTCCCAGATTTGCTTTTAATCTTGACAGAATATTTGCGAAGGCAGGCAGTAACGGAAAACAGGCTTTAACAATGCTGATGGGATTCGGTTGTAACGCATGCGGAGTTATGGGGTGCAGAATTATCAGCAACAAGAGAGAACGTATATGCGCAGTAGTGACTAACAGCTTTATTCCTTGTAACGGTAGATTACCCACCTTGATAGCTCTGATTTCGATTTTCTTTTGCAGTAATGTGAGCAATCCGTTTTTGAATTCTGTTTGCACTACAGTAATTTTGCTTGCTTTACTTTTTATTTCTGTGGTTGTTACACTTGTTGTTACTAAAGTAATCTCTAAAACCATTAAAGATAAAAGTAATAACGGTTTTTTACTGGAGCTTCCTCCCTACAGAAAGCCACAAATAATCAAAGTAGTGCTTCTCTCTATCAAAGAAAAGGTATTATATGTTTTATCTCGTGCTGTTGCTGTAGCTGTTCCCGCAGGTGCTCTTATCTGGATTTTAGCAAATGTTGAAATCAATCAGGTGTCATTGCTAAGTCGGTTATGTGTTGCCTTAGACCCGTTTGCATCTATGTTGGGCATTGATGGTGTTATTATGTCTGCTATACTTCTCAGCTTTCCTGCTAACGAAATCCTCATCCCAATAATATTAATGGCGTATTCCTCGGGAAATACACTCACAGAATATTCATCGCTTAATGAATTGGGAGTAATTCTGGCCGATAACGGATGGGTAATGCTGACAGCTGTTTGCACAATGATACTCTGCTTATTTCATTTTCCGTGTTCAACAACTTGTTTGTCAATTAAGAAAGAAACCGGCAGTATGTTCTGGACACTGCTTTCGGTGTTAATACCCTTTGCAACCGGAGTAATTTTGTGCTTGTGCATAAATATGATTTCAGCTTTTTTCGTATCGTTTTCTTAAGCTCTGTAAGGCTTTCTTTTCTATCCTTGATATATATGAACGTGAAATTCCCAGAACCTTTGCAACCTCTCTTTGCGTCATGGGCTCTTTGCCGCTCAAACCGTATCTTAATATAATTATCTTTTTCTCTCTGGAGTTTAGTTCGCTGTTTATATACTCCTTAAGCTTAGAGGATTTAATTTTAAAATCCAAATCTTCTGCAAATGTTTCTTCAACAGATAACACATCCATCAGAGTTAATGGATTGCCTTCTTTATCTGTATCAATTGCATCGTTTAAGGATATGTCCTGAGAAGCTTTTCTTCCGCCTCTGAAATACATTAGGATTTCATTTTCGATGCATCTGGAGGCGTAACTAGATAACCTAATCTGCTTATCGGGGTCGAAAGTGTTGATTGCTTTTATAAGACCTATTGTACCAATGGAAACCAGGTCATCATGTTCACTTTGAATAGCATAGTATTTCTTTATTATGTGAACTACCAATCTCAGATTATGTTCTACCAGCTTGTTTCTGGCTTCAATGTCACCTTCTTTGCTTCTTTTCAGATATTCAGCCTCTTCGATTGCAGATAGTGGTCTTGGAAAGCTTCCGCCTTTGCAAACATGCAAGATAAAGACATAACAGTAATTTGCAAGCCAAAGTAAAAAATCTAACAAAATAACGCACTCCCTTATGATTACTAAATAATCATATTCAGAGAGTGCGTTTGTTTTGCGTGTCCAAAAGAAGTTATCAAGAATTTCTTCCGAATTCTTCAAGAACAAGCTCTTTGTTGTGGTCTAAAGCCCAGTCAATGCTCCATTCGCTTGTGAACAGTAACAGGTGGTTGCCCCTAAGATCCTGAATCCTCTTTGTGTCAGAGGCAAGATCCAAGGTTTTTGGGTCAAGGTCCTTGTTGCCAATCCAACGGATAAACTGATAAGGCAGAGAAGTCATTATGATTTCAACGTTATACTCGTTTTCGAGTCTGTGTTTAAGCACGTCAAATTGAAGTGTACCAACAACACCCACAATTACTTCTTCCATACCGGCATCTAATTCTTGGAAAATCTGAATTGCACCTTCCTGTGCAATCTGTGAAGTGCCCTTGATAAATTGTTTACGCTTCATCGTGTCCTTCTGGCGTACTAAGGCAAAATGTTCAGGTGCAAAGGTAGGAATACCTTTAAACTGTACCTTGTGTCCGACAGAGCAAACGGTGTCGCCAATCGAGAAAATGCCGGGGTCAAAAATACCAATAATATCACCTGCACAGGCCTCTTCAATCATTTCTCTGTCAGAAGCCATCATCTGTTGAGGTTGCGAAAGCTTAATTTTTCTGCCTGCCTGCACGTGAGTAACTTCCATATCTTTTTCGAATTTGCCAGAGCAAATACGCATAAAAGCAATTCTGTCGCGGTGCATCTTATTCATATTAGCCTGAATTTTAAAAACGAAAGCAGACATAAAATCTGAGTCAGGTTCAACAATGCCGTCTGCAGTTTCTCTGGGAAGCGGTGATGTTGTGAATTCAAGAAAATCTTTTAGGAAGGGTTCTACACCAAAGTTGTTGAGAGCTGAGCCGAAAAACACCGGAGTAAGCTTACCCTGTCTTACCAAATCAAGGTCAAGTTCATCGCCAGCACCTTCAAGAAGCTCTATATCAGCAAGAAAGTCATCAATCATATACTTACCGACGGTTTCTGTAATTTCGGGACTGTCCAGCGGAACAACTTTTTCTTCAACTTCCTTTTGTCCATTGTTGGCTGTATAAGCCAGAACGTTTTTGCTTTTTCTGTCGTATACGCCCTTGAAATCGTGTCCCGAACCAATAGGCCAGTTAACGGGACAGGTGTTTATTCCAAGCACTTGCTCAATCTCATCCAGCAAATCAAATGGATTCTTTGATTCGTGGTCCATTTTATTGATAAAGGTAATGATGGGAATATTGCGCATTACGCAAACCTTGAAAAGCTTTATTGTCTGACGTTCTACACCCTTTGATGCATCAATTACCATTACTGCAGAGTCTGCAGCCATTAGAGTACGGTAAGTATCCTCGGAGAAATCTTGGTGACCGGGGGTGTCGAGAATGTTTATACAATAATCGTTATATTTAAACTGTAAAACTGAAGAAGTAACCGAAATACCTCTTTGCTTTTCGATTTCCATCCAGTCAGACACAGCGTGTTTCGCGGTTCTTTTTCCTTTAACTGAACCTGCTGTGTTAATAGCTCCGCCGTATAGAAGCAGCTTCTCTGTTAGAGTTGTCTTACCTGCATCAGGGTGGGATATAATTGCAAACGTACGACGCTTGCTGATTTGTTCTTTAAGATTACTCACTTTATATATCTCCAATGCTTATTATTCCAAAAATATATTATACTTTTTCATAGGATTAATGTCAAGATTTGTGAGTATGATGTTTATATGTAAAGAAGATGATGTTAATTAATTGTCGAATATTTATTCATAGTCTTGACATTTTTTGTTTAATTTGATACAATATCAATGTAATATAAGATCTTTCCTATTTTTCATATACCTTCCAAATTTGAGGCAGAGACCTGTTGGTTTCTGCCTCAACCCTTTTACAAGAAAGGAGTGCTGTTTTTTGAATCCTGTAGGCTTATATATTCATATTCCTTTTTGTGTCAAGAAATGCAATTATTGTGATTTCTTCAGTATTAATGCCACTGCGGAAGAAATGGATATTTATACCGATAATCTGATTGCTAATCTGAGCAATTGGTCAATAGTAATCAAAGAAAGATGCGTTGATACCGTATATTTTGGTGGCGGTACACCAAGTGTATTGGGTACCGAGCGGATTAACAGAATTTTATCTGATGTTTTCAATAACTTCAATGTGGACAAAAGTGCAGAGATAACAATTGAGGTTAATCCCAATTCTACTGGCTTGGTTGATTTTAATTCACTTAGTTGTAATGGCATTAACAGGATTTCAATGGGGTTACAGAGTGCCGTCGATGAGGAGCTTCGTATTCTCGGTCGCTCACATACTTTTTCTGATGCGAGCTATTCAATTGAACGGATAATCGCAAGCGGCATAGATAACTTTTCCCTTGATGTTATGCTTGGGATTCCTCTGCAGACTTTTGAAAGCTTGGATAAAACTCTGAATTTCTGTATTGACAGCGGTGCGACACATATAAGCACATATATGCTTAAAATAGAAAATAACACATCGTTCTATATAAACAGAAGTAAATATGTCTTCGCTGATGATGATATGCAGGCGGATTTATATGAGCATACCTGTAAGCGACTGTCCTCTGCGGGCTTCAGACATTATGAAATTTCAAATTTCTGCAAGGAGAATTATATAAGTCGTCATAATATGAAGTATTGGTTACTTGAAGACTATATCGGCACAGGACCCTCAGCACATTCACTGCTAGACGGTAAAAGGTACTATTATCCAAGAAATATACAAGACTTCTATGAGAATAACCTTAAATTTGAATCTCATGGTCATACCTTAGAAGAATACATTATGCTTTCCTTACGTACAGACACAGGTTTAGTGTTTAGTAAATATAATGAGCTTTTCAATATTCACCCTTCAGAAAAATTAATAAATGAAGCGAAAAATCTTGAAAAGCTCGGTCTTGTTATGGTGGATAATAATTCCGTCAGACTTACAGAAAAAGGTTATTTGGTATCAAACGCTGTTATATCGCGTTTTCTTAATATAGAAATCTTATAAATTTAATGTTGTAGAAATCACAGGCGGTAATGTCGTTGGTGCCTATTTCGTTCAGAAGAATATAGTTAGCACCTACGCCGAGTAAATATCCGTCTTTAGTAATGATTTCATTATTGCCGATAAGGAAATCAACCTGAACCCGTCTGCCTATTTGCGTGCGTATGAACCCATTCAGATACTGAATGCTTTCAGCTGTTACAGGGAACGGATTGCTGTAATCAGTAATTTGCTGTGCAACAGTACTGCTGGAATTTACGGGGAGTTCGGTTGACGCTGAGCTCGGCGGGTTATTTGTTGCAGGCATAAGTACATCTGTTATGTCATTTGCTCCCATACCAATGGTTGTGACGGGTGTAGACATATTTGAATTTATTTGTGGGGTTGCAGGTAATCCCTGAGGTGACATATTTGGTCGATCTCCAACTCCTTGATTACCGCCTTGCAAAGCAAGATTGTAGGATGCAATCTGCTCAAGTGAAGGTAGGTTTGCGTAAAACAAATCTGATGGTTCATTTTCGTTATATCTGGCTGGTGGTATCCCGTATATTTGCATAAGGTCAAATGAATTATTCATAGATTTCTCCTTTTTCAAGTGTTCTCATAAGCGTTTGTCGGTGCATAAAAGCAATGCTCTCCAACTCTATTATAAATAACCCCAACATTCGAGGGGAAAAATCTGGGGCAATTTTGACTGTATGGATTAAAAAAGAATATTGAATTTCCTACTGAGCTGTCTGTATTTCCTGATAATGCCCAATCGGCAATTTCATAATGTATATCCTCAGGGTTCATATTGTATACATTCTGAGGGTTATATTCTCCGCTAACAAATTCTTTCATACACACAAACTGACAGGTCTGGGTGATAATCGCCCGAACATCTCCCCCATTACTCACTCTGCCGAATTCACCTGTAGTTGAGTTAGCACGGTTTATCAGTACAGAAGCAACGGCACGCATCCCTGTTTCACCCTCACCGCCCGCTTCGCATTGAATCAGTCTTGCAAAAAGCTCTCTTGTATCGTATGCCATGAGTTCACCTCACTCTGCTTATTTACATACTATGTAACCATAATAAAAAAGTGCTTTATAAATTTTATAATCTTGAGTATATAAATTGTTGACATAGCTAAAACCAAATGCTATAATAGATTTCAAATTAATATTTAAACCGTTGATGCGGAGATAACGGCAGTTATGCCTTCACAGAGAGCCTGTGTTGCTGAAAGTCAGGTAAGAAACAGATTGTCAAATGGACCGCTGAGGGTGCAGTCAAATGTATATCATATACAAAGTATACTGCAACGTGTTGCATACGTCAGTTGCAAGGGATATGTAAGTATCCTTAAAAGTGCACGGTATACCGTGAATTCAAGGTGGCACCGCGGATAATGCTTTATTCGTCCTTGGCAGAAAGCTCTGTCAGGGATTTTTTTATTGAACTTTATAAATTTAACTGAGGTTGATAACATGCTTCTAACAAAACGATGGCGATACTGATTATATACTGAATATGACACATTAATATATTTTTGGAGGAAACTACAATGAATTTTAACGGTATTGAATTTGACACCTATTTTAATAATTATCCTGACAAAGACGGTTACTTTGGTAGATATGGCGGTGTGTTTATCGAGGATAAACTTAAAGCTGCTATGGCAGAGATTACTGAGGCTTACTTCTCAATTTGCCAGTCCAGAAAGTTTATTGCTGAGCTTCGACGCATCAGAAAAGAATTTCAGGGCAGACCTACCCCTGTTTCCCATCTTGAAAGACTTTCGGATATGCTTGGAGGTAAGGTTCAGCTTTATGCAAAGCGTGAAGATTTAAACCACTCCGGTGCACACAAGCTTAACCACTGTATGGGCGAAGCACTTCTTGCAAAATATATGGGTAAGAAAAAAGTAATCGCAGAAACAGGCGCCGGTCAGCACGGTGTTGCACTTGCAACTGCTGCCGCTTACTTCGGACTTGAGTGTGATATTTATATGGGCTCTGTTGATATTAAGAAGCAGGCTCCTAACGTTGCAAGAATGAAGATTCTCGGTGCTAACGTTGTTGAGGTTACTCACGGCTTGCAGACACTCAAAGAGGCGGTAGATGCAGCCTTTGATGCATACAGCAAGGAGTATAAAGACTCTATCTATTGCATCGGTTCTGTTTTAGGACCCCACCCCTTCCCCATGATGGTAAGAGATTTTCAGAGCGTTATCGGCATTGAAGCAAGAGAGCAGTTCCTTGATATGACAGGTCATCTTCCTGATGCAGTAGTTGCTTGTGTTGGCGGCGGTTCAAATGCTGCAGGTCTTTTCTCAGGTTTTCTTAACGACCACGTTGATATCTATGGTATTGAACCTCTGGGCAGAGGTCCTAAAATGGGCGACCACGCTGCAAGCCTTAAATATGGTACAGAGGGCGTTATGCACGGTTTCAACAGTATTATGCTCAAAGACGAAAACGGCGAGCCTGCTCCTGTATATTCAGTAGCAAGCGGTCTGGATTATCCTTCCTCAGGTCCCGAACACGCTTTCTTACAGGACATCGGCAGAGTTAAGTATGATGTTATTGACGACGAAGAAACTATCGATGCATTCTTTACTCTCTCTCGTCTTGAGGGTATTATCCCTGCAATTGAAAGCTCACACGCTGTAGCCTACGGTATGAAGCTTGCTAAGAGAATGGATAAGGGTTCAATTCTTATTAACCTTTCAGGTAGAGGCGATAAGGATATGGATTATGTTATCGAGAAATACGGTATCAGATAAAAATCAGAGCGGACAGATTTTAAGTCTGTCCGCTTTATCTTTGACTTGACTTTTTGTTCAATGCTCTGTAAAATAAATAAGAACATAAATATATTTGGAGATATACCCAAGTGGTTGAAGGGTCCGCACTCGAAATGCGGTAGGTCGGCTCAAACCGGCGCAAGAGTTCAAATCTCTTTATCTCCGCCAAAAGAACTCCTGTCAATTTTTGTCAGGAGTTCTTAATATTTGTCATCCTTTATTATTGCAACAATAGAGTTGATTGATGATATTTGTAAAAATATCTAATAAAACATTATCAAAACATTAAAATATATCGCTAACGTAAATTATGCTTTTTTGATGTTGACAAAAGATTGTTAAAAATGTATCATAATATTGTAATTTACATGACTGACGGAACAGCGGAGCACCGCAAGGGAATGTAAATTCTATAAGCCGACCGTCTGGGCAAATCAGTCTGTGTACTGGTTTGCCCTATTTTTTATATATTCCAATGAGCAAAGGAGAACACAATATGGAACATATTAATTGGAACGGATTCAAATCTGGCAAATGGCAGGATGAGATTAATGTACGCGATTTCATCCAGAACAATTACACAGAATACACAGGTGATGACAGCTTCCTTGAAGGTGCTACAAACCGCACAAAGAAACTCATGGGTAAGGTTCAGTCACTCTTTGAGCTTGAGCGTCAATTTGGTGGCGTTCTTGATATAGATACTACTACAGCTTCTTCCCTTACAAGCTATTCAACAGGATACATTGATCACGAAAGCGAGCTTATTGTTGGTATGCAGACCAACCGCCCTCTTAAGCGAGGCGTTAACCCTTTCGGCGGTATGAGAATGGTTAAACAGGCTTGTGAGGCTTACGGATACACTCTCAGCCAAAAAGTTCAGGAGGAATTCCGTTACAGAACAACACATAACGATGGTGTGTTCCGTGCATATACAGACGAGATGCGTCTTGCAAGAAAGTGTCACGTTATCACAGGTCTTCCCGATGCATACGGCAGAGGCAGAATTATTGGTGACTACAGACGAGTAGCACTTTATGGTGTTGATCATCTTATCGAAGAAAAGAAGAAGGATAAGGCTGCACTTGCAAGATCTAACTTTAATACAGACAGCATCCGCCTTGATGAGGAGCTTTTCCAGCAGATTACATTCCTTGGCTTTATGAAAGAAATGGCTGCAGCTTATGGTATAGATATCAGCGAACCTGCTGCCAATGCACGCGAAGCCATTCAGTGGACTTATTTTGCATATCTTGCGGCAATCAAGGAACAAAATGGCGCTGCTATGTCTTTAGGCAGAGTAGCAACATTTTTTGATGTATATATTCAGAGAGATATTGAAAGAGGAGAACTTACTGAGTCAAGGGCACAGGAGCTTATTGATGACTTTGTTATCAAGCTTAGAATCGCACGTCATCTCAGAACCCCTGAATACAATGAACTCTTCGGCGGCGACCCTATGTGGATTACTGAGGCAGTTGGTGGTATGGGAGAAGACGGCAGAACTCTTGTTACAAAGTCGAGCTTCCGTATTCTCAATACTCTCTACACTCTCGGCTCCTCCCCTGAGCCTAACCTTACTGTTTTATGGTCTACTCAGTTACCTGACGGCTTCAAAAAGTTCTGTGCAAAGGTATCCTGTGATACAGACTCTATTCAGTATGAAAACGATGACTTGATGCGTCCTATATACGGTGATGATTACGCTATCGCCTGCTGTGTATCAGCTATGAAGGTCGGCAAGCAGATGCAGTTCTTTGGTGCTCGTTGTAATCTTGCAAAGCTTCTTCTGATTGCAATTAACGGTGGTTATGATGCAACAAGCGGTATTCACATCGGTCCCCAGCTTCCCGTTCTTTCCGGCGACAAGCTTGATTTCGATACCGTTATGGAAAGATACAAAATTTATATTGAGTGGCTTGCAAATCTTTACGTAAACACAATGAACGTAATTCATTATATGCACGATAAGTACGCTTACGAAAAGACTCAGATGGCATTGCACAACACTTTTGTTGACAGATTTATGGCATTTGGTATTGCAGGCTTGTCTGTTGTTGCTGATTCTCTTAGTGCAATCAAGTATGCAAATGTTAAGCCTGTTCTTAGCGACAGAGGTTTTATTATTGATTTTGTTACTACAGGTGACTTCCCTAAATACGGAAACGATGATGATAGAGTAGACCTTATTGCTAAGGATATGACTCACATATTTATCGAGGAGCTTCGCAAGACACCCACATACAGAAATGCGATACATACACTTTCTGTACTTACAATCACATCAAACGTAATGTACGGCAAAAACACTGGTGCAACACCTGACGGCAGAAAAGCTCACGAGCCCTTTGCCCCCGGTGCAAATCCCATGCATAACCGTGAGGAAAACGGAGCACTTGCTTCCCTTAACTCGGTAGCAAAAATCAGCTACGATGATTGCCGTGATGGTATTTCAAACACCTTCTCTATTACTCCCGATGCTTTGGGAAAAACAGACGATGAAAGAGTAACGAACCTCGTAGGTATTCTTGACGGATACTTTACAAAGATGGCACACCATATCAACATCAATGTTCTGAATCGTGAAACTCTTATGAAAGCATATGAGAACCCCGAAGCATATCCTAACCTTACAATTCGTGTATCAGGTTACGCTGTAAACTTCAACAAGCTTTCCCGTGAACAGCAGAGAGAAGTTATCAGCCGTACCTTCCATGAGGCTATGTAATGGATCAATTCGGATTAAAAGGAAGAGTGCATTCTTTGCAATCTTTAGGTACCGTAGACGGCCCCGGAATACGGTTTGTTGTTTTTATGCAAGGCTGTAATCTGAGATGCGGTTGCTGTCATAATCCTGATACTTGGGATTGCAAGGGCGGAGCGGAGTACACCGCACAGGAGCTTTTGGATAAAATAAAAAGATACAAAAGCTACTTTGGAAAAGATGGCGGTGTTACCGTTTCCGGCGGTGAACCTCTGTTGCAAAGCGAGTTTGTAACAGAGCTTTTTAAGATTTGCAAGGATGACGGTATAAACACCTGCCTTGATACCTCAGCAAGTATACTTAACAGCTCTGTGAAAGAGGTTCTAAAATATACCGACAGGGTTTTGCTGGATATAAAATACACTACTGATGAAATGTACAGGGAGTATGTTGGCTGCAGTATTAATACTCCCCTGCTATTTCTTGATTATCTTAATGATATTGGTCTTCCGGTAACGCTCAGACAAGTTATTATACCATCATTGAATGATAACGAAGATAACATTCTAAAGTTAAGTGGTATAGCTAAAAACCATCCCTGTGTTGATAAGGTGGAGCTTCTTCCCTTTAAGAAGGTATGCAAGGTTAAGTATGATAATATGGGGCTTGAGTTTCCTTTTGAAAAATACACAGTTCCGGATTCTGAGCTTATGACAAAATTAAATAACTTGTTATAAAAAAAGCCTTGAAGCTTTAAAACTTTGAAATGATATAGTGATGGTAGACACAAAAAAGTGTCTACCATCACTTTTTATGTTAGAATAAAGAAAAGGAGTTGAAAAAAGATGGGAAGGCCAAAAGGTGGGACAAATAAGAATCATAGCAAAGAAGAAAAATTAGCA
>JAFQQF010000029.1 GCA_017411385.1 Ruminococcus sp.
ATGAATAGCTTCCTGTATAATTCAAAGTGTAGAGAGTAAATGATTTTACAAAAATAGATACCTAAGTTAAACTGTCATTGCTGACCGGCCAGTTAGCAAATGAACAGAATAAGGAAGGTATCTACAAATGAATTCTACACAAAACAAAAAGATTGAGCAAGTAAAAGAAACAACAATGATTGTTGGTATTGATGTTGGCAGTGAGAAGCACTATTTCAGAGCTTTTAACTGGAGAGGCATTGAGCTTACCAGAAAGCCTGTACCGTTTTCGAACTCTATGGAGGGATTCAACAGCTTCTATAACACAGTTGTAGAGCTGATGCAGAAAAATAAACTTGAAGAGGCGATGGTAGGGATTGAACCAACAGGTCATTACTGGTTTGACCTTGGGCAGTTCATGGGTGAAAAAGATATAAAGCTTGTAATGGTAAATCCACATCATGTGCATAAGACCAAGGAACTGGACGATAACAGTCCGTCAAAAAATGACAGAAAAGATCCGCGTGTTATAGCAGGACTTGTAAAGGACGGAAGATATTTTTACTCATATATGCCGACAGGTGTATATGCAGAGCTAAGAAATGCCTCAAACCGCAGATTTGTGCTTGTAGAAGAACAGACAAGGGCAAAGAATCGTTTGCAGAAATGGATTGCAGTGTACTTTCCAGAATATAAGGGAATTTATACACACATAGATTCCAAGGGAGGTTTGTTAGTATTAAAGCAGGCACCGACTCCTGATGAGATAGTAAAACTTGGAGTAGAAGGTATCATAAAAATATGGAAAGACGCGAAACTGCGAGGAAATGGGCAAAAGAAGGCTAAGTTGATTCTAAATGCAGCAATGAACAGTATTGGATTAAAAACAGGTCTTATAGAAGCCAGAATGGAGATTCAGGATCTGATAGAGGACTATGAGCTTCAAACAAAACGTCTTGAACGGGTCAATGACCTGATTAAAGAACTATGCCAACAAATTAAGCATGTAGATAAATTGCTTGAAATTAAAGGTATAGGAATAACAACAGTAGCTGGCTTTATAGCGGAGGTAGGTGATATCACGCGCTTTGATAACACAAAAGAACTTCAGAAGTTGGCAGGACTGGAACTGGTGGCAGATAGTTCAGGCAAACATAACGGAAAGACAAAGATAAGTAAAAGAGGACGAAAACGCCTCAGATATCTGCTTTTCGAGGCTGCCATATCAGTGGTGGGCAAGAATGAAGAATTTAGAGAAATCCACAAGTATTATACCACCAGAGAAAAAAATCCATTAAAGAAGATGCAGTCACTGATAGCAGTTGCCTGTAAGCTGATAAGAGTATTCCATGTAATTCTTACAAAGGGAATCTGCTATGATGCATCAAAGATGCTTGCTGATATCAGGCATCCGGGAACACAGCCTAAGGCTGCATAGTACCACAGAATGTAACAATCATAATGATTACAGGAAGCGTCCACCGAAAGGTGCTGTAATAGAAGTGTTTGGTTCAGTAATGAAAGTACAAAGAATGAGCTGGTAGCCGGCAGGAATTTTCTCCGGAGGGCATGACCCTGATGAATAGCTAAGTCGGCACCCTGGTTATGGATAGGCAGAACGAAGGAAGTGAGGACCCACCGTAAGGGGGATGATCCTG
>JAFQQF010000052.1 GCA_017411385.1 Ruminococcus sp.
AAGATATTTACTATCTTTATACTACCACATAAAAAGCTAATAACCTAGTCCCAAACAACATGACAAAGATAATGCATAAAAATTACAATCAAAACGATTCGCTACTACTTCCTCCCTCTTTGGGCGAATTAATTTCCTTGACTCACCCTGTACGTATTGTAAGCGACATACTGGACAAATTCGACATCAGTGATATCGAAGCTACTTACAAGGGTGGCGGAACCAGCAGTTACCATCCCCGTATGCTTCTCAAGGTAGTGGTGTATGCCTATCTGTGCAATGTCTATTCAGGCAGGAAGATGGAAAAGCTACTGCACGAGAATATCCATTTCATGTGGCTCAGCGGCATGAACAGGCCCGATTTCCGTACAATCAACCGTTTCCGCAGTGAACGTCTCGCCGGCGGTCGCCTTGAGGGAGTGTTTACCAAGGTGGTGGAACTGCTTAACAGCGAGGGGCTTGTCTCCCTGAACGTCCAGTATATCGACGGCACCAAGATTGAATCCGTAGCAAACAAGTACACTTTTGTATGGAAAGGCAGCGTTGAGAAGAACAAAGCCAAGCTAATAAACAAGGTGCGTGAGGTACTGTCTGCCGCAGAGAGGGAACTTGCTATTGAATCCACAGAAGCCCCCGAAGAACTGCCACAGGAGGAGTTTGAGCGCCGTTCGGAGAGGATTCTTTCCAAGATGGACAGTATGGGGATAAGCAAGGGCAAGCAGCGCAGACTTGTTGAAAAGACCGTAAGCGATGCATCACTCAAGCTTGACGAGTATGACGGCCATCTTGCGAAGCTTGGAGAACGCAACAGCTACAGCAAGACCGACCCCGACGCCACCTTCATGCGCATGAAAGAGGATGCGATGAACAACGGACAGACAAAACCCGGATATAATGTGCAGATATCTACAGAAAACCAGTTCATCACCAATTACGGCATCTTCTGGCAACCCAACGACCAAGGCACACTTATACCATACCTTAAAAGCTTTGAGGAACGTTACGGGAGACAGAGCCGGGAAATAGTTGCAGACTCAGGTTATGGTAGTGAGCAGAACTACGAATATATGTTTGACGGCGGGATGATACCCTATGTAAAGTACAACATGTTCCACTCAGAGATGAAAAGGAAAAACAAGAACAATCCCTTTCTGCCAGGTAATATGTATTACAATGCGGAAAAAGA
Source organism: Ruminococcus sp. (assembly GCA_017411385.1). Classification (GTDB taxonomy): domain Bacteria; phylum Bacillota; class Clostridia; order Oscillospirales; family Acutalibacteraceae; genus Ruminococcoides. The sequence goes on from JAFQQF010000052.1 coordinate 1,187, forward strand.
TTTCTATGTATGCCCGATGGGGCAACATATGGATTTCGCTTATTATAAAAAAGAAAAATCAGACCTTGGTTACATATCCACAAAAAACGTGTATATGGCAAAGGACTGCTCCAGATGTCCGCTACGGGGAATGTGTTACAAAGGAAAAGCAGACAGGCGAACCATTGAAGTCAACCATAGGAATAACGCATACAGGGCAAAGGCAAGAGAACTGCTTATGAGCGAAGAGGGACTGATGCATAGAAGCAAAAGACCGATAGAGCCTGAAGCGGTCTTCGGAAACATAAAGTTCAATCACGCTTTCAAGCGTTTCAGACTGAAATCGACTGAAAAAGTCTCAGTTGAATGGGGACTTGTGGCCATTGCACACAATCTAAGGAAGTATATTGCCCGAAAAACAGAAAATAGCAACCGGCAAAGACCTTTTATTGGCACTATAGAAGCGTATTTGGAATATTGTCGGGCGGCATAAGGGATTTATGCCTACAAAATGATATTTTTCCGAGTTTAAAGGTAAAAAAGGGAAAATCACCGAAAAACAGAGGCCGAGCCAAAATTACTTTTGACCCGGCCTC
>JAFQQF010000053.1 GCA_017411385.1 Ruminococcus sp.
AGGTGCTTCAGGTGCTGTTGCTGCTGCGCCGTACTCTACTGTCTGTGTATCAAGTACTGCTCCGTCCTTATCTGTGAAGGTTACGGTGTACTTGTTAACTGTTGTGTCGTACTTTGCAGTTGCGATTGTGTCTGCTGTGATTGCAGTAAGGTCTGCATCCCAGCCTGCGAAGGTGTAGGTGTACTGTGCATCTGCTGCCATTGTGGGTGCTTCGATGCCAGCTGCTGCCTTACCCTCTTCTACCTGCTCAAAGCCGAGGTATGTACCGTCTGCATTCACATAGAATACTGAATATATTTTCTTTGCATTGCTTGTATAGGTTGCCGTAACTGTAATATTCTCAGTAACATTATCAAAAGCCTTATCCCAGCCCTTGAAGGTATAACCCTCACGGACAGGTGTATCAGGTGCAGTTGCTGACTTTCCATATTCTACCTGCTGGGCACCAAGCTTCGTTCCATCATAGTCCACGAAAGTGACTGTATACTTGTTTAAGGTCTGTGTGTATATTGCAGTTACTATGGTATCAGCTTTAATGCTTGTAAAGTCTGTATCCCACTCCTTGAATTCATAAGCATACTGTGCATCGCCTTCTCTGGTGGGTGTTGCTGGTGCTGTAGCAGAGTCGCCTCTTTTTACAGTTTGTGTATCAATGACACTGCCGTCAAAGTCTACAAAGGTTACTGTGTATTCGGGTGCAGTATAAAGAACAATAAGCTTCTGGGTAGATATGTCGTATTTGAATGTATATGTACCTCCTGAAGCCTTCAAAGTACAATTTTCTTTACCCGTTTCCATCTCCCAGCCACCCGAAGATGAGGTTACAGTAGTGTCAGTAAAGGTTCCGTTGTTTCCGTACCAACTTTCCTTGTAGTTAATCTTAAATGTATATGTACCTTCGGAAAGCTCAAGTGTGGTAGTATAAACATTACTGTCATCAGTGCTTAGGAGCATGGGATTTGTATTACCCCAATCATTGAAGGAGCCTTTCAGATATACAGTCGCATCCACATACTGTGCTGTAACCGTTATATCCTCTGTAATATTATCAAAAGCCTTGTCCCAGCCTGTGAAAACATAGCCTTCACGTTCAGGCTCAACAGGAGGTATTGTTGCCGCTGAGCCGTATTCGACCTGAACTTTATAAAGCTCTGTGCCATCGAAATCCACAAAGGTAACAGTATACTTATTTACAGTCTTGCTGTATATGGCGGTAACTGTAATATCCTCTGTAACATTTGTAAAATCCTTGTCCCAGCCTGTGAAGGTGTATGTATACTGAGCATCTGCGGCTCTTTCAGGGGAAGCAGGGGCTTTGGCACTCTCGCCGTCTTTAACCTCCTGTTCAGAAAGCACGGTGCCGTCGTAATCCTTGAAGGTTACTTTATGAGTTGCAACAGTTGTTTCTGTGGGGTCTGTTTCATCGGGAGTATAAAGCACAACCAGCTTGCAGGTGCTTGTGTTAAAATTAAATGTATACAAACCGCCGCTGGCATTCAATGTACACTTATCATCTACAGAAGAGCTCATTGTCCAGCCCGAGGAATTGGTTTTATCGTTAATGGTTCCTGTGTTTGAACGCCATTTTTCCGTGTTACTGTCGTGAATCTTAAAGGTATATGTTCCTGCCTCAAGCTTTATTGCAGTTGTCACAACATCCGCCTCAGCTGTTTCCACAAAGGGATTAGAGTCATTCCAATCATTGAAGGTTCCCTTTAGGAAGAAGCCTGTGCCTGTATCAACCTCTGAGGACTCCGAGGGGTCAGTTTCAACAGACGTTGTGGTTGTAACCTCTGCATCGGTTGCAACAGTAAGCTTCTGAGTAGAAAGATTGAAGGAGAAGGTATAGTTTCCGCCTGTTGCAACAAGGGTACACTTGTCGGAAAGACCGACCTTCATTGTCCAGCCCGTGTCACCTGTTGTATCGTTGATTGTTCCTGCGTTGCTGTACCAGATATCTTCTGCTTCATTATTTATCTTGAAGCTATATGTTCCTGCAGACAATGCCACGGTAGCAGTTACCGTATTGCTGTCATCTGCATACACAAAGGGAGCCGAAGAATCCCACTCGTTCATTGTACCCTTGAGATAAAAACCAGAGGCTCTGTCTGTTGTATTCTCATATTCAACTACAAGCTTGCCTGTACTTACGTTAAATTTAAAAGTATACTTACCGCCTGAGGCGTTTAGGGTGCAGTTGTCATCATCCGAGGACTTCATAGTCCAACCCGAAGAGCCTGTGGAATCTTCAATGGTTCCGCCGTTGCCGTACCACATACCTGTTGTGGTAGAAATCTTAAATTCGTAGGTACCCTTTGAAAGGAACATAGTTGTAGAAACAGTATTGCCGTCTATAGCAATCATTCTGTCAGCGCTTGTATCCCAGTTGTTAAAAGAACCTGCAACGGAAACCTCTGTTACGTTGCCCTCTGTAAACACACCTCTGTTTTCCACATCATAAACAACAGCAATGCCTGTGTCGCCGATGTCACCCTTAATATATCCGCCTGAAACGGTAAAGGTATTGCCTGTTATAGCATCTGTGTAGGTGCCTGATTTCATAGTGTGAACAGGAACGTTGATATCATCGTAATATGTTCCGCCTGTGTTAACAATAACTATACCTGTAGAGCCGCGTTCAACGCATGCAAGGTTATTGTATGAAGAAAGGTACTCGCCCTGTCCGATAAAGTAGTTCTTGAAATCATTAACAGCCTTAACCTCAGGATATGACCAAGAGGTATAGTCAGCATCGCCCATCATGGTTGTAGACATATCCTTGGGGCGGGCAAGATACATTCCGCAAATCTCATCCCTTGCGCCCACAATAGCCCATGTCTTGTTAATATTGTGCTCACTGATCATATTGGTTCCGTGGTCCTTATGATTATCGTGAGATTCTGTCCACTGAACAATTTTGCTTTTTGATGCTCCGTAGCTGACACCGCTTGATGCAGCTGCAGCAGCATCACCGTTGCACACACCGTTTCTGATATAGTCAGAAGTGCCCGGGTCAGTAACGCTCATATACTGGGTGTAAGCCTCAATGCTCAGTCCGCCGCCGGGTGAACCCAGCATCTCACCATAATAATAGGGGGTGATGCCTCGGTTTTCCTGTGCATAGTTAGTGGCAGAGGCAAGAACGTTTTTCCAGAAGTCAGATTTTGTGCCATCTGCATCCCAGTCTGTTTCAATATGCTTAGCCGCATCAAAACGGAAGCCGTCAGCACCTGCGGCAATTGCCTCTTTGAGGAAATTCTTGCAATGCTTCTGAACAGTAGAATTTGCAGTGTTCAGGTCAGGAAGACCCGTGATACAGTAATGAGTAACATCATATCTGTTATCATAATTATAAATATCCTTGCTGATGTCGTGCCAGCAATCGGAATTATCCTTGAGCTCAGAGGGAATCCAAGTATGAATGGTGTTGCCTGACATATTGTTTGCCATGTGGTTAAGCACCGCATCAACAATAACCTTAACGCCGTACTTGTGAGCAACCTCACACATATACTCAAAATCCGCCTTTGTGCCCAGAGCGTTGAAATCATTGGTTTCAATGTTAAAAGCAACAGGCTGATACACAACCCAGGAGGAGTTCATAACGGTGTTGTAATACTCCTTTGTTGTTTCCTTGGTTGCCTGAATAGGAGAAGTCTGAATAGCAGAAAAGCCCTGCTGTGCAATCTTGCTCATATTTTCAGCAATATTTCTGTAGGACCAGTTCCAGCATTGGAGAATCTGTCCGTCTTGAACATTATCAGCAAGGCCGTATATTCCTGCTGATGTTTCTGCAAGCTCAACGCTTGCACCTGTTTCTACGATGTCTGCTTCTGCTGCGAAAGCAGAAAGAGGCACTACAGCAAAAGCCGAAAGCACCATACAAAGACAAAGAAATACGCTTATGGTCTTTTTAAGGTTCATAAGATAACCTCCTGAATATTATTCATACATTAATATTACTATATATGCCAAAGATAAGCAAATCAAAAGAAAATATTCTCCCTTTGCACCAAAAAACACCCTACCTCTTTTGGTGAATACTACCATAGCTTGTTGCTAACAGCATCTTTTTTGCCTATACAAAAAGGGCACCCTGCCAATTTCAGCAGGATACCCCTTTGTATATGCTTATTATTTTGTAGCTCTTGCAAGGTCTGAGTAAACTGTATGAAGTGTACCGTCAGCTGTTCTGTACTGAACATAAGCTTTAGCTACCCATGTGTCGCCTACTGCAACGTTTGTCTTTGTCCATGTGTAGGTGTTCTCAGCCTTGTTCGCTGTGGTTCCCTCGGGGCTTCTGTCAAACATATTTGACTCAGGTGAGCCTACATACAGATTTGTGCCGTCATAGAACTTTTCGTTCATTGCCACAATACCTGCTTTTACATATGTTACTTCCATTCCTGCCTCGGGTACG
>JAFQQF010000054.1 GCA_017411385.1 Ruminococcus sp.
CTTATTCCTGCAAAAAAATCGGACATCAAATTCTTGCCTGAAGTTGCCGATTTTGGGGTTCGGGGTTTGCCCCGACAAGCGTTTGTATCGTCGGCCTTTTAAGGGTCGGCGTATATACAAACAATATGCTTGCCTATCCCTGAAGGGATAGATTTTAATTCCTACTAATCGAAGACAGTAAGCTCTTTCAAAGTTTCATCTGCCTTGTGTCTGTTGATAGCTGCACCGAAAGGAACATCAAAGTCATGTACTATGTAATGGTTATTAAATGTCCGAGGCTTTCCGTTTTTGCTCAGCCCTGACTTGCTTTCAATTTCAATGAAACCTCTCTCCTCAAGTTCCTTGAGTCTGCTCTGTACAGTAGCTTTTGCAATACTAAGTTGCTCACTCATTGTAGGTATGCTCGGCCAGCACTCTCCCTTAGACCCTGCACACGAAACCAAATACGCATACACTTTGAAAGCATATGGGTCCAGCTTGATTCTAAAAACATCGTTGGGGAGTTTAAAGATACCCTCTGTTCTTTCAATTTGTTTTTTCATAAAAACACCTTCCTTCTAATTTCTCTACAAATTCTATCACGAGCAACTTGTAGAAATTTTAATAATCTTGTCCCTTTTTCAAATAAAAAAACCGCAAGGAACGTTTTTACACACTCCTTACGGTAACAGCCTGTTTTATCCCATTCATCTCAACCTCATCTTCGCTCTCACCATCATACATTCAATCATCGTATTCAGTTTTACAAGGCTATTTTAACATCGAACAGATGTTTTGTCAAATGTTTTACAAAATTATTTTTCAGATTATTTGAAGCAGAAGTAGATGTCATATTCACCGTCTGCTTGTAGTTCTTCATAGCAGTTAAAGGATAGGTCTGTATACTTTGCTTCGGGGTACATTGTCATGAATGCTTCAAGCTGTTCATCCATACCGATTACGATTCTCTCCCAGTGTTCATTGTATGACCTTACCGCAGTTTTATCTATCCCACCTTGATACACATACATCCAACCGCTGTTGTTTGTAGATATGCTGTTGTCATATTTAATTCCTTTTGCAATGTAGTAATCTACAAGTCCTGATGCAACTCGGTTCATATTCTCAGCATTGCAGAACTCTGCATGCGTAAGTTTAGTATCGTCTGTTATTACCGCAGATGTAGTTTCGATTGGCTCATGATACTCGGTTGATATTTGTATCTGAGGTTGTTCTGTTTCAACCTTTGGAGTTTCTGTTTGGGTAGCAGTGAGCGTTGTCACTGCTACAACCTCTGTAACCGATTCGGTAGTTTCAACCACGGTTGAGGGTATTGTAAGTTTTTCAGTAACTTCAGTTACAGAAGCTTCTGTTGTCACTGATGTTTTCACTATAGGTTCTGTTACTGATGTGCTTTTGGGTGTTACTGTTCTTTCGCTGCAACCGCTTAGGCTCATACATATCATAGCTGCAAGTATCATTGCTATCTGTATTCTCTTTTTCATTTCCTACACCTCCGGGATTTCCATTGTTTTCATAACCTCAACCATAAGCTTAACCGCTATTGTGAAGCCTTGTGTAAATGCTTCGGTTTCAAGGTAATCTGTAATCTCTGACTGACAGTCCTTGAACTTTTCAAAGCTTTCTTTTTGCTTTTCTGTAAGCCCACCCATCAGGTCATCTTCATTCTGACAGAGGAGATTCATAAGGTTATCGAGCTTACTACCTCTGACTATTGACCTTTCTGTTGGCCTTACATTTCCATACCATAAATCTTCAAGTATTGTCACAGTTTGCACCGCCTTTCTCAGTACAAACACATAGCACACAAACTTTCACAAGTCCAGATATTTTTACCCCATAAAAAACAAAGGGTAATGCACTAAATTTGCATTACCCTTTACTCAACTTTTATCATTCTGTAACCCACGCCTATATGTGTTTGAATATACTGAGGAGAATCAGCCCCCGACTCGATTTTCTTTCTCAAGGTTGCCATAAAC